>CAMDCW010000034.1 GCA_945890745.1 Phycisphaera mikurensis NBRC 102666
AATGCCAACGCATCCGCATCACCTGGAACCACATTGACGATCGTCCACGCAATGCCCGCTGCTTGTTTTTCATTGGCGGGCGCGCGCATGATTTCCGCACCAACCGTCAACGCCTCCGGAATACGTCGCGCGGAAATCAACAGCGAGAATTTGCGTCCCGTACACAGCGCGGCCTGCGCCGGCATCGCGCTCGCGCAGGATCCATCGAGCGCTGCCAACGCCTCATCAAACCGCGCGGTCTTGGCAAGCGCATCCACCTTGGACATCTGCTCGTCCCACAGGCGCTGCTGCTCTGCCGCTCGCTGCGCCGCCGCGATATCCCAGTGATCGGTCACCACCGCCGACACGATGGGGTCAAGATCCAGTGGCACACCGCGCCACTGCACTACACCGCCACGAACGACGAACGCAACCGGGAGCGTTGGCCAACTGCCCTGCCCGTACACCGTTTGCAGCGAATTTCTAGTTGGATCAGCCGCCACCACAAATCCAAGCTTGGGCGCCCAATCCGGAGTTGATGCGAAATCACGGACCACGGATACCGGTTCATCACTGATCGCCACGATGACCAGTTTCTTCCCAAATCGCTGTGCCAACGTGTCAAGCACCGGAAGCGACTGCCGACTCACCGCATCGGATGAATTGAAGAACACCACTACATAGGTGACTCCAACTTCCCGAAACGACGGCATGCGTTCGCGCACGGCGGTCGCCAAGAGAGGCGCAGGCATCGCGTCGCCAATGGCAGGGCCAGTGCCGCGGAGAACCGCCGGCACGGTGGCAGCGCCGACATGCGTGCCGATGATGCTCACGGAAAGAACAGCGCTCAGTATTGACTGGACTAGCATGAACGCGAGTCTATCGGAGCGATCGCGGTGATTTTCCGTTAGCCGCAGCTACCCCAGTTGCCGAGCAGGATTCCAAGGTCACTTCCGTTGACCGCGCCGTCGCCGTCAAGGTCACCGGTTCCCGCTGAACCCCAATTGCCGAGTAGCGCACCCAAATCAGCGCCGTCAACGGTGCTGGAACAATTCAAATCTGCGGGGCACGGCAAGAGCGTGGCGGGAGAAATCCACCGGAAACTTGCCAAGGGCGTGATCTGGTTCACGATCGTCCGAAGCTGGCTTGTCACCGGGTTGAACGCTTGCACTTGCGTACCACCCGAGAACATCACTTCCCCATTGCCAAGCGGATAGACGCCGCGACCGGTTGGGGTGGAGATCTGTCCCTGCAGTTCGCCGGTTGGGCTGAAGAGCGACGCTCCGGCCGATCCTGAAAAGAACATCGCAATCACCGTGCCATCGGGCAACACCTGAATCTGCTGCGGCGTCCGCATGGTTCCGCCGCCTTGGCCAGCCGTGTAGAACGGCGCGGAGGTCGCGCAGTTCAGTGGCGCAAATTCCAGATTGTGGTCCAGAATGTCGCCGACCAGAAATCCGCCGTTGTACGGAAAGAGCGACCACGTCTTGCCGAAGGACGGACTCGCGCACACCTGTGTCAGGCCGGTGCCGTCGTAATTCATGGACCAAATCGCATTGGCACCCGGGGTGGTCTCAAAGGCACCGTCATAGAGTCGAATGAACCACACCTTGCCATACGCAATGCAGATGCCTTCCGGATTGCAAACGCCATCCGATGGCCCGGCAAGCGTGCGAATGTATTGACCGCAACGGGAGTATTCACGCACTGCGTCATCGGCACTGCAACCCTGATCATTGCCAACATCGGCAAGCAGGAACGTGCCTTGCGGCGTCTGCGCTACTTGGATGACCTGCTTCATGCGGCCATCGTTGGGAATGAAATTGTTAGAAATCACCGAGCCGTCAAAGGCATTGAACGCCCAAATCTTGTCGCCGGATGTGTCGGGAATCAACAGCACGGACTGCGACTGCGCCAACGCCGAAACTGCCACGAGCGGAATGCACGAGAACATGAACATGGCAGCCGCGCGTCGCATGGGGATCAACATGGCAACATTGTCACCAACTACGCATGAGCGGACAAGCACAATCCACAGGGTGAGCAATAAATTGCCCAGAATTTCACGGGAACTTCCGCGGTGTTTCCGAGAACCATGGGAACGATGGGTTACTGTGGCGCCGCGCAAGGATTTTCGCGGCTTAGCCGCATAGGGATTGACATGGGAAATCACAGAATTTCTGTACAGGCCGCACAGTGTGCGGTGGCGGCGATCACCTGGACTGCATGCACCGGACCAGTATGCGCTGGACTATCGATCGGCAACGGCGGAAGTGGCGGAAGCGGCGGAAGCGCAGCAACTTCGTTGCGAATCTCCGAACTGCGTGTCGATCAGCAAGGGGCTGACACCGACGAATACTTTGAGCTGTACGGCGCTCCGGGAATGTCGCTCGCTGGATGTTGGTTCGTCGCGATCGGCGACAGCGGGACTGACCCCGGTGGCATTGTGGAGATGGCAATCGACCTTTCCACATGGACGCTCGGATCCAATGGAAGGTTTGTTGGGCACGAAGCAACTTTCGGCGCGACAGCATTCAACGGACAGATGCTGGTCGTCGATCCAGCGGGCAACCACGCCAGCATCGGCACCGGCGATTCGCTGAACTTTGAGAACTCCGATTCAGTGACCTACCTTCTGGTGCGTTCGTTCGCAGGAACCGTGGGCATGGATCTTGACCCAGGGAACGACGGCACGCTGGACACACTGCCGTGGAAGGAACTGTTGGACTCGGTGGCATTCGTGCGATCGAACTCCACTGATCCCATCTATTCAACAGTCACCATCGGGCCCGTCAAGTTGACTTCCACCGGCGGCATGCCGCCGCACGCGTGGCTTGATGACGCGGGCTGGCATGCGGGCGAATACGCCTCGTGGGTGTACGACACGCCAGGCGGCGGCCCCACGGTTCCTGCCCCAGGCGCGGCGGTAACGCTTGCGGCTTCAGCGTGCGCGGCGTTGTCGCGGCGTAGAAAGCACTAAGAGGCAGCCGGCGACTTGGTTTCGCTCGTCACACCGTCGTACATGTATCGGTGCAGAGCCAACGGAAGCCAACGCAGTTACGGATTGACTGTGGAACTTGCGGGCGGCATCGGCACGGCGCCGGTGCCGCCCGTGGCGCGCACTTGTTCAGCAATCATCGGCTCCAGAATTTCCAGAGTTCGCATGGCAAATCCAGTGGCATACGCAAATCCATATCCATAGAGCGGGTAATCAAACCAACTGCCGTCACGGTTCTGGTCGATCGCCATCTGTTCAGCAAGCCAGCGCACTAAGAGATCACGGCGCGGGCCAGCGGGCGCCACTTGCAGCACCCGAGCGCAATAGTAATGCCCAAAGAAATAGTAGTAGCCAGAGTTTCGATAGAACGCCTCATGCGGCATGACGCGGCCGCGGGCAATCTCAATGTAGAAGTGTCGTTCGCGCAGTAACTCAACGCCGCGTAGGAGCGTCTCGCCATCGGTTCCCTTGGCATCATTACGGAAGAGCGCCAAATTGCAGACTTGCAGCCGTCCGCTTGCTCCGGAAACCTTGTTGTAGTCGCCGGCAACATTCAATTCGGCATACGTTCCATATGCAAAGGAGCCACTGGGAATCCGCATTCGCTCCATACATGTCAACGCATCCGCGATGGTTCCCGCCGGAATGTCTGCCCCCTGCGTACGCGCGTTGATCAGTGCTTCAATCATGGCGCCAGTATTGAAACTGGTGCTCTCATGGCCACTGGGATTTTGTCCGACATGGTTGAAGTCGTAGTAAGCCCAGCCGCCTTCAACACTCTGCTCACGGCGGGCCACCTGCACTTCACGCTCCAAGATGGTGCGCCACGCTTGATGGTCCGCGGTGCGGGCAGGGTCAGCAAGAATGGCAGACGCCAACTCCAAGAGATAGGTGTGCGCCCAAATGCTGTAGAAGGTATTTCCAGATGCGCGCCCCACTTCACCCTGCGCTTCAAGCCACGTCAATCCACGGAGGAGCGCAGCACTGCATGCAGGATCGGTGCGCGCAGGCACCACCAGCGACCAACACACTAACGCCGTGGTAGCGGTGTGGAATGCCCGGTGACTCGCTTGTGTGTCAAGATAAATCTCTCGCGCGCGCGGGCTTTCAAACGTGCCAAAGCTTCCGTCGGGACGCTGATTCGCCAAGGTCCAAGCGAGCCCACGCGCCTGCGCCGCATGGGTGCGCGTTAAGGAGCGCTGCGGATCCGGCACTGGCCGAAGCGCTGGCGGCGTGGCGGTGGTTGCCTGCTGCGGCGTCGGTGCGGTGACTACGGCTGGATCCGTCTGCGGCTGCTCCGCAACCATGGACTGCGCATTCATCGCTCCCACATCGGATGGCGCGGCGGGTGTTGCCGCATGCTGCGTGCATCCGACGATCGCTGTTATGCATGCGATCGCCGCGGCAGCGCGCAGCTGCATCAGCAAAGCAATCACCGTGCGCTGCGTATTCATGGGGCTACTGACTCCCGACTCATGCATCCGGCATCACCACCTGTTCGCCCGCCTGCAACCCAGAAACAACTTCAGTCTTGGTGCCGTCCGATGCACCAACGCGAACCTCGCGCTCGGTTTGCGTTTCGCCCACGAGCACCTTGACGGTGAATCGCCCCTTCTCCTGCTTGATGGCTTTGCTGGGCACAAGGACGCGATCGGCCAGGGTTCCGCGAATCACCAAGCGCGCCTCAATGCCCGGGAACACACTTCCATCAACGCTGCGCAACGATGCAACAAATGGGAACGCAGCGCCATCGCCTTCCGGTGCACCAACAACGACGAGCTCATCGACCACTGCCTCGCCACGAAGCTCGGGGCGCGATGGAAACCAAACAGCGGCAACATCACCCTGCTTCATCACGCGCAGCGCATCGGCGTTCATAGTGCCGCGCACGCGTAACTTTGTCAGATCGACTACTTGCGCCAATTCTTGGCGCGGCTGAACCTGATCGCCCACATCCTTCACACGAACCACTACATAGCCATCGGTAGGTGCTTTCACATTCAAGCGCGCGGCATCGCCTTCCATTTTCACTAGGCGCCGCTCAATATCACGGAGCGCACGGGCGGAAGATGCAATATCTAATTCAGCACGGATCTCACCTAAACGCTGCTGGAGTTGTGCGCTCTCGAGCTCTAATTTGGAATACTTCGCCTGATCTTCAACTCGACGAGCATCATTCGGCGCACGAATAGCCTTAAAGATCTCATTGTCGCGACGTGCAAACTTTGCATAGATCTCACCGCGCTCCACGCCGCGGCGCGCGCGCTCAAGCACAATGTCCTTAGTCTCACTCTGCAGCGATGTCCCGGCGTACATCTTCTCTAACTGCGTCAGCTCATCCTGGTTGTCGCGCAAACCGTCAAGGCTGCCCTTCAAACCCAACTCTGCCATTTCCAGGCCCTTCTTTGATTCATAGTCGCGGTACAACTCCAAAGCCTGCTGCGCCAAATCCGAAGCGAGGGTGGCCCGCTCCAGTGCAGCGATTGATTGGCGGACCTGCATCGCCCGTTCTTCCTTCTGCATGACCAAGCGTCGCTGCGTCTCCGCGGCCTGGACGCGAAGGTCCTCAAGCCCCTTCTCAAATTCCTTCCCTTCCAGCATCACCAATGCGTCGCCCGCCTTCACCGCACCATTACGACGAACAATGTCCTTCACAGTGACCGGTCCACTGAACGCCTCCAACTCCAAGCGCACTTCTTCGCTGCGCGATGATTCAACGCGACCCGGTCGTTCAATGATCAATTCCAGCGCGCCCCGCTCAACGGTTGCTGTCTTGGGCGCGGGTGCGGCGGCAGGAGCAGTCGCGGCGGGTGCTGCAGCAGCACCGGTGGCGGCAGGCGCCGTGGCTGCCGCTGGCGTTGTGGCGGCCGTTGACGCCGGCGGGTCAATCATCGCTGCCGCGGCAAGTGTCCAGGTTCCGGAAAGACCAACAACGATCACGGCTCGAAAGGTGGAGGGCATGCTCATTGCAGCACCTTACCGGAACCGCCGATGGAAGTTTCATGAACAAGATGCCCTGAAGCGCCTGTAATGGACATGAATAACGATCCCTGGCCTGTTGGCATGAATTTCACCGATAGATTCACCAATATGGCAAATTGGGTTATACAATGAATAGCCCGATGCGCACCCGCATGCACCAACTTCTTGTCACCTGCATGGCACTCTGGATGCCATTCTGCTGCTGCCAAGCGCGTGCGATCGCTGATGTAGCCATGTCGGCAGCGAGCACTCCCGCAACCGCGGCCAGCGAAACCAGCGCCGCGAAACAACGTCACTGCTGCCATGCTCAAACAAGCGATGTCGTTCCAGGCACTTCAGCGGATGCGCACTCATCGAATGATCCAGCGAATACGGACGACGGCTGCTGCATTCAGTGCAAAGAGCGGGTCTTGACCACGGTGACCATTGATATCGAACATGACACCATCGGTTCGATCGATTTCGTCGGCACCGCCATCCGGGCGATTTCACTGACCGAGCATGACGCTCCGCGCGCAACGCCAACTGTCAGCCGTGACACCGGCCCGCCACGCGCGCCATCCGGGCGCCAGGCACTTGCGCTCCACTCCACACTCCTGATCTGACCATGCGGTTCACTCGAGCACGGCGCGCGCCGTGCCGCTGTGGCATTCCCGCATGAAATTAGGTCATGCAGAGCATGGAGTCGGTCATGGAATTCAAAGAACGCACTCGTTGCATACCCGGCATTCATCGTGCCGCTGATACTCGCCCGCATCGGACCTACGCCCTGATACGCACTGCAGCCAGCATGTGCTGCATCGCCGTGGTGTCTGCATGCAGTACCGATCCTGGTCCAACGTTTGCCGATACCGCGCCCGCACTTGACGCGCGCATCCAGCAAACTGATGGCACCATCAATGACGCACTGGAATCGCCATGGGCCACGCCAAGCGATGCCTGGGATGGCACCGCCCCATTGAGTGCGGAAGCCGCGGTGCGTTGCGCAATCACCAACAATCGGCAATTGCGCCGCATCTTTGCAGAACTCGACCGTCGCCGCGCCATCATGCGCGACTCGCAGTTACCACCAAATCCAACGCTCAGCATGGCCATTGGTGCGCCACTGAGTATGGGCACCATGCCGGTCTTGGCGATGCTTGGGCAGCAGGTGGATTGGCTTTGGAAACGCGACGCCATCGTCGGCGATGCAAACTCGCAGTTGCGAGCGCTGATCTTTGAATCGGCCGCCACATTGGTAGCCACCGTGGTTGAAGTTCGCACCGCGTACGTGGAAACTGCTTCATCCCTCGAGGTTGCGGGATTAGCACAACGCGATGCCGCTGTTGCTGCCCGCATTTTAGCCTCGGACGAGGCAAGCTTTGCGAGTGGCGAGGGTCGCCGCGCAACCGTCAACCAGGCGCGCATGAATGCCGCCGAAGCACAGAACCGCGTCATGGAAGCAACCATGACGCTGGTCGCTGCCAAGACACGTCTGCTGGAAGCCATTGGCCGTGGTGATCAGAGCATGGAATGGATCGTGGCAGATCAGACCGCCATCGCAGCTCGTCAAGCATGCGGCATTGAACCGCCTGCGCAACCCGATGACGACGACGCACTGCGGGAACTTGTCCGCAGCCGCCGTCTTGACCTGCGTGCTGCTGCTGCGCGCGTGAACGGCATGGAGTCGCGCGTTTCGCTCGCCATGGCAAATCGATGGCCTTCACTCATGCTCGGTGGTGGATGGGAGCAAGACATGGAAGGTGATCAGGCCGTGATGTTCACCGTGGAGTCATCCATCCCGCTCTTCAATCAAGGCAACTTCCGACTCGACGCTGCCATCGTTGACCTGGAGATTGCACGCATTGATGAAGATCGTCTGTGGCAACGGGCAGTCATCGACACCCGACGCGCACTCACCGCGGTTTCAGCCGCAGAACATCACACCGTTACGTTGCGCGACGGAATTCTCCGTAATTTCGCTGCGAATAAAGAGATCCTTGGCAACAGCGTCACTGCGGGCGAACGGCCTGCAGTCGAGTTGTGGCGCAGTGAACACCAAGAGAACCACGTGCGCATTCAGATTGCGCGCGCCGAGCGCGACCGCGCGCTCGCAGTACTCAGCTTTGAACGCGCACTTGCCGGCGCCCGCTTGCCATCCTATGGACCGTCCGGAATGCCGGCGGCCACTGGTATGGGCTCAGGCAGTACCGCTCCCGACTTTGAATTCACTGCATTGGAGACGATGGAATGACCAGCACTATCCCCCACCCGCCGCGCCGCCTGTTGACTCGCATCGTCCTACCAGTGACGCTGGTTGCAGCCTCCGCCGGAACGCTTCTATGGACCGGCTGGCGCTCATTCATCCCCGTTCCGACGGTTGATGTTGTTCCGGTTTCGCTGCGCGCAGGCGCGGGCACCGCGAGTGGCAGTGCTTCGGACCGCAACGACTCGTCCGCAAAACCAACCGTGAAGCGCGAAGGCGCTCCCGTGCAAGCGCCAGGTTGGATCGAGCCATCCCCATTCGCAGTCATGGTTCCGGCACTGACGCCTGGCGTGGTCCGCACCGTCCTCGTATTAGAAGGCGAGCGCGTCGAAGCTGGCCAAGTGCTGGTAGAGATGAATGATGAAGAGCAGCGCATCAGCGTCCGTTTGGCGGAGGCAACATTGGCAGAAGCCCGTGCCAAGCGCCGCGAAATGGAGGATGAACTGTCCAGAAAGGCGCGCCTGGTTGAGAGCGGCGCCGCCAGCGCTGGCGAAGTTTCCCGACTGAAGATTCGTATTGATGCCATGCGCGCCGCTGAAGAAGGTGCCGACGCAGAACGCGCCATGCGCGCGCTCATCCTGGAACGAACCAAAGTCCGTGCACCGATCGCTGGCGTGGTCATGGCACGCCTCGCCGTGCCGGGAATGATCGGCGGTGGCATGCAAGATGGCAAGCCACTCATTGAGTTGTATGACCCATCGCAACTGCAGGTGCGCGCTGACGTGCCGCTTGCAGACGCTGGTCGCATTGCCATTGGCGACCGCGCGGAAGTGACGGTCGATGTTCTGCCGGATCGCGCCTTCCGTGCAGAAATCATCCGCGTTGTTCACCAAGCGGACATCGCTAAGAACACCGTGCAGGCCAAGGTGCGGATCATTGATCCCGACCCGGCGCTGAAGCCAGAAATGCTGGCGCGCGTCAAACTTTTCCCGCAAGTGCGCAGCGGAAGTGGCAACGCTTCGAGCAGTGGTAACGCCGATCCCGCTGCCAGCAACAACGCCGGGCAAGAGGCCTTCTGGGTGCGCGAAGATTGCGTCGACACAAGCTCAACCCCGCCGTCCGTGTTACTGATCGCCGGTCTGGCGGACGGACGCGGCACTATTGAACGTCGAGCCATCGGATCGATCGGCGAAGCCGAACGCGGCTGGCGCCCGGTGGCAAGCGGCCTACGCGCTGGCGACATGGCAGTCCGCGCCCCACTCACAGCACCGACACCCGGGACACGCGTTCGCGTCACCGAATCATGGCGCGAAACCAACACCACGGAAGGAGCCCAACATGAGCACCATTGAATGCCGCAAGCTGCGCAAGGATTACCGTCGAGGCGAAGAAGTCATTCAAACCCTGGAAGATGTCGACATCGATATTCACGGCGGAAGCTTCGTTGCACTGATGGGCCCGTCCGGTAGTGGCAAGACAACGCTACTGAATCTGCTCGCTGGTATCGATCGACCCACTGCTGGGACAATCACCATTGGTGGCCGCGACATTGGAACACTCGGTCGAAATGCACTGGCAGCGTGGCGTAGCGCCAACGTCGGTTACATCTTCCAGCTCTACAACCTTGTCCCGGTGCTGACTGCGTATGAAAACGTAGAAATGCCGCTGTTACTCCATGCGCTCTCGGCCAAAGAACGCCATCAGCGCGTCACCGAAGCATTGGAACTTGTTGGGCTCGCAGACCGCTATTCGCACTACCCGCGGCAGCTTTCCGGCGGCCAAGAGCAACGCGTTGCCATTGCGCGCGCCATTGTGACGCGCCCAACGCTCATCCTTGCCGATGAGCCGACCGGTGATCTTGACCGAACCAGCGCGATGCAGGTGATGGACCTCTTGGTCAGGCTCAACAAGGAGCGCAACCAAACCATTGTGATGGTCACTCACGATCCATCGACCGCTGCGCGGGCGGGACGAGTTGTGCACTTGGAAAAGGGCAAGATCATTGATGCCGCAGAGTTCGAACGCGCGGCACAGATAGCTGCATCGGGAGCACACCGATGAACTCCTTGCTCCGCACCATCCCGTTCACATGGAAGAACCTGGTCCGCCGTCCCCTCCGTACCGGCTTGACCGTGGCTGGTATCGCAGTTGCAACATTCCTCTTCTCGTTCGTCGAGAGTATGCGCGACGGCGTTGTCAAAGCGACCGAAGCCGGCGCGGCGGAGACTCGGCTGGTGGTGTACCGAAAGAATCGATTCTGCCCGTTTGCTAGCCAACTTCCGCAGAGTTACCAGCGATCAATTCTCAACATCGAAGGCGTGAAGGCGGCTGTGCCCATCAAGATTGTGGTCAACAACTGCCGCGCTTCTTTGGACGTCGTGACCTTTCGCGGCGTCCCTGATGAGGGCTACCTGCAAGAACACATTGCGCAAGCGCAACTTCGTTCTGGATCCGTCAGTGATTGGCTATCGCGCGGCGACGCCGTGCTGGTTGGCTCAGCACTTGCCGAACGACGCCGCCTCCGCGCCGGCGATCGCTTCGATGCTGCCGGGGTCCGCAGTTGGGTTGCCGGCGTCTTTGACAGCGACGACGCACAAGACCGCAACGTTGCCTATGCACATCTTGGATTTCTGCAAGAGACTGCACAACGCGGTGGAACGGGCGGCATCGTGACGCAATTCAATGTGGAAGTCGACGACCCCTCCAAGATGGAGGCCGTGGCGAGTGCCATTGACGAAGCATTTGCACACGACCAATTCCCGACCACCACTCGCCCAGAATCTGCTTTCGTTGCCCGCGCAGCACGCGATGTGATTGTCTTAGTGCGCTTCGCCAGCATCGTCGGCTGGGCGAGTTTGGCAGCTGTATTCGCGTTGATTGCCAATGCCATCGCCTTAGCCGTGCGCGACCGCATCCGCGATCACGCCATTCTGCAAACGCTTGGTTGGACGGGCGCAGACATTGCATGGATGGTTGTCATGGAGGCGGCCATGCTTGGCGCGGCTGGTGGTGCCATCGGCGCCATCGGCGCGCACGCCGCCATTGCATTTGCGCATCTCAATTTCACCATGGAAGGTGTTTCCATTGAAGTGACCGCAAGCAACATGGCCACGGTTGCTGGCGTGCTCTTGGCAACGCTTCTTGGTGCGGTCGCAGGCATCGTCCCTGCACTGTCCGCTGCACGCCGCGAAATTGTCCAAGGCTTCCGCACCGCATAAGGATCATCATGTTGAGACTTCTCCCCATTTCCTACGCGGCGCGCAACCTCGGACGCAGTCCATCGCGACTCATGCTTTCAGTTGGCGGTGCGGCGCTTGTTGCAATCCTTTCCATGGCCGGTGCGGGATTCGCTATCGGTATGTCCAGCGCACTGCGCGCCAGCGGCCAAGAGCGCAACGTTGTCATCCTCGGGGCCGGCAGCGAGGAAAGTGTTGAACGCAGTGAAATCAGCCAGTCGTCCGCCGGTGTAGTGGCCGCCAGCCTCAATGGAATTGCTACTTTTGACGGTCGTCCGCTGGCTAGCCCGGAAATCAACGTTGCGCTGTCAGTGATGCTGCGCAGGAACGACAGCGCAGCGCCTTCCGCCGATTCCGCGGATCACATCGGCCTGGTTCGGGGCATGACTCCAAGTGCATTCATCGTTCATCCGCAAGCTCGGTTAGTTGCGGGCCGTGCTCCACAGCCAGGTGCCAATGAAGTGGCGCTCGGAGCAAGCGCGGCCCGGTCCGCGGGGATCGACCCCGACGCGCTCGCCACCATGCTTACCGACACAGGCAGTGGCGGCCCGGAGGTAATCGTCGACACTCGACCATTCCGCGTGGTTGGACTCATTCGCGCACCAGGCACCGTGATCGACGGCGAAACATGGATGCCGCTCAGCGATGCACTGGTACTCACTCAGCGCGACACGATCTCTGCAGTGATCATCACACTTTCACCAGACGCTTCGGAATCAGACGTCATGGACTTTGCACAACGGCGCATCGACCTTGAACTGAGCGCGATTTCCGAACCCGATTACTACGCGTCGCAGAGCGCCTTCTACCGACCCGTCCGCATCATGGTGCTTGCCAGTGCCGTGCTGGTTGCATTGGGCGCACTCCTTGGCGGCCTCAACACCATGTACGCCGCATTTGCAAGCCGAGTCCGCGAAATCGGCATGTTGCAGGTGCTTGGCTTCACGCGCAAGGCAGTAGCTACAAGTCTGCTGCAAGAGAGTCTGATCGCTTCGATGACTGGCGCACTTGTTGCCGTGGTACTTGCCATTCTGTTTCTTGATGGCATCGCCATCCAATTCTCCATGGGCACGTTTGGCATCAAGATCGACGAATTCGTGGTGGCCATCGGTCTTGCCACCGGGGTGTTCGTCGGTGTTGCTGGCTGCGTGGTGCCCGCTATCCGCTGCCTTCGACTTCCACTTCCATCCGCACTCAAATCCGACTGAAACCCGTCCTGCCAGCTTTACAACCTCTGTACCTTCTCATTTACCTCAAGGAACCCCTGCAATGAACATCTCTGCTCCATTCGTCATCCGCGCCGGCGCTTCGTTCGGTAGTTGCGCACTTCTAGTGTTCACCATGGTTGCCTGCGATGGCGCCCCTGCACCGCAAGCCAAAGCAACCACCATCATCCCCGCCGGCATGATCAGCAAGGGTCCAGCCACCGGACCTGGTGTGGCCGCTGCAAAGCTCACTGCCAAGCAAGGCGAAACCATCACCATCGTCGGTCGCATTGGTGGCAGCGAAGATCCATTTGTTGCCGATCGCGCCGTCTTTACCATCGTTGATCCGTCGCTCAAGAGTTGCGCTGATGCAGGCGATCCCGACCACTGCGAGACGCCGTGGGACTACTGCTGCGAAGACCGTGCTTCCCTAAAGCGCGGCACTGCAACCATTGAGTTTGCTGGTTCTGACGGCCGTCCACTGAAGGGCTCCGTTCGTGGCATGTCCGGACTCGATCCGCTCGTTACCGTGGCCGTCACCGGCACCGTCACCGAACGCAACGACGCTGGCATGTTGGTTGTGCGCGCTACCAAAGTCGAAATCCGCTAACCGCTATTGAATTCAATAGCGCCGCATCAACATGATGCTGTGCGGCGTCAGTGTCCAAACCAACGCTGGCGAATCTGATCAAGCGTCCCGTTCTCGCGTAACGCAAGAATGGCAATATCAAATTTTTCGCGCAGATTCGTCCCGTCACGATGAAACGCGAACCCAAAGTGCCGACGTTGGAACAATTCGCCAACAACAGCAATCTTCACCTCGGGGTGTTTCAAGTCGTAGTACTCCAAGATGGATGCGTCACCCACCACTGCATCAACACGATGCTCCGACATGGCTTGCACGGCATCCGCAAAATTCTTAAATCGGACAACGTCCAACTTCTGTTCTGAGCAGTAGGTGTCGCCACCGCTCTGATCCACAATACCGACGGTCTTACCTCGCAGGTCACTTGGACCGTTGATCTGTCGATGCATCACATCCGCGGTCATCACACTGGTAATCGTCGATGTCAGGTACGCAACCGTTGCCAATCCGAACAACAGCCAGATAGCAGCAACAATCCGACCGATCCACGGCGCTACCACGCCACCTTTGTAACTGGTCTTTCCAGTCACTGCCACGGAAACCACATGATGAAACGACTCCGCCAGGCCTTCATGCAAGTGCGGCGTGAATTCACGGTCAAACCTTCGTAGCAACAGCGACACCCCCACGGTCAACCCAAGGGCACCCGCAATACACCACGCCAACAACCGCGCGTGCCCACCCTCAACAAGACCGTCAATCAGGCGAAAGAATGAACTGCTCTTTTCAGACGACACCATGACGCGCAGCCCGGCATCTAAGAACGGTTGCGAAAAGTCCACTCGCTCAAGGCGCTCGCTGGTGACGAGCGTGTTGCCCACTCCCGCATCCACTTCGCCGCTCGCCACCGCATCGATCAGTGCATCAGCAGATGCATACTCCCGAAATTCCGGAACCACCCGCGCGTGTATGGATGATGCTTCAAACATCACCACGGCGTAGCCAGTCCACTTCATGGCCGTATCAGGAATGGCAAACGGGTCTGTGTTCAACACGCCCACTGTGATGGCGCGCGGTGTTTCCAGCGGCGGATCGGCAAGCGGAGCTGCAACGGCAGCGTGCAGACAGCCCGCCCAACAAGCAATCGCCACCAACAGTGTGTAGCCGCGTCGAGAGGTCATAGATCGCCAGTTCATCAAACGAACACTACGGCAACCACGCCGTTTGCGCTACCCGGGGCGATACCCGGTGCGATGCCCGTAACTACACCCGTCACGAGCACCACGCGCACCGTCACCCATGCGGCACAATCACCGCGGCCATTCGGCCACTCCGAGCCCCGTCCCTGCGATAACTGAAGAATTCACGAGGTGTGGCGACGGTGCACAATTCCTCGCCATCAATCGATTCCATCGGCACACCACTCGTGCGTAATTGCTCGCGCACCGCGCCGAAGCAGTCAATGTGCTCCTTGACGCGGCTCCCTCCCGGCAACAACACGAATGCTTGGCCCACTGCCTTCGCAAATTCGCTGGCGACATCCGGACCAACTTCATACACCTCACGACCGATGCATGGCCCGATGGCAGCAACCAAGCTTCCCGCCCGCGTCCCGCGCACCGCACACATCGCGCGGATTGCCTGCGGCACCACGCCAGCAACAATGCCGCGCCAGCCAGCATGAACGGCGCAGGTCACGCCACTTTCAATGCACGCCAGCAAAATCGGTACGCAGTCCGCCGTACGAATGCACGGCGCCACCCGTGCGTCGGTCGCTAGCACCGCATCGGCAGCAATGCTTGGTGTTCCAAATCGTTCGTCGCCTTGGCATTGAAACACGGCGCACTCATGGACCTGCCGCACCCGAACCATCTCGGACCGCGAAGCGCCAATCGCCTCCATCAACCTCCGTGCATTCTCAAGAATGTTGGCGTCACTGTCTGGCTCACCGGGCGCCTGCGCCACTCCAAGATTCATCGAATCAAAGGGCGCCACACTCACGCCGCCATGGCGCGTGGAGAATCCATGGTGAAAGCCTTCCGAAGCCAACAGCTGGCTTCGATAGAACACCACCTCATTGGACGCAACGATGCGTTGCAAGTGAGCCATGCACGAACGATACGCGCCATACGCCCTGCGCATCACCATGCCGGCGCTTACGCCTCATCCATCAGCACCATGCCCGCAAACCGCCCATCAATCGCAACAAGAAACATCCCATCCGATACCGCCATGGGCACGATCGGTGAAAGTTCCACTCCATGTTCAAGGAGGAATTCTGGCGACCCAAGCAGCACGCGCGATCCCGCCACCACGCCCACCGCGCCAACCCCTATGCACTCGCAATTCACAGCGTCCACCACACGAATCACCCGAACATCTGCTTCGCGCAGCAACTCTTCCGCGGCAGGATGCCCCGATCCACACGCCACCGCCGCCACTGCACGCAGCAGGTCGTTCTCACTCATCCAGCCAACGGGTAGCACGGTGATCACCGCGGGAGTGTAGGAAAGCCCCGAAATCCCAAGTACCCAACCCCAGGAAAAGCAAGAAACGCAACTTGCAACCACTACTATAATATGTATAGTACTGTACATGCTCTACTGGATCATCGCCGGCAACGGACAAGCCTATGGACCTGCAGACCTCGCCCTCATGCACCGCTGGGTGGCGGAACGACGCATCGTCAGTACTACGCAGGTAGCAACCAGCGAGCACGGACCGTGGCGCGATGCCGCCCTTGTTACAGAACTTGCGCGTGCGTTTGGTGATCCAGACTACGAATCCGCAGCAGCCGCGAGTTCGACACACCATGACGCAGCGCCCACGCCCAGCACGCCGCCGACCGGGCCAACAACTGCCCCAGGCGCATCCATGCCCATGAGCGGCGAGTGGCCCCCAGCCCCGATCGCCATCTCGCAACTCGTGAGCGGCATCTTCCACCTCATCACTGCGACGGGATGGCTCCTCACATGCTTCGGCGTGGTTCTCAGCATCCCACTGACCATCCTGGGCATCTATGAACTGATCGCCTACTCACGCGCACGCGCCACGCCGCCGCAGCAGTACCTGGAAAGCACCAAGACGAAAGCCATTCTTGACATCTGCTCCGTGCTGACCGGCAACCTCGCCTCCATGGTGTGCGGCATTGTGATCCTCACGCAACTCCCCGCGGCACGGGATCGCATTGATCAGAACCAACAACGGTAAATCGGTTGACCAACAGTCACGGAGTAGCCGCGGCCGGCGCGACAGGCGCGGCCGGCGTCATCGGCGCGGCTGAACCACTCGGCGCCGCCGGCGCAATCGGCTGCGGCGTCCCCGCGTCTACTGGTGAATTTGGCTGAAATCGCCCATCAATCGTGAGCACCAACGGCGGCTCGCCCGCCGTCTCCAGTTGCACCGTGCACACCGAGTCTCCCGCCTGCGGTCGGAACTTGGCAATCACCGCCACTTCAATCGACTTCCCTGGACCGATCGACGCCGGCAGCGGCGGCACCGTTGAACACTCCGTACTCACAGACGTGCGCAAGCTTCCCACATGCACCGTTCCCCACGTGCGATTAGTCAACACAAAGACCGACGG
Source organism: Phycisphaera mikurensis NBRC 102666 (assembly GCA_945890745.1). Classification (GTDB taxonomy): domain Bacteria; phylum Planctomycetota; class Phycisphaerae; order Phycisphaerales; family SM1A02; genus UBA966. The sequence goes on from CAMDCW010000034.1 coordinate 16,758, forward strand.
AACCTCCACCGTCGGTCCCCCTGCGCCAGTGATCCACTCCGTGTGCCCACGCGGGCCCTCCAGTTGCGCAAGGTGCGAAGTGCAGCCCGTCATTACCCATGCAACCATGGTGACCGCTGCCATGCGAACCATCCACATCGCACGCGCACCCGCACCGCAACGCGCGCCACTCACAGGTTGGCAACCTTCCAACCGTCGCGGTAGGTGCGCTTCAACATGGCGCTTGCCACCGGACTGTTGCGGAACGTGCACGTGGCTTCGTCGTACTCAAGCTTCTTACCCGGATCCAGCGAACTCATCGCACCAATCGAGAGGCTCTCACACATGAGCGCGGCCTTCTCAAACCGAGACACGCACGCATCCTTCTTACCAGCGATGCATGCATCCACCCAGTCGTGCCAATGATTGGAACTGCCAAGATCTTCAGGCTTCATCTCTACTGCCTTGCCATCAACAAAGATTCGCGCCCAAGCGTGCTCGATCGGGAACCACATGATTCCCTTCTCGCCCACCAAGATCACGCCGCCGTCACCCTTGACGACATCTTCGCCCTGCTTGCCGCCTTCCCAACCATCGGGAAGACCAAGCGCCTTGAAGTCTGGGAATTGTCCGCCATCAAACCACTTCAGCGTGAGACCAGACTTTGAAGTCTTCGATGTTGGACCGTAGGTCACTACCACCGATTCACTCTCTGGGAATTGATCGGTGGATGGCTTCACTGGATTGCAGTACACGGTGAGCGGGCGCCCCAGTTCCAATTCATAGAACGGCACATCAAGCATGTGGCAACCCATGTCACCAAACGCGCCGGTGCCCCAGTCGATGGTGCCGCGCCAATCAAACGGCGTGTATCCATTCTTAAACGGACGACTCTGCGAAACGCCCAAGAAGAGGTCCCATGAGAGCCAGTCCGGAGTTGGATCGCTACCAGTTGGACGCGGGTTGCCCTGCGGCCACCAACCCGCCGGACGATTCGTCCATGCGTAGACCTCCTTCACTGGACCAATCGCGCCATCACGGAGCAACTTTTGGCCGTAGCGACGCCACTTGGTTGCGATGCGCTGCGTGCCCATCTGCGTCACCAGTGATTTCTTGGACGCAGCAACTTCACCCAAGCGACGATTCTCATACGCGCCCTGCGCGAGTGGCTTCTGGCAATACACATGCTTGCCACGGTTGAGTGCTTCCATGGCGATCGGTGCATGCATGTGGTCGGCGGTGCTCACCACCACTGCATCAAACTTGTCAGCCATCTTGGCGTACATCTCACGCCAGTCTGCAAAGACAGCAACGCCTGCGAACAGTGGCGCGATTGCCTTGCCGTCGTCGCCCTTACCACCAAGTCGCAGCATGTCGAGCGGTCGGCGGTCGATATCGCAGAGCGAAACGATCTCCACCGACTTGTGCTTCGCCACTTCGGAGAGGTCACTACCGCCCATACCGCCACAGCCAACTTTAGCGATGCGGAACTTCTCGTTCTTCCACGGCTCGCTGCGATGCAGATGAGTCACCGTGCTAAATGCAAACGGCGTGGTGAGCGAGGCAAACACGAATGAGCGGCGTGTGATCTGCATTGGCGCATTGAACAAGAAATCCGCCCGCCCGCGTAAGCGGACGGGCGGATTATTTTCATCTCAGGTTGTTCGCCGAATCCAACCGGCTCCGACCTCATAAATTGGCACAAATCGTCAGCAATCCGCCGGTTCTGACCTAGTTCGGCGACTGACCAGCCGGCGCGCCGCCATTACCGCGCCCGCCACCGCCACCCATCCCACCACGGAACGCTTCCGTCATAGCCACGCGCTCCTTGTCATCGATCGTTCCGTCG
>CAMDCW010000035.1 GCA_945890745.1 Phycisphaera mikurensis NBRC 102666
GGAGCAACGTTCACCATTTCCAATCTGGGAATGTTTGGAGTGGACAATTTCACTGCGATCATCAATCCGCCCAACAGCGCCATTCTTGCGTGCGGAGCAGCGCTGGAGCAGCCAGTGGTCCGCAATCACCAACTGGTGGTTGGTTGGGAGATGGCGGCAACGCTCAGCCTTGATCACCGGGTGATTGATGGCGCCATGGCATCCAAGTACCTCCAGAGCCTGAAGCAGTTTGTCGAAGCTCCGACAATGCTCCTGGTGTAACAACGACTGACATCGACCACTGCAATGACAACCGAGCAGGTACCCATCCTCGGTATGACACTTGCGGAATTCATTCCCGTGGCCAAACGCCATGGAATGTCGCTGTTTACTGCGCAGACGCTGTACCGAGGATTTCATCGTCGCGGTGAAGTGCAGGGCGGAACGTTTCCGGAGTGGATTTCGGACGCACGGCGCCCCATCAAAGACCGGCACGTAGACGGCGAGACGGTGAAATTCACCATGGCGCTGGATGACGGTCTGGAAACTGAAACCGTGGTCATTCCGATGCGCCATTCGGATGACACCACCACGCGCACCTTGTGCGTTTCCAGTCAAGTGGGATGCGCCATGGGTTGTCGCTTCTGCGAAACCGCGCAAATGGGATTGATGCGCAGTCTGTCTGCCGCCGAAATCGTTGCGCAACTTCACGCCGCGCGCTTCATGATTGGCGATGCCGCTACTGGAAGTCCTGGTTACCCCATCAAGAATGTGGTCTTCATGGGAATGGGCGAACCGATGGACAACATCGACGCGGTCCTCACAGCGATTCAGGTGATCACCGACCGCAACGCCTACGAGGTAGCGCCAATTCACGTCACCGTCAGTACAGTTGGACGAATTGAGGGCATTCGGCGCTATGGAGAGTTCATCTCGCAGACGGGATTTCACCGGCTCAATCTCGCGGTGAGCCTGAACGCCCCGAATGATCGGATTCGCTCGGAGATCATGCCCATCAACCGCTCGGAGCCGATCGCCGACCTGATGGCTGCGCTCTTGGCGTTCCCGAAACGGGTGAATGCGGCCATTTGCGTGGAATATGTGTTGATTCCAGGGGTCAACGATGCCCAAGAGCACTGCGATGAAGTCTGCGCTTTGCTTCGGCCGCTGCGGTGCTCGCTGAATGTCATTCCGTACAACCCGCGCCGCGGTTCGCCGTGGCCGGCGCCGGAAGAGCCTCGTGTGCAGGAATTTGTTGCACGAGCCATTGCCAACGGACAATTCTGTAAACGCCGAGGAACCAAGGGTCGAAGTGCAATGGCGGCGTGTGGCCAGCTGGGTAACGAGAATATTCGTGCCAGAAAGTTTGTTGAGCTCGGGGATAAAGTGGGGGATAAAGTCGGGGATAAAGAAAGAGTGCAGATTCGTGTGGTTGGTGCCCAAAACGCCCCCGAAGTCGCTTAAAGCCCGGTAGGCTCCGACGCGTGACCGATATCTCGATCTCCAGCTACTCGTTCCAACGCCTCATCAAGAGCGGCGAAATCCGCCTCGAGGACACGCCCAAGCTTGCACGTGAGTGCGGCGCAGATTGCATTGAAATCGCGACGGGCGGCACGCTCGGCCCGGTGCTTGATGAGGCCCTCGCAGGCCGGCTTGCAGACGCGGCAGACGCCGCTGATGTGGCGATCGTCGGCTTCGCGATTCATGCCAACCTGATTACCCCTGACAACCAACTTGATGATGCCGCTATTGAAGCGGTCATGAACCAGTTGGCTGCTGCATCGTCCATCGGTGTTGATCGTGTTCGGCACGATGCTGCATGGCGCGGTCCATCTGACAATCATTCCGATGAAGCATGGGATGCAGCCCTCTGGCCATTGACCAAGGCGTGCCGTTCCATCGCTACCCGCGGCGCATCGCTGGGCGTGCGCACCAGTATTGAGAACCACGGATTGTTCCTGGCGCCAGCTTGGCGTGTGGAGCAACTGTTGAACTCAGTGCAACATCCGAATTTCGGTGTGACCCTTGACCTTGGCAACTTGCTGTGGGCTCCTCAGGACTTGGTGGCTTCCACCCGTTCATTGGCACCATTTGCAGTGACCGTCCACGTCAAGGACTTCAAGAAGGCTTCCGATGATCCGGCGGCATGGCCAACCTATCCGGGCGGCCCGCGTGCATTGCCAGTAGCGCTCGGCGCAGGCGATCTACCGCTGGTAGCGCAGATTGATGCCTGCCTCGAAGCCGATACGAATCCACTGTGGGTTGCTGAATTTGAAGGTCCGCACGGCGATGTGCGTGCTGAGGTGAAGCGCTCATTTGAGTGGCTTCGCAAGCAGCTCGGTTGATTGGCACAGACGTTGAGTAATTTCCAAGTCCCGCACTCCGGTGCGGGACTTGTGTTTTTGGCTCATCACATCAATCGCTATTCAACAGGGCGGGGTTGCCGTACTACAATCCCGCTTCCGATGCACCTGAAACATTCTGATCATGAACATGGCCCTCCGATTGTTCCGGTGACTTTCATTTTGGAAGAGCCGGAGATGCTGACGGGTACGAAGCAAACCGAGTGGACGCTCATGGGCGGCGAGCATGAGTCAGTGCTTGAACTGGCCATGGAGCACGGCATCAATATTGAGCACGCATGCGGAGGCGTCTGCGCCTGCAGCACCTGCCATATTTATGTTGAGCAGGGGATGGCATCGCTGACTGAGGCCACCGAGGCCGAGGACGATCGGGTGGAGGAAGCTCCGGGCATTCAGCGCAACAGTCGATTGAGTTGCCAGTGCGAGATTCGCGGCACCGGTCCAATCATCATCCGCGTTCCGGCATGGAATCGGAATGCTGTGAAGGAAATTCCACACTGAACCGTATGAGTGCTTCCGTTCTGCGGGTATTGGTAGTGGCTATCGGCGCCACACTGATGTTGTCCGGGTGCGGTGAATCGGCGAGTCAGCCTGCGCAGGCGCCTGCGCCCGCTCTGCCCCTCGACGCTGCAACCGTTGCCGCTCTTGATCGCGGCGTTGGCGAGATGGGGATGTTTGAATTTGCTGCCGCTGAAGCAACGTTTGCTGCGGTCGTAAAGACCCATCCCGCGCTCTATGAGGCTCGCCTTGATCACGCGATCGCGATCCTCAACCAGTCGGGCGATGGATCGCAAACGCGAGCGATCGAACTGCTTGACGGCATCCTGAAAGATCACCCCGGAGATCTCCGCGCGGAATACTGCCAGGGGCTTGGCTACCTCTTTCTTGGTGACCCCGGCCGCGCTTTGCCGCGATTTCAGCGTGTGGCTGCCCAGCAGGGCGTTGATCCATATGCGCAGTTCTATGTCGCGCAGTGCAGCGAGTTACAAGGCGATCTAGAGGCAGCGCGCGGTTTCTACACACGCGCTGCTGAGCTTGACCCGTACCTGCGCAGTGCACTTCTTGGACTGCAGCGAGTGCAGGCTCGACTTGGTCATGAAGCAGAATCAGCCGCCGCGCTTGACGAGTTTCAGCGCCTCGCGGACAACCCACGCAGTCACCTTGCGGAGTTTAAGTACACGCGCATGGGTTCCATCGGTGAGGCGGTCCTTCCGGAATCGCCGCCGCGCGCGGTGCTGCGCCAGCCTGGCCCCATTGTGGCTGCTCTTGATGCCATGCCCATTGATGGATTGCCACCTGCGCCGGGAATAGTTGTGGCCTTGGTACCTGCCGCGGATATCAACGGTGACGGAACGCTGGATTTCGTGGCGCAAGTTGATTACGTTGAAGAGTCACGTGTTGAGCGACGCTTCGTTCGGAGTGGTGCCAACGGTCGTTGGACCATGGACGCAAGCACCGCTGACGCACTCCGGCGCGGTCGGCACATGTGGGGCGATCTGAATAACGATGGCCTGGTGGATGTGGTCTTTGGCCGCGTCGATGCCGCCACGCGCATTATTGGCGGCGGTATGTGGCTGGGCTGGGCGCAACAGACCTCGCCGGGTAAGTGGCGGAGTTGGACCTTTGCCGGCATGGCGGAGCCGGGCGATGACGTTGTCTTGTGTGCTGACCTTGACCATGACGGTGATTTAGATTTGCTATTCACCAATGCAACGGGTAGCGGGGTCATGTGGAACCTGGGACGCGCGGGTGCGGTGGAGCCCATTGCATGGGAGCGCCGAGAGATTCCCGGAACCCTAACGTCGGCGCGAGCCACTGCGGCGGACCTTGATAACGATGGCGACCTTGACTTGCTCTTGTGGTCTGCTGGAGGCGCCGCCGCGCAAGTATGGAAGAATGACCGCCTGTGGGCGTGGTCGCGCGAGCCAGCGTTGGGTGCATTTGAATCATCGGGACCAGGCGCGGTGGTGGTGTTCCGCCGTAACGAGGACGGTCATCCGGCAATCGCCACACTGGTGGACGGATACGGTGGCGGAACGCATCAGGCGATGCAACTGTGGGAGTCATCGCAAGGCACATGGACGGCCGGCCCGCGTACGGCGGTCACCAATGCGATGGCGCTTTGGGTGACCGATCTTTCGGGGAGTGGTCACGCAAACATTGTGGTGTTGGAGAATGACGCTCCGATCGGCCCAGTTCCAACGAGTCCGATTCCAGTGATTCCGGCGCCAGCGAGTGCAGCGCTTGCGATTCTTGATGCGCACGGCGGTCTGGTTGAGCGCATCAACGGAGTGCCCGCGGGCTTAGAACTCGCGGTGATCGACGCGCGCGGACCAGTCGGTGTTGCGCCGGCCGTCACGGCGGGTGGTCCAGCGCGTTGGCTAGCGCCCGGTAGCGGACGTTGGCCGTACGCCGCACTCTCGTTCCGTGGTCGCATTGATCCATCGCAGCAAATGCGCACGAATGCAAGTGGTATTGGCACCCGCATGGACGCTCGCATCGGTGGTGAATGGGTAGCACGCGATGCACTGCCATGGCGCGGCGGCGGCAATTCACAAGCGCTCGAACCGATTGCGGTGGGTCTTGGCGATGCTACGAGCGCGGATTTCGTTGCGATTGATTGGCCGGATGCCGTGACGCAAACCGAGCTTGGTATTGCTGCCGGGGCGCGGACCGTGGTCGAGACGCAGCGACAGATTTCCAGTTGCCCAGTGATCTTTGCATGGAACGGTGCCACCTTTCAGTTTGTTACCGATTGCTTGGGCGTCGGGGGTCTCGGCTTCCTGGCAGGCATTGAGCGTTCCCCGTCTGGTTCGCTGCGCGCGGTGTATCCGCCCGCGCGACCATGGGAACGCGTGGTGATCGGTGGCGCGGATGCGCTTGCTGCACGGGACGGCGCGTATCAGATTCGACTGGGCGAGCCAATGGAAGAGGCGTGCTACTTGGACGCCGCGCGACTGGTTGCATGGGATGTTCCCGCTGGCTGGCAAGTAGCGCTTGATGAGCGCATGGGAGTGAATGGGGCGCCGCCAACTGGTGAGACATGTTTCTTCCGTTCGTCGGCGCAGCCGGTGAGCGCAGTGGTTGCAGTGGGCGGAGCGAATGAATCAGATCAGTCGAAAGCGATTGCAGAGCGCGATGGAAGGGCGGCGGACTTTGGCGCGGCTGATCCGCGCTTCATTGGGCGACTTGGCAAGGAAGCGGTGTTGACCGTTGAATTTCCAACGGCGCTCGATGGTCACGCGGGTGACCCCGCACTTCTTGTTGATGGTTGGGTTGAGTATCCGTATTCGTCGACCGGGTTCGCCATGTGGCAAGCATCCGCTCCGTATCAAGCGCTTTCTATGGAAGCGCGCGACCCCGCTACCGGGGCGTGGAAGTCGGTGGTGGCCGAGTATGGCTATCCGGCCGGTATGTCACGACGCGCAGTGTTTCCAGTGCCGCGCAGCGCGCTGCCGCCAGGGTGCACCGCGCTCCGATTGCGGACCACCATGGAGATCTACGTTGATCGCGTTGAACTGGCGTGGTTTGAGCCATGTCCGCAAGCGCGCCGCGTTGCAGCACCGCTGCTGACTGCGTCAGTAGTGGACGCCGGATTCGCGGCGCGCGTTCCGCATCCGCAACGCCGGCCGGACTATGACTACGCGCGACGCGCTCCGCTGTGGGATTGTCGCAAGCAGCCCGGGCTGTACACGCAGTTTGGTGAGTGCACTCCGCTGTTGGCCGCCACCGATGACGCGGTAGCCATCTTTGGCGCTGGCGAAGAAGTGCAGCTGCGCTTTGATGCGGCCGCAACGCCGAGCCCCGCGCCGGGGATGAGCCGCACGTGGGTTCTGGAAGTGGACGGCTGGTGCAAGGACATGGACATGCTGACCGGCGACGGAGCCACGCTTGGGCCGCTCCCGCTGCGGGACGGGAAGTCCACCACGCCTGCCCGCGACGCATTGCATGCCCAGTTCAATATCCGTTGGGCTGGCGGCCGCTAGATCTGGCGCACCGCAATTTCTCGGTACGACACGCCTAGACTGCACGCGTCCGCGGCACACCGTGTTGCCGCCAAATGCTTGTGTCCGCGTATCTCCCGCGTGACTTCCCGACTCGATCCCGCACATGGCTGACCCTCGCCCCAGACTCATTCCGCCCGGTGGTGTAGTGACCCCGCGGATGCGTGCACTGTTGCTGGTGACGCTGGTGCTGTTTGCGCTACTGACGATCAACTCCATTTATCTGGGCGGCGTGACCCTCACGGAGTGGTTCACCAAGGAGCAACGCCAGAACTCGTTCTATCTGTGGATGTTCCTTGGGCACCTGGTGCTTGGTCTGGCCATCACACTGCCGGCGATCGCCTTTGGTGCCTGGCACTGGAAGCGGTCACATCATCACCCCAACCGGCGTGCAGTTCGCATGGGGAATGTCACCTTCATTGCGGCGATTGTCACGCTGGTGACCGGGGTTCTACTGACACGGGTTGACGTTGCGGGTGTGGTGGCGGAGTTGCGCGAACCAGGCGCGCGGACGTTGGCATATTGGATGCACTTGGCAGCGCCGCTCGTGGTGGTGTGGGGCTTTGTGCTGCATCGATTGGCCGGTCGACGCATTCGATGGCGCACCGGGTTTGCAGTGGTGGCTGCGTCGCTCCTGATGGTGATTGGATTTGACGGTTGGCATCGCTTCGATGCTTCGCGGCCGCGTCCAAGTCCGAAAGACGGCGCGGCGTACTACGAACCAAGTTTGGCACGGACTGCAAACGGCGCGTTCATTCCGGAAAGCTCGCTTTCTCAGAATGATTATTGCATTTCCTGCCACCCCGACGCATATCGATCCTGGGCACACAGCGCTCATGCTGCGAGCAGTTTCAATAATCCGATGTATGCCTTCAGCGTGCGGGAAACACGGCGCCGTTCATTCGAGCGCGAGGGAAATGTCAACGATGCGCGATTCTGCGCAGGCTGCCATGATCCAGTGCCGTTCTTCACAGGCGCCTTTGAGGATGCCCGCTTTGATGATCCGCATTACGACGTTTCCAAGGATCCGATGGGCGCTGCCAGCATCACGTGTACGGCGTGCCATTCGATCGTGGCAGTGAACTCCACACGTGGAAACGCCGATTACGTTATCGAAGAGAGTCCGCAGTATCCATTTACCGGCAGTGAATCGCCGTTCTTGGCATGGACCAATCGGCAGTTGGTCAAGGCCAAGCCCGCGTTCCATAAGCAAACATTTCTCAAGCCGGAAGTGCATCGCAGTGCGGAATTCTGCAGTACCTGTCACAAGGTCTTTCTGCCTGAGGAGCTCAACGATTACAAGTGGCTCCCGGGGCAGAATCACTACGACTCATGGCGCCTTTCCAATCGGAGTGGTCACGGGGTGCAAGGGTGGTATTGGCCCAAGGAGCCTGCCAGCAACTGCAACGGCTGCCACATGCCCGAGGTTGCCAGCGTGGACATGGGCGCAAAGCCGCGTGGTCCAGGCGGTGAGCTACGTTTGCGAGATCACCTGTTTGTAGGTGCAAATACTGCAACTGCAGCACTCAGCGGCCTGCCGGATCCGGAAGGCGCCCGTGCTGCAACCGAGGCGTTTAATCGCGGCGTGTTGCGGCTTGACATCTTTGCGCTGCGCGCTGATGGACGCGCTGACGGAGCGCTTACGCCGCTCCTTGGTGATGCAGCCCCCGCATTGCTCGCTGGCGAGCGCTACTTGTTGGAGGTGATCGTGCGCACGCTCGGCACTCTTGGACATGAGTACACGCAGGGAACCGTTGACAGCAACGAGACCTGGCTTGATGTCACCGTGAGTGCTGGCGACCGTGTCATTGCTCGTTCAGGCGCGATGGGTGATGGCAATACGGTTGACGCCTGGAGCAAGTTCTTCAACGTCTACATGCTTGACCGTGAGGGTCAGCGGATCGATCGACGCAATCCGCAGGACATCTTTGTACCGCTGTACAACCAACAGATTCCGCCGGGTGCTGCGGACCTAACGCGCTACGCGTTCACCGTTCCTGCGGATGTGCATGGCCCCATCACCGTGAGTGCCGCGGTGCGCTACCGCAAGTTTGACACCACCTACATGCGCTACGTGTACGGTGCTGAATACGTCAACGTGCTGCCCGTGATGACGCTCGCGACGGATCAGGTGGTGTTTGGTGGCGCAGGCACTCCGCCGGCGGAATCCGCTGTGAACGGCATGGTTGTTGCGCCCGCCGCACCCGCCGCGCCCGCCACACCCGCCGCGCCCGCCACACCCGCCGCACCCGCCGCACCCGCCGCAACGCCGGCGTGGGAACGCTGGCTTGATGCAGGAATTGGGCACTTTCGCGTAGCCGATCGCGCTGCGGGCAAGGGGCAATGGGCGCAGGCAGACCAGGCATTCGCGGAAGCTGCAGCAGCGGGGCGCGTGGAAGGTTTGATCGGTCGCGCGCGCGTTGCGTTGCGCGATGGGCGCATTGATGAAGCAGCGACCTACTTGCGTACCGCTGCCGAGAAACATCCCGGTCAGTTGCCATGGTCGGTGGCTTACTGGAGTGCGGTGATCGACATGCAGAATGGTCAGTACGACCGCGCCATGGATGGATTCCGCGCAGTGTCTGCCACTGCATTCACCGAAGCACATGCGCGCGGGTTTGATTTCTCGCGCGATGATCGAGTGCTCACGGACTGGGCCAGTGCATGCCTGGAGCGTGCGCGACAACTGCGTGAGCCCGCCGATGCAGGGAAGCGCACCGCGCTGTTTACTGAAGCTATTGCGCTCACTGATCGTGCGCTACTTCTTGACTCGCAGCGATTTCAATCGTGGTACATCCGCATGCAGGCGCTTGAAGCCATCGGCGATGCAACGCGCGCGGCCGATGCGCGTGCCGCGTATGAACGGTATCGCCCCGATGACAACGCTCGTGACCGCGCCGTCAACGCTGCCCGCGCCCGCGATGCTGCTGCCAATCACGCAGCAGAACCCGCAGCGGTGTACGACTTGCAGCGCGTGGGTGCGCCGGGGTTGGCGTCTGGTGCGGTGGCACGGGGTACCCAGTGACCGCGCCGGACGACACGACTGAATCTGCAGATCGGCCGCCGGATGATCGGGTCATCGGCCGGGCATTTTGGGCGTCAGCCGCTGTCGTGGCGTTGGTGGCAGGGGGCGTGGTGCTGTGGCGGCAGTGGCCCCGAGCTGCACCGCCAGCAGCCCCGGTGGCGCCGCTCCCGGCGGGTCCGGCGGTGATCGCCGCGCTACCAACGACATCCGCAGCGCCCCTAGTGGCCTTTCAGGACCGTTCTGTAGGGGCGAATCCCAGTTGGGGCGCCGGCATTGATCGCGTCACAGGGGCAGCCGGCGACCGCCTGCTTCCCGAGACCATGGGCGGCGGCGTGGCCGTATGGGACGTGGACGCCGATGGGGACTTAGACCTGCTGTTCCCGGATGGAGACGCGTGGCCGGAGGCCGCCGCTCAATCCCGCCGTGGCCAAGGCATGGCGGTCTTTCTGAATCAACACGGCTCCGCCGATACGACATCCGCCCGCGGTAACGCTCCTTCGGAGGCGCAGTTTGTCCGCGCCCACAACACCGGGCTCGAACAACCCTGGCAGGGCATGGGCGTTGCAATTGCCGATCTTGATGGCGATGGTCGCCCTGAAATCCTGGCAACCGGGGTCGGGGGCGTGCGCTTCTTCGTCGCCGAGCATTCCGCCCCGGGCACCGCCACGCGATGGCGCGACGCTACTGCCGAAGCAGGTCTCGCGGAGATCAATGGATGGACAACCGCTGCCGGCTTCGCTGACTTTGATCAGGACGGTGATCTTGACTTGGTGGTCGGCCGCTATGTGGAGTGGTCCAAAGAGATTGACTTGCGCGTGAACTACACGCTCACCGGCCTCGGCCGCGCATACGGCGCGCCAACCGGATTTGCTGGCACGGATTTGGTCTTGATGGAGCAAGTGAGTCCGTTGCAATTTGCGGATCGCACTGCAGTGCGCGGTCTGTTGGTTCGCAATCGCTCCACCAATCAACCAATGGTAAAGGCGCTGGGATTTGCTATTGATGATTGCGACAGTGACGGTGATCTGGATCTCTTTGTTGCCAATGATTCAGTGCAGAACTTCCTGTTTATTAATGATGGCCACGGGGTCTTTCAAGAACGTGGCGTATCCACCGGTGTTGCGTTCGATCGCAACGGTGCTGCCACGGGCGCCATGGGTTGCGACACCTCGCATCTTCGCAATGACCCCGCACTGGCAATTGCAGTTGGCAACTTTGCCAACGAGCCATGCAGTCTGTACGTCACCACTGGGGACGGTCGCTTTGCTGATGACGCCATTGTGGACGGCATTTCCGCGGCGACTCGTCGCGCACTGACCTTTGGGGTTGCATTCGTGGATCTGGATTCCGACGGCTGGGAAGATCTGGTCTTGGCAAACGGGCACATTGAAGAACGCATCGCGGATGTTCAACCCACCCAGCGCTATGCGCAGCCAGCGCAGGTGTTCTGGAACCGCGCTGGACAGCCGGGCCCGACCTTCACGGAGATTCCCAGCGCGTCACTGGGCGCGTTGGCCACTCCCGTGGTTGGTCGCGGACTCGCATGGGGAGACTTTGATCACGACGGCGCCCTTGACCTGGTGATTGGCGCAGTGAGCGGCATGCCGCTCGTTGTGCGCAACGCGACTCAGCAGGGTGGTCATCTTGAATGCGCCTTGGTTGACTCCATCCATGTCGGCAATCGCGATGCGATCGGCGCGCAGGTGATGATTCAGCTTGACAATGGTCGCACGCTGCGGAAGACGGTGATGCCGACTCGTTCGTACCTTTCGCAAGTTCCGCCGCACGCTGTCTTTGGAATTGGCCAAGCGCACATCACTGCCTGCGAAGTTCGCTGGCCAGATGGCCAACAGACCAAGCCAGTGATCCGCCGCGGCGACGAAGGCTCGCGGGTCACCATCTCGCGCTGAACAGCCATTCCCTGGCGACCTTCAGCAGTCGCTTCGGAATTCGCACATGTCATCCGAACGCGCCATTCACTCAGGGGCAGGCGCCCCATGCGGCGAGCAGCAATCCTAGGTCAGCGCCATTGGTGGTTCCGTTGGCATCCAGGTCAGCATTTCCAGCGGTGCCCCATCCAGCGAGCAACATGCCGAGGTCCGCGCCGTTGACCACACCGTTGCCGTCCAGGTCACCGACGCATGGGTTGACGCATGTGACCACCGAGATGGAGAAGTCATCAATGCCAACTTCGGTGGTTGAATTGTCAGGCGAGTCAGAAATCGAGAAGCGGAAGCGCATCGTCGAAGTCAGGTTCGCCACAATTGAGCGCAGCGGGAAACTCACACGATTCCATGCATTTGGCGTTGGATAGCTCGAGACATTTTCGACGCGGAACCAGGTAGCGCCGCCATCAGCGCTCAGTTCAACAAACAGCGTGTCCACTTCAGCGGGGGTTGAGCCAGCCGGAGCCGCATCGCTGCAGAAGTACCAGCGTGAGTAGGTGACCGTGGCGTTGAGGACCGTCGACAAGTCAAACACCGGACTGAGCAGGCGGGTGGTGCCGGCGTCAACATCGGCACTGGTAGCGGTTCCCCCAGCGAGCCCGTTCTGGGTTACCCATGCCTTCGTTCCCACAGCGCTTGCGTCGGCTGCAGGTGCTGAGGCATAGACGCCACTGGTGGTTCCAATGGGAGTAGCCACTTGCCAGCCGCCGGTAGTCAGCCCGCCCTCATTGATGACGGTCCATCCCGCAGTGTCCACTTCCATGTCATTGGAATACGGCTGCGAGTTGCCGCTCTGCACGGAGATTGCATTGGTGGTCGTTGGTGCGGTGGCTGGATCGTTGAACACAATTCCGCTATCGATGGTGGCGGTCACATAGAAGCGAACAGTCTGGCCGCACTGGAATGCCGGCAGAGTTGCTTGGAACATGTTGGTGCCCACGGAAGGCAGTACCGCTGATTGGAACGCACCGCCATTGACGGACCAGAAGAGCCGTGTGGAATCAGCGATGGCGGTTCCGCCCGCAACATTTTGTTGCACGCGGAACGACTTTGCAACACCCGGGGCTGCCGTGGTGGGCAGACCGTCTGGGTATGCAAAGGTAATGTTCATGGGCGGCACGTTGATATAGACCACTATTCCAGTGCAGGTTCCTGCAACCAGATCCGGCCACGTATCGCCGTTGATGTCGAATACCGCCACATCCGTCCACCAGTCAAGCTCAGCCGCTGGAATGATCAGCGGGGTAGTTTCATCCAGGATCCCTGATGGCGATCCGCTGTAGATGTTCCGGTAGATGTGGGTGCGACGCGAATGCGCGGCGCCGGTGGTTTGCGGGCAGAACGGCCCAAGATCAGCATCAACATCAGTAACGATGACATCAATACGGCCATCCTTATTGAGGTCGCCAACTTGCGTGGAGTTTCCAAACTCGCTCAGGCTGTCAGCAATGGTGTAGCTGGTGAAGTTGGGCTGGCCAGTGGCATCGTTACCCGTGTTGAGGAGGTACTTGTCTTGACCGTCGTCAACGATCACCAAGTCGAGTCGACCGTCGTTGTTGAGGTCTGCCTTGTCCCCGTGGTAGGGCTGACCACTGGCAATGTCCTTCAGAGAAAATCCCAGTCCAGTGGTGGTCTTTGTGTACACGCTTACGGCTTGGCCGGTGGTCAGCGTATTGATGCGCACGATGTCTTGGCGTCCGTCACCATTGAAGTCGCCTGCGACTGCCATATTGCCAAAGCCCGAATTGATCTGTGCAGCACTGAGAACCGTGGTGGTTGCGTCATAGAAGACGCCAGGATTTGCCGCGCCAAGGTTGAGTAGCAACTTGTTGTCGTAATCGTTGGTGGGATTCTCAGCGGGGCTTTGTTGGCATTCGCCGGCATCCGCGGTGTCTCCATCGCCGTTCAGGTCATAGCACAGGGTGCCTGACGTTTCTGGTGTGTCGTAGTCGGTATAGAAGATGTCAACGTAGCCATCTCCGTTGTAATCGGCAACGGCCATGTCGCAGAAGCGGGGGTTGGCAGCAGTACCGCCGCGAGCAACGAGGGTGGGAATGCGATCCACATCAAAGCGGAAGCCGCGCCAGTTGCCGTTCGCGTCATCGCCAAGATTGATGTACGCGCGTGGTTGCCCGAGAATACTGTTGACGTGGTCGCTCATCGTGGTGGCGGTGAGCAGATCCAACCAACCGTCGTTATTAATATCCACCGCTTCAACGTCGCGGTCATTGGTGGCATCTAAGAGACCGGAAGAGCCGCTGATATCGGATGCTTGACCGTATTCAGCCGTGCGGTCGGTGAGGATGCCGCCCTCATTCATGAGCAGCAGATTGCGTGCGCCGCCCTGAATGCTGCCCGGGAACTTGCGGACGCAGATCAGGTCAATGTCGCCGTCTTGATCGAGGTCGCCCCACGCGAAATCCTTCTCATGGTTGTCAGCTCCGATGAGTGCCGCTGCAGCTACCAAGCGCGTTGACGTCTGGTTGGAGTAGCTCACCCAGCTCTGTGCAAGTGCCGCTCCCGTGCATGCGAGTGCTGAGGCCATGGTGAGGACGAGGTTCGTGGCAGGTCGCGTATGAATTCGCATGGGTGTCCTTGAAGTGCTCAGGTCAGTGTCGTTGAATCGTGGGGCAGTGTGTCTTGAAGTAATCAGCAGGGCAATGAGTGAGTGGTCTGGAGTTGGCTTACGGGCACGCGCCCCACGCTCCGAGGAGAATGCCAAGGTCTGCTCCGCCAACGGTACCGTCGGCGTTCAGGTCGGTCGGAACATCGGACTGACCCCAGGTTCCAAGCAAGAGACCTAAGTCCGCGCCATTTACTACACGATCTCCTGTGAAATCGGCCGGGCAGGGGAGGCACTCATCCGGAATGCCATTGAAGTCGGCATCCACGCTCGTTCCGTTCAACAGATCCCGAAGGTCAGCGATTCCGTTGCCGTTGCAGTCGCCGTTCTCGCCTTCATAGGCTTGCATGAAATATGCGAAGTCAGCAACGGAAATGATGCCATCTTGGTCGATGTCGTGCACGGCGTTCGGAGTGTTCGGAGTGCTGCTTGACCCGAGCGCCGCCTTGAACGCGATGAAGTCAATGATGTTCACATGGCTGTCGCCGTCGTCATCAAACTCCACACGCCCCAGTGAGTTCAGGAATGAAACCAGCAACACTTTGTCGCCCTCAGAAAGTTGCGCGAACGCATCGGCGCTTCCCGCGCCTTCTCCGTATGGACCGTGCAGAGCAATCGCGGTTCGCACACGATCAGAGAACAGGCCGCCGGCAGCCGCACCGTTGTGGAGCATGGGATCGCGTGTTCGAAGATTCCAAAGCGTGGGCGTGCGCAGTTCCGTTTCGGATGCATAGCCGTCGGAAACGCCGTCGCCTTGCAGGCCCATGTCGTGCAACATGAAGTCGGCGTAGGGGCGAATGACTTTATTGCGGATAGCGTCTTCTAAGCCGGGCGTGTTGGCAGTGGTCCACTCTGGCACGTGACACTTGGCGCAGCCGACGTTGATGAAGATGCTTTCGCCAGCCATGCCAGACTTTGGCGTTTGCGGTGGAACAGCCAAGTAGCGCTGGAAGTGAGTGACTCGGTCAATGAATGCCAAGCCTTGCTGATCGTTGACGTCTTCCGGCTCCGGCATCGGATCGCACTGCGCAAGGCGGGCGGTATCGCCGTTCGGAGCATTCTCCACCATCAGCAGCCGATTGGTAATGCCCATTTCGTTGCGAGTGGCGTCGGCGGAGAAGCTCAGCACCGTTGCAACTTGCGCTTTCCATCCGAAGCGGCCAACGCGGAGCGGGCTGCTGCTGTTGGTTTCCTCAAGTGGTCGAACCCAGTGGATTCGACCTGACACGCCGTCACCGTTCGTGTCATTGGGATCTTCTAAGAGTGCAATGGCCGAATCCGGAACAGCTTCAACCATTCCAAACGCCATGCTGGAGTTGGTCATGCGGATCGCTGTAAAATTAGCGGTGGCGGGAATGAACTCCATGCAGAATTCGCTCACGCCAAATTCCTGCAAGAGACTCTGTGACTCGCCCGGAACCATAGTGAACGAACCCTTGTCAGAGATTCCAAAGTGGGTGACGCTGGCGTTGCCCCAACCTCCGACGGGGTTGGAGTGGCACGACTGGCAGTTACTCTTATTGAAGATCGGTCCCATGCCCTCGGTGGCTGGGATGGGTGTCGAATACAGGACGCGTCCAATGTCAAAGAGGCTGCGCTGCGCGGCGGTGAGCTCGCGGATGGGGTCGCCGGCGCGAGGCTGCAACTCGAGCGTCCCGCCATCAGCGCATAGCGCAAAGAACGAAGCGGTCACGACAGCGAGGCTAGCGATATGCGTTCCGGGGTTCATCCGCATGGGGTTCTCGTATGTGACTGTGCCGCGTGGCGACGGAGTGTGTGCAGGCTAAGAGAGCTGTCGGTAAGAATCACGCCGCGAACGACGAACGCCGTGCGTAGTAACCGTACGCACTGTTCGGCGCACTTGCACCGATAAACTCCCAATTCTGCCAACATCACAATGTAACCCCCGTTTGGTCGGGTGCCACCAGAAGGTCCGTAAACACACCTATACTTTTGCGAATGAAGGAGTTGCGGACCCAATGGACAGTGGCGGCAGGTGGATCGATCATTGGCCTTCTAGCGCTGATTTTTGACCCCACGCCGGGGGCAAACGCCGGTGTGGCGAATCCGGCACCCCCGATCGGGGGGCAGGAGGCCCTGCCCGGCGCGGTGACTACCCCCGTTCCGCCCCCGGTCGCAGCCACTCCCGCCGCGCCCGACCCACGCTGGGAGGTGGTTCGGAAGTTGCTTCGAAGTTCGCAGTATCCATCCGCCGAGGCGGTGGCGCGTTCCCTGGTGAAGGAGCGTCCCGAGGACCTGCGTGCCGGCTTCTACCTGGGCCTCGCGTTGCATAAGGAGAAGCGGTACGGTGAAGCGCTTCCCTATTTGGAGCGTGCCAGTGCCGCGCCAGTTGATTCATTTCCTGAGGCCGCACACGCGGTGCATTACCTCGGTTGGTGCCGCTACTACTTGGGCGACCTTCCGGGTGCGCGCGTTGCTTTCACAACGCATGCGAGCGCGTTTCCAAACTATGACGACACGCAGTTTGCGCTGGGACTGATCGCCTACGAAGAAGATCGGGTGATTGACTCGGAGGTTTACTTTCGTCGCGCGCTGAAATTGCTTGGGGAGCAGCAGGGCGCGGCGCGCGAGCGAGCCAAGAATTTAGCGCGCCTGGGCGATGTGCTTCTGCGTCAAGACCGATTGCCGGAAGCAGAGCAGTGCTATCGACAGGCGGTTGAACTCTTTGAAACTCACGGCGAGGCGTGGTCCAAGTTGGCGCGCGTCCTTGACCGACTCGGTCGCGCGAGTGATGCAGCCAATGCTCGCGCTCGTCAGGCGGAAATCAAGGCGCGAACCGAAACTGAGAAACCGTTGCCATGAACATGATCATCACGAACACCTATGCCGTTGCATTGACGCTGGCCGCGCCGCATCTGTACGCGCACGCCCAGACCGCGCCAGTGGTGGCTCCGCCGGCATCCATTCGATTTGAAGACGTCACCGCTGGCAGTGGCATTGATGCCGTCATGACCAGCGGAAAGCTTCCATCCACACAGATTGTTGAAGTAAAGGGCGGCGGTTTGGCGCTCATTGACTTCGATAGCGACGGCGATATGGACATCTTCATGCCCAATGGCGCAACGCTTGCCGACCCGGAGCACGGACCAGGAGCGCGCCTCTTTGAAAATCTTGGTGGGCTGAAATTCCGCGACGTCTCCGAGCGCATGGGCGCACGCCCCACGCGTTGGGCATTCGGATGCGCTACCGGTGACTACGACGGCGACGGCCGCGATGACTTGTACATCTGTTGCTTTGGTGCGGACATCTTGCTCAAGAACATGGGCGACGGGCGGTTTACAGATGTCACAGCGCAGGCGGGACTCGGCGATCCGGCGTGGTCCACCAGTGCAGGATTTGCTGACCTGGATATGGACGGAGATTTGGATCTCTTTGTTGTCAACTACTTAGATTTCGATCCGTCGATGCCACCGCCGCCGGCTGCCTTCAAGGGTATGCAAGTGATGGCGGGTCCGCGCGGATTGCCAGCGCGCGCCGACATTCTGTATGAGAACCGCGGCGATGGGACCTTCCGCGATGTCAGCGAGTCGGCGGGCATTCGCAAAGCGATTCCTGGATACGGGCTGAATCTCGCGGTGGTGGATTTCGACGCCGATGGGCGGCTCGATGTATTCGTTGCCAATGATTCCGAGCAAAATTCCCTGTTCATGAACCGCACCGAGCCCGGAGGTCCATTGCGATTTGAAGAACGCGGCATGACCTCGGGTATCGCCACCAATATTGACGGCGCGGGGCAGGCCACCATGGGCATTGCCATCGGTGATGTCGATGGCAACGGGCGTCCCGATGTGTTCACCACCAATTTCTCCAGTGACACCAACACGCTGCACCTGAATTTAGACGGCAAGTTCTTTGATGATCGCACCGCGCAGTTTGGTCTGGGCGCTGCCAGTCGCCCACTTCTGGGCTGGGCCACGTCATTTGACGACCTGGATCACGATGGTGCCGAGGACGTGGTGGTCTTCAATGGTCACGTCTATCCGCAGGCGACCAAGGTTGCCATGGATTCGGACTACCAGCAACCACCGTTAGTGATGCGCCGCGTTGGTGCTCGCTTTGAAGTGGTGACCGATCCGGGTGCGGGTTTGCGCGGCGCGCATCGTGATCGCACTGCGGTGTTCAATGATCTGGATAATGATGGTGACATTGACATCGTGGTGGGGGAGTTGAACGGTCCGTTGCGCGTCTTGCGCAACATGCATGACCAGTCCCATGACTGGATCAAAGTGCGTTTGCGCGGTCCAACGCCGGGAACGAGTCACGGCATCGGTGCATGGGTGGAACTGTCAACACGAACACCGACGCCCCGTGTGTTGGCGAAACGTTGGATCTGGGCAGGCGGGCCGTTTCAAAGCACTGCGTCGACTGAAGTGCAGTTTGGCGTTCCCGATTCGTGGAAAGACTTGCAGCTGGAGGTGCGCTGGCCGATCGTCAAGGGACCGGCTGGAGTCGCACCCTATGCCGAAGTGAAATACCCGGTGACTCCGGGAAGCACGGTTGAGTTTGTGCATCCATGACCACATGAATGTCCGTGGACTCATGGTCTGTGCGGGGCGGGACGTGCGGACGTGGTCAAAGGAGTGGCGACATCA
>CAMDCW010000036.1 GCA_945890745.1 Phycisphaera mikurensis NBRC 102666
ATTGAGTGTTTGGTCGCCGGCCTGCACTTCTTGCTTACGAATGTGCACCGTCGCTTTGCATACGCCGTTCTCGCTGCGCACTTCTGCTGGCGCCTGCAACAGCGGCCGGGGATTCTCTGGGTCCGAGCCAAACCACGAAAGGCCGAACAACTGCTTGTCCTTGGCGGTGACGGTGGTGTCGTTAGCATCGGCCTCTGCAGCCTGCGCTGTTTCTGCCGCAGATGCGTTATCGTAGAGCTGTGCCCAAGCCGTGCTCGCGAGGGTGGATGTGAGAGCCAGGGCAATAGCAGTGAGGTGTTTCATAGTGATGCTCGAAGTTGGTGGTGAGTGAGCCGTTACTGGTAAGTGAGCCCGCGGTTCCCTTGCGAACCAGAGCGCGCGGGGAGGTTACCCGGAACGAATCAGATTTTTCCGAGTTTGACACCGGCAGTGCGCGGCGGACAAATAGACTCGGCACAATGCCTGCCCACCCGCCCCGCACGCCCGCAACAGCACTTGGTGCGTCAGAAGTTTCCCCCATTGTTGACCCGGGGTCCAAGCTGCCGCGCGCCACCGTGCTGGCTGTGTTGGTGGCCGCTCTTGGCTACTTCGTTGACCTCTTTGATCTGGTGCTGTTCTCCATCGTCCGAATCCCCAGCCTCAAGGCGCTCGGGATCACCGACCCAGAACAGCTGACCTTGGTGGGCAAGCGCTTGCTCGACATTCAACTGGTGGGAATGCTTCTTGGTGGCATTGCATTTGGAATGCTTGGCGACCGCCTCGGCCGCATCAAGGTGTTGTTTGGGTCAATTCTGCTTTACTCGACGGCCAACATTCTGAACGCATTCGTAACGGACGTGTGGCAGTACGAAGTACTACGGTTCGTGGCAGGGTTTGGGCTGGCCGGTGAACTTGGCGCGGGGATCACCTTGGTTGCCGAATTGCTACCCACTGCCAAGCGCGGTATTGGCACCACTATCGTTGCGGCGGTGGGGCTCTCCGGCGCGGTGGCTGCGGGCATCGTTGGTACGTACATCGAGTGGAAGTGGTGTTACCTGATTGGCGGAATCATGGGTCTTGCGTTGCTCGCGTTGCGGGTAGGCGTTGTAGAGAGCGGCCTGTTTCGTAGCACGGAAACACAGGATGTGCCGCGCGGAAATCCACTGCAGTTGCTCTGGCCACCGCGTCGCCTCATGCGATTTGCGGCAGTGGTTCTCTCTGCGATGCCCATCTGGTTTGTGGGCGGCGTGATGTTCATCTTTGGGCCTGAAATTGGTAAGGCCATGGGCATCGTGGAACCGATCATGCCGGCCAAGGTGATTTTCTGGGCATATGTTGGAGTGGTGGTGGGCGATGTTGCCAGTGGCATCATTTCGCAGTGGTTGCAGAGCCGCACACGAACCATTCTCTTGTTCCTGGCATTCCTCGCCGCGTCCATTGCCTTGTTCTTTGCAGTCGCGCCGCGCAGCGAACAGGCCTTCTATTGGATGATGTGCTTGGTGGGTGCCTCTACTGGGTACTGGGCGATCTTTGTAACCACCGCCAGCGAGCAGTTTGGGACCAACCTGCGGGCAACCGCCGCCACCAGTGCACCGAACTTTGTCCGAGCCATGGCGGTGCCGATCACCTCCATCTGGTTGGCAATGAAGCCCGGCATGGGCGTGGTGCAGGCCACCCTTACTCTGGGAATTTGTTGTGTGGCCGTTGGAATAGTCGCCGCGCTTGCGCTCGATGAGACATTTCATCGTGATCTTGACTACTTAGAGAAATAGGTGGGAGTGGCGGGGCTAAAATCAGC
This sequence comes from Phycisphaera mikurensis NBRC 102666, assembly GCA_945890745.1. Classification (GTDB taxonomy): domain Bacteria; phylum Planctomycetota; class Phycisphaerae; order Phycisphaerales; family SM1A02; genus UBA966. Next base: position 1,778 of record CAMDCW010000036.1, read on the forward strand.
GGTATGTCGCCCCACTTTGTTGATCGAATCGTTCTTCAGAATCGCCTGTTCGCGGAGCTCTCCCGGATGTTCGGGATTGAGGTGCCGCTCTATGACCGCGCGCTGTTGGTGAATCGTGCCACCAATGAAGCAGTGTGCGAACTTCTCTCAAAGTTGCACCTCGGCTTTCACATCACTGTGCAGCAACTTGAGCGGACCAGCGGCGAACGGCACGGTGCCATCCGTATTGGTCGGCCCGACGAGTATCGGTGGGTTTCACGCTATTTCGGCGCCTTTGGCATGGAGCCGCACAACTTCTATTGCATGACGGCGCTGGGGCCAAAGAGTCAGCCAATCATCGCCACGGCGTTTCGCTCAGTGACGCGCCCCGAACATCGGGTGTTCACATCGCTGTTGATGACCGACTACTACGACGACACCATGCGCGCACGTCTTGATGCGCTCCTCGCGAAGCGCACGGTGTTCTCTGAACGAGCCAAGGAATTGATCGAACGCTGCGAGCGACAGGGTGGCCTGAGTGCTGATGACGGTGAGGCACTCGTCCGCGAGGGTGTCGAGCGAATCTTCAAGTGGACTGGTGCTGCGCGGGACATTGGGCTGTACAAGGAACTATGCGGCGCTGGTTTCAAGATCGCCGCAGACATTGCATGCTTTCAGAATCACCACCTGAATCATCTGACGCCCAACACGCTTCTCATGGATCTCTACACCGCGTCCATGAAGCATTGCATGGGTGAGGTGGACGAGTCTGCATTCCGCACCCGAGCCACCACCGCGCTCACGCGCCTTGCAGCAGTTGCTGATCACGATTGGCTATGCCTGCACTTTAAGCACTTGAGTCACGCGGAGATTGATTCCTATCAAACTGGAACAGTCAGCGCCGCGGATATTGCCGCGCTTGTCGATGGGCTGGTGACTACTTTCCGCGGCGAGACTTTCCAGTTGCACAAGCTGAGTCACGCGGGATTCAAGGACTACACCGAAGGTCCTTCGCAAGACACGCCGATCCTGCTCCGTCAAGATGCGTACAAGGCGCTGACTGAGCCAGTGGTGTTTACCGAAGAAGATGGCAGCACTGTGGCGGCAACGCACACGGCGCGCTTTGGGGAGATTGAAGAGCGTTTCTACGCATGCACCGCCAAGGGCCGCGAAATGTACGACCAGTGCCTCGTGCAGGCGGATGCGGTGCGCGACCGCAATCCGAAGTTGCCACAGCGAGATTTCGCTGCGTATGAAGCGCTTTATGCCGCGCCATTTGCGAAGTTTCCGAAGACGCTCCTGGAACTCATCGCCGCTGACCTTGTGTTTGCGCGCTTTGCGCCTACCACAGCGGGGATCGCTGCCGCCAAGGCCGGCGCGGTGACATCCACCGAGATGACGGAACTGATTCGGCAGGGTTACGTTCAATATGAGGGATTGCGCTACGAGGACTTCCTTCCCGTCAGCGCTGCTGGCATCTTTGCTTCCAATCTCAATCAGTACGGCACCAAGAGCACCGCGGCGATCACGCCCACCTACACACAAAGGCAGCTTGAAGAAATCATTGGGCGTCCAATCATCGATGCAACGGCTGTGTATGCCGGCGTCGACGCCGCGTCGCGCCTGGATACCTACGCACAACTGGGATTGCTGGAGCGGCTACCGAGTGGGGAACGCGAGCGCATGTTGGGCGCGGTAGCACTCGCGGAGCGCACCGTGGAATCGTTCCGCATACCCGCGGGAATCCATTAACGGGGAAGCGATCAGGCGGGCGCGTAACTCAGAGCGCAATGCAGTGAGTTGCGCGCGATCGCTCGCCAGCTTCACAGCGATTGCTACGAACTCATCTGTTGTGCGTCCAAGCAGTTGTTCGCATCCCGTCGCTCGCAGCAGGCTTGCGCCAACGCGAGCTGCGTGGCGGTCGCCCTGTACGCACACCACCGGTACGCCCATCCACAGCGCTTCGCAGGTAGTGGTCGTGCCGTTGTAGGGCATCGTGTCGAGCGCGATATGGACGCGTGCATAGATCTGCAGGTGTTCCTCGACAGTCTTGGTGTAGGCGATCGAATCAATGCGCGACGGATCGATGCCGCCGGCGTGCATCCGCGCCTGCAGACGTCCCAGGGTCATTGGATCTGCAGTCGATTTCGACTTCAGGAGAAGCCGTGAGCCTGGCACTGCGGCTAACACCCGCGCCCACAGGGCGATTGTTTCGTCGCGAATCTTGGAGGTCAGATTGAATGACCCAAACGTCACCGGCTGATCCGCGGGCGGCATTTCTGGTATCGGCGCATTGGCGGGCGGCGTGTAGCAGAGGAAGCACGGATCAATCCGCGCCAGCCGCTCGGTGCACAGCGCTTCGGCTCCTGCTGGGTCCGTTGCAGAATCGACGATTCGCCAGTCGACGCATGGATGCCCCGTGGTATTTGGATATCCGATCGCAGTGACGATCACTGGTGCTGGCTTGCGGTCGAGGGCGGTCAGTCGTCCGCCGGAGGTATGTCCGCTGAGTTCCACCAGCACATCAATCCGGTGTTCGCGAATGGCGGCGTCAAGTGCTGCATCATTCAGCGGACTTGCGTCAACCCATGCATTGCACATCGCGCGGAATCGCGTTGTCATGGCATCGTTTCCGCGGTCGGCGGTGGTGGAGAATGCCACCAATGTCCACCCGGCGGGCATTTTTCGCATGAATGCTTCCGCGAAATAGCCCACTGAATGAGTTCTTAAGTCGCCAGAGAGGACGCCGATACGGAGTGGTCGATTTGGATCCGCGTCAGTGATCACCGCTGCCGCAGGCGCCGCGGCGCTGAGCGCGTACTTGCGGTGCTCGGCAAAGATATCTGCGGGCGTTCGCGAAGTGGAATTGAGTGCGTAGAGCATCGTCCCTCGGAGTGCCCGGTCGTTGGGGCACTCTTCAAGTACGCGCATCATGCTGGCAATGGCTTCGTCGATCCGATCCGCACTCGCCAGAGCGCTTGATCGATTCACTTGCATCTGCGTCCACTGTGGATTGAGTAGAAGTCCACGATCAGCGATGGCAATAGCGCCTTCTACATCGTTCAGATCAATGCGCACGGCGGTCAGCCCAAGCATGGCCTGACGATGGTTTCCATCAATCGCCAGTGCTCGTTCATAGTGTTTCGCAGCCTCAGTATTTCGTTTCAACGAATGCAGGGCGTTGGCGAGGTTGTTGTGCGCCGTTGCCGAGTTTGGCTCACTTGCAGCGGCCTGCGCGAGGTGATGAACCGCCTGCTCGGATTGACCATTCTGCACAAGCAACATTCCAAGAAGGCCGATCACATCTTGTTGCCCGCGATTGATGCGGAGAAATAGTCGCAGTGACGCGATTGCTTGCTCAATGCGTCCGCTGCGCGCGTCCTCAAGTGCCTTGGTAATGACGCGTTGGTTGTTCATGGATTTGCGCTCGGTGCAGGGTAGCGCGGATCGACGGCGAGCCATCCATGGGTGCACGCCGTGTTGTTGGTCGATGCGTCAGAACGATAGTTGCAGTTGAACTATTAAGCTGGCATTGTTTCCGGAGTCCGCAAGTCCAAGACCCCCCGCAAGTTTGCGGGTGCCATTGATTTCCCCAGAACCAAATGGCACGATGACGCGCGTGGTCAGTTTGACTTCGCGTTTGCTGAAGTAAAAGTTCACGCCGCACTGCGTGATCCATGGCACATCAGCGCAGTCCATCCATGAGCCTTCGCCGAACACTTGAAAGTTGTCGGTGAGGAAAGTGCTGCCCTGCATGTTGACGCCGGAGGCCCAAGCGAGTTGTGGCAGTCCAGCAGGATCGCGCATTAATGCAAACTGTGCGATGAGTGTGGTGCCTGACAGCGTTGCCCGAACATCGGTGGTGAACCCTTGTGCGCTTGGAGTAGGAGGCGATTCTGGATTCTGGGCGCGGCCACTTGACCACACCGTTCCAAATCCAAACACGGCACCCGGAGTGGAATTTGGCAGACTTGATTGCCATTCAAGTTGTGACCAATCTGCGCCCAGTTTCGCTTCTGCACGCATCGCCACGGCGTAGGAGAGATTGCTGGTGGAGTCCCAGCTGTCGGTGGTCTCATTCAGTTGGCTAAACGTTCCGGCGATGACGCGCCAATCATCACCCTGGTATCTGGCAGAAATACCGGTTTCCTTTCCTGCGCCAAAACGGTAATTGAAGATTGAGTATTCGCCCGCAGTGATACGACTGCTGCCGAAGAATTCACTCTCAATATCCCATGGAACATTTTGTAGCCCAACCGTACCAGTGAGACCGTTTCCAAAGTCTTTCCTGACCCACGCGTAGAGGGGGCGGAGTTCATTGGGCACGGTAATGAATCGGTCAGCTTGTGAGTTGTAAGCACCGAGCAGCATCCAACTGATCGAAGGATCCACGAGGGTTCCGGAGAATGTGATATTGATGCGGTGGGTTTCCATTCCCCACTTGTTGTCGTCTCCCACTTGATTACTTGCAGAATTGAACACGAACCGAGTTTGGTCCATGATGCCAATTTTGAATGTCCAGCACCCATCACTGCTACGGATGAATGCGCCGTGGTCGTAGCCGCACTGAGCGCCGTCGGTGCGGAATGACTCTCTTGTCGCACTGTCTGCAAGCACATCCTGCACAACGGCGCGAATCTGCGTGGCGCGTTGTTGAGTGACCCAAGACTCTTGCTGCACAGAGCGAATCGACGCAAGCTCTGCGCGCATGGCAGCTAACTCGCTTTGGATGGTGATGGATTCCGGTGCGCCGAAGAACATGCGGATGGCAGACTAGATTGAAGACGTGGCGTTGGTAGACCATAGCGACCGACGTTGGACGGTCGTAAACTCACTGAGTACAACAGATGGCTATGAATTTGCCCATTTTCGCCGCCGTACACAGGCCTCGTAAATTATGAATCGTGCCATTGCCGCCATCACCTGTACCTGCGCCGTGGTACTCACGTTGCTGGGTGCGCCCCGCGTCGCAACGCACAGTACCGCCACGGTGGTGGTTCCCATCCTGATGTACCACCATGTTGGCAATTGGGGCCCTGCGCGCCCAGACTGGGCTCCATGGGTAGTACTGCCGGAAGACTTTCGTGCGCAAATGGATTGGCTGGTGCAGCACGGATACCGAACCATCAGCTTTCGTGAATTGATTGAGTGCTCATCACGTGGTGTGGCGCCGGTCGGCAAGCCCGTCATCATTTCCTTTGATGACGGGTGGGCTTCGCAATGCGCGGTGGCTCGTGATGAATTGATGCCGCGCGGATTACGTGCCACCTTCTTTGTCTACACGGCCGCCGTTGGGCCGGTGCCGAATGGGTCTGGATATGTCTCGTGGCAAGAGTTGCGCGAACTGGAAGCGGCTGGAAACGAAGTGCAGTCGCACACGGTTTCGCATGCGCGGTTGACGGATGTGTTGCCCGAACAATTACAGCGTGAAATGCAGGAAAGCCGCCGCAAGATTGAGGCGGAAATGCATCACCCGGTTCAGGCGCTCGCCTATCCGTTTGGCGTGCATGATGGAACGGTCATGCAAGCGGCGCGGGTAGCGGGGTACCAATGCGCGGTGCGTGCCGATGCGGATTCATCAATTGGCGAACCGTTGCTGTATCGCATGCCCCGTGTGCGTATGGGTTATGGCGATGACCTGGCGCTGTTCGCGGAATGCATGGAAGCTTCAGTGCATAGCCGCTGAAACTGCACGTGCGCGCCCGATGCAGCCACGTTCACTACGCAGCCGCGGTCTGACCGAGCGCCATCGCCAACTGAGCGCGCCGGTTGATTCCAAGTTTCCGATACACACGCCGCGTCAATTCAGCAACGGTGTGTTGGGAGATGCCGCATTGGCTGGCTACCTCACGTTTGGTGGATCCCTTCACCAGCAATTGCGCAATTTCGATTTCGCGCTCAGACAGTTGTGACGTGACTGCTGAAACGACGCTCTTCGGTAAATCCTTACCGGGATGGCGTCCCAGGATTTGCAAGGTTGGTAGCGGTAGTACGCCCGGTAGCAAACTATCGACATCCACCGTGACGTGGTAGTTACATGCCTGGGGCTCTTCTGGATTGGTGATGGTCTGCCGTTGGTTACATCGGTACAAGAATGCTTCCAGTTGCTGGAGCAGTCCATACAACTCACGAACATCATCTCTGCTGAAGTTACCCGCGTGGAGACTGTTCCAATAGAAATCCTTCTCGGTCTTGGCTGAGGGAGGCTTGATGAATCGGAGGATCTCCCGGCGTCGCTCTTCACAAAAGAGGGGCGCCATGGATGCGAGCGCCGCTTCGTCGGCGGGATCGCCAATTTCATAGGTGGTAACAATGGCTTGGCGGGTCACCACCCATGTTGGCAGACGCCTTCCGCGCCCAGCGCGAAGCATTGACGTGAGCCCGACGGCCTCGAGGGCATCCATGGCTGCCTGGATTTCCTGTGGCGACCGCTGTGCGCTCAATGCCACTTCCGCGATGGTGGCCGGACGCCCAAAGCGCCGCAGAATCTCAAATGCGCACAGGTGGTTGACGTTCGCCAAGGCCTCGCGGAGGCCCGGGGTGCGAATGTCGATGGGTGATGATTGCTCAGCCATCAGGTCACTTTAGGTGGGGGTGCGTTGTGGGTACGTGTCTTTTGGATAACTGCCTGTCTTGGCAACCGTGTTGTAGTTCGATTGAGCCATAGGCAGACCCGAAAGTGTTGCCACGGGTCTTCTTTCGGGGACTTTAGCGACCCTGATGCGACTATCAATCGAATGGATGATTAAGATTTGCTCGGCGTGCCGCGCAATCAACCGAAAAGGATTTCGATCCCTGCCCTGATTCATCAGGGCTAGGTTATTGCGCCCCTGGGGCGAACCACTGGCTGAAATCAGTCATTTTATTAGAAAAAACTGATAAAGAGCTTCTGCCCGCTGGCCCGGCAGATGCTCCGACTCCCCTTCCGGCGTTTCATGGCTAACCCACCCCATCGCCGAGTGACAGTAGGAGGTATTGACCATTCACGACCCACTTCTGACGCGCGAAGCGCTTGCCGAACTGCCGCCGGACATCGCGCACAGCCCGTTGTTCAACGGTGACCTGGCTCCGACGCCCACCGGTCGTCGTACCTGGACTACTTACAACTTTGCTGCGTTGTGGATTGCCATGGCGCATTGCATCCCGACGTACTTGTTGGCTGGCGGTCTGATCGCCGTGGGCATGAACTGGTGGCAAGCACTGCTGACCATCGGACTGGGCAATCTGATCGTGCTGATTCCGATCCTCCTGAATGCACATCCGGGAACCAAGTACGGCATTCCGTTCCCGGTGCTTGCGCGGAGCAGCTTTGGAACAGTTGGTGCAAACGTCCCCGCGCTTCTGCGCGCGGTGGTGGCATGCGGTTGGTTCGGTATTCAGACGTACATCGGCGGCGAGGCGGTGCGCACCTTTTTAGTAGCAGCCTGGCCAGCGTTCGATCAAGTCGGCGGCGGCGCCATGATCCTGGGTTTGGGAATCCCATCCGCAATCACCTTCATGATCTTCTGGTCGATCAACATCCTGATTGTGCTGGTCGGTATGAACGCAGTGCGCGTCTTTGAGAATTGGTCCGCGCCACTCATCTTGCTGATGGGCGTGTGGCTACTCATCTGGATGGTGAGCCGCGCCGGCGGCCTTGGGCCGATGTTTGACCGCCCATCATCATTTGCCACGAACGCTGACTTCTGGAAAGTCTTTGTGCCGTCACTCACCGGGATGATCGGTTTCTGGGCAACGCTGAGCCTGAATATCCCTGATTTCACGCGCTTTGGCCGCGGTCAGCGGGAGCAAATGCTCGGTCAAGTATTGGGCCTTCCCACCACCATGATCGCCTTCAGCATGATTGCAGTGATCATCACCAGTGCTGCAGAAACAATTCTGAAAGGCAGCGATCCGAAGACGCTGTGGGATCCGGTAGTGGTGCTTGCGCAGATCACCAGTTCCAAGGCACCCGCTGGTCTTGACGCGCCGCTCTTGGCGAGCGAGGGAACGCGCATTGTGGTGGCGGTGCTCAGCCTGTTTGGCGTGGCGGTGGCAACCATCAGTACCAACATCGCTGCCAACGTCATCAGTCCCGCCAATGACATTGCCAACTTGGCACCGCGACACATTTCGTTCAAGATGGGTGGGGTGATCACTGGCGTGGTTGGCATTGTCATTATGCCGTGGAAGCTGCTGGCAAGTGCGGACACGTATATCTTTGACTGGCTGGTTGGATACTCAGCGCTACTGGGGCCGATCGCTGGAATCATGATTGCCGACTATTGGATTCTGCGGCGCAAAGAACTTGATGTTCCGGATCTCTATCGCACTACGGGTCGATATGCCGGAACCAACTGGGTGGCAATGGTTGCACTGCTAGCCGGGATTGCGCCGAATGTGCCTGGATTCCTGCATTCCGTGCATGTGCTTGGCGGCGAGCCAGGCATCTTCACCGACATCTATCCCTATGCATGGTTCACCGGCGTGGTGATCGCTGCCGCGGTGTACGTGATTGGGATGCGCATCCGTCCTGGATTTGGCGTGCCGGTGCGATGACGTGAACCGTGTGCTGTCTTAAGCGGTGAGCGTCTTAGCGGCCACGGCGAGTAACACCACCGCCAGCGCAACACGCAACCATTTTGGTGAGCACCAACTCGCGGCGAGGCTGCCCGCGATCACTGCGGGAACCGATCCAATCAGCAGGCTGAGAAGCATGGCGCCATCCACTAAACCTGCAAACAGGTAGCCGGTGCCCGCAACCATCGCAAGCGGAATGGCGTGCGCAATGTCCGTGGCAACCAATCGGTGCGGTGTCATTCGCAGTGGATAGATGGCCACCAGCATCACAGTTCCCAGCGCCCCCGCGCCCACCGAAGTCAGCGCCACCAGCAATCCGAGCAGGCTGCCTGCGAAGACGGTGAGCCCGCCTTGCCGCTCTTTGAAGCGGGCAGGCGCTGCGACGCGCCGATTGCGAGCGATGGCCTGCAGCCACGGCGCCAACATCAGACCGACCGCGGTCACGGCGACCACTACGCCGATCGCCTTGGTGAGCCACTCGATGCGTTCAAGCCGCATGCCGACCGCCATCAACACCACGACGGCAATCGCTACTGGAATGCTGCCCATCCACAGTCGGCGCACTACTTGCCAGTCGACATTGCCGCCGCGTTGATGGATGGCGACGGCAGCCAATTTAGTGAGCGGCGCAAACCACAGGTCGGTCGCTACTGCAGTTGCGGGCGAAATACCAAAAAACAGGATGAGAATGGGCGTCATCAGCGCGCCGCCACCAACACCGGTGAGTCCAACGACGCACCCAGTGACCGCACCGGCGATGACGAACGATCCGTCAATCATCCTTCGAACACCGCATCGACCAAGTCAAGTCCGCGATCGATGATGTCAAACGATTCGGCCATCTGCTGTTCAGTGATGCACAGCGGCGGATTGCACATCACCAAGTTCCACTGCAGCACTGTGAAGAGCCCGTTGTCGCGGTAGAAGGTTCCAAGTTTGCCCATCACCGGGTGACTGCCGGCGTACGGGACCAACCGTTCACCTGCTGCATTCTTCTGTAGTTCAATCGTGCCAAAGAGCCCGATGTTGCGATGCTCCTTGATACAGCGGTGCTTCTTGGCAAGGCGCTCCATGTGCCCGCGCATCACCGTGCCCATGTGTGCGGAATGTTCAACCATGCCTTCTTCAACAATCACATTCACAGCAGCTAGGGCACACGCCATGCACAGTGGATGTGCGTTGTAGGTGAGACCGCCCCAGAAGACATTTTCTTGGAAATGCGCAGCGATGCGGTCGCTCACCGCCATGACGCCGAGCGGCAGATAGCTACTTGTCAGTCCCTTCGCCATCGTGCAGATGTCAGGAACAATGTCGCCGTGCTCAAACGCGAAGAGTTTGCCGGTGCGTCCCCAGCCGCACATGACTTCGTCGCAGACCAGCAGGATGCCGTACTTCTCCAGGAGCGTCTTGAGTCCCTTGAGATAACCCTTCGGCGGCGGCAGGATGCCGTTGGTGCCGGTGACGGTCTCAATGAACATCGCCGCAATGTTCTTCGGCCCCTCGTATTGGATCACTTCTTCCAAGTACTTCAGGTTGTTGGTGACGATTTCCTCGTCGGTGCTTCCAAAGCTGAATTCATAGGGCTTCGGGTCCATGACTCGCACCACACCGGGCATGCCGGGCTCGGTCGGCCAGCGCCGCGGGTCGCCGGTGAGGCTGATGGCGCCGTTGGTCGCTCCGTGGTAACTGCGATAGCGCACCAGGATCTTGTTGCGCCCCGTGAACATGCGCACGGCTTTGATAGCGTTCTCATTCGCTTCCGCACCACCGAGGGTGTAGAAGAATGTGTTCAGGTCACCGGGAACCAATTCTGCCAAGCGCAGCGAGAGTTTCGCGCGGATCTCGGTTGCCATACCGGGGTAGGCATACGCCAGCGTGGCAGCTTGATCTTGAATCGCTTTGATCACCTTGGGATGGCTGTGCCCGATGTTCACGCTCATCAACTGGCTGTTGAAGTCGATCCATCGTTGCCCTTCCGGCCCGTACAGGTAGATGCCCTCCGCGCGCACGATCGGCAGGGGATCAACTTTGCCAGTCGCGCTCCAGGAGAACAGGCTGTACTTCTTGCAGGTGTCGATCATTTCACGCGAACTCATGTGCCCAGCTGCAGCGTGGGGAGCATGGTTTGCGTCGGTGTGCTTGGTGGTGTTCATGATGTTTGCGGCTTTCAGCTCATCCAATTGTGATCGCGTTGAACGGCCCACTTGCTGGTGAGCTTTCGTTGCCGCGTCCAGAAGCGGTATCCATCCCAGCCGGTGATGTTGCCGTGGCCAAAGCAGGAATCGTTCCAGCCGCCGAATCCAAACGGCTCGCGCGGCACAGGTACGCCGATGTTCACGCCGCACATGCCAGCTTCCACGCGGTCGATCACGCGCCGCGCCAAGTCACCACTTGAGGTGTAGATACTGCTGGCATTACCGTATGGATTGGCATTTTCAATCTCGATCGCCTTGTCTAGGTTGGGCACACGGATCACGCTGAGCACCGGGCCAAAGATCTCTTCGCGCGCGGCGGCCATTTCCGGAGTGACTCCTTCGATGATCGTTGGACCAACCCAATAGCCACCGGCATTGTTCGCGCCCGCGCCAGACTTTCGCCCGTCCAAGGTGACCTTGGCGCCAGCCTTCTCAGCTTGGTCGATGTATCGGTTGATGCGATCACGTGCGGCTTCGGTGGTAACGGGTCCAAGATCTTTACCCACGGTGATCTTGGCGGCGCGATCACGCACTGCCGCAAGGATGTGGTCCACATCGCCGACCGCAAGCAGCACACTGGCGGCCATGCAGCGCTGACCAGCGCAACCCGTGAAGGAAGCGACGATATTTTCTGCTGTGACTTGCAGGTCTGCATCGGGCACCACAATCAGGTGATTCTTGGCGCCGCCGAGGCAGAGTGCGCGCATGCCATTGGTACTTGCGCGTCCGTACACCGCCTTGGCAACCTTGGTGCTACCAACGAACCCCAGCGCCTTGATGTCCGGGTGATCACAAAGCGCTTCCACTACTTCACGCCCGCCTTGCACCATGTTGAAGACGCCAGCGGGAAGCCCCGCCTGCGCGAGTAATTCTGCCAGTCGCAGCGTCGAGAGCGGCACGCGTTCGCTCGGCTTGAGGACGAAGGAATTGCCGCCGACCAATGCTTGCGGCAGCATCCACAAGGGAACCATCATCGGGAAGTTAAAGGGGGTAACGCCAGCCACCACTCCTAGCGGAACATAGGCAAGTTCACATGCCACGCCACGGCTCACTTCAAGCTGGTTGCCTGCAGCCAGGTTCGGCAGCGAGCAGCCGTACTCCACGCATTCGATGCCTTTTTCTACTTCCGCCTTTGCTTCGCCGAATACTTTGCCGTTCTCGTGCGAGAGCAGCCAAGCGAGTTCATCCAGATTCTTCAGCATCAATTCGCGCAGGCGATACAAGACATGCGCGCGGTCGCGGATGGGCCACTGCCCCCAGTCGCGCGCTGCCGCCGCACCTACCTGCACGGCGGCATCAACATCATCCGCCGCGCCCATCTTTACTTGTGCAATGACTTTGCCAAAGCGCGGGTTGATCACATCGTGCACGGTGGTGCTTGAGATCGGGTCGCGCCAGTGGCCGCCGATCCAGTGCCGCGCGGTGGTGTAGGTGACGAAATCGTCACTGCTGGCGGAGAACGGCTTGATTGCTGGAGCGAATGGTGTTGCTGTCATGATTGATATCTCAGGCCCGCTTGACGGCGGTTGGTTGTGCAAGTTTGTTGCGCACGGCGAGTGATTGCGTGAAATCAGCGAAGGCAGGGCGGGGTACATACTTGCCCCAACCTGCTGTCGCGTGGAGCTTCCCGTCTTGCCACAGAACCGCACCGCGGGAAAGGGTGACCGCGGCATTGCCAGTGACAGTCATTCCTTCAAAGACGTTGAAGTCGCCGTTCTGGTGGTGCGTACGTGCGGAGATGGTGCGCGTTGCTGCGGGGTCCCACACCACAATGTCGGCGTCGCTACCAACGGCGATGGTGCCCTTGCGTGGGTAGCAGTTGTAAATGCGCGCGGCATTGCTACTGGTCAGAGCAACAAACTCGCTTGGAGTGATGCGCCCGCTACCGACGCCATGGTGCCATAGGACGCTCATGCGGTCTTCGATGCCGCCGGTACCGTTGGGAATCTTGCGAAAATCACCACGTCCTGCTCGCTTCTGTGCAGTGTCAAAGACGCAGTGGTCCGTACCGATGACTTGAATAGCACCGGATTGGATGCCGTGCCACAGCGCGGCTTGGTGTTCGCGCGGTCGGAACGGCGGACTCATCACGTAGTGCGCGGCTTGATCCCAGTCTTCGTTTCGATAGACCTCTTCACTGATGATCAAGTGCTGAATGAGCGCTTCGCCAAAGGCGCATTGGCCCTCGCCGCGTGCGCGCGCGATCGGGTCGAGCGCATCACTGCAACTGGTGTGCACCACGTACAGCGGAACACCAATGACTTCCGCAATCCGTAGGGCGCGGTTGCTCGCTTCGCCCTCAACTTCCGCGGGGCGCGAAAGTGGATGGCCTTCTGGACCGGTGATGCCGCGCGCAAATATTTCGTTTTGGAAGTGGGCTACTAACTCGCCATTTTCCGCGTGAACGAGGCAGATTCCGCCGAGGTCGCGTACGCGGATGAAACTCTTTACCAGTACAGAGTCATCCACCATGATGGCGCCCTTGTACGCCATGAAGTGCTTGAAGCTATTGATTCCGCGGCGCGTGACTTCGGCCATTTCGGTATGGGTGCGGTCGCTCCATCCGGTGATCGCCATGTGGAATGAATAATCGGCAGCTGCTTTCGCGGCGCGTCCATTCCAAATGTCCAGCGCCTCTAAGAGGCTCTGCTCCGGTCCCGGAATCACAAAGTCAATGATCATGGTGGTTCCACCGGCTGCTGCCGCGGCGGTACCAGTGAAGAAGTCATCTTTGGAAACCGTTCCCATGAACGGCAACTCCATGTGCGTGTGCGGGTCGATGCCCCCTGGCATAACAAACGCGCCGCCCGCTTCAATCACGCGCGCGCCCACCGGAGCCTGCAGACTCTCGGCGACGGCGGCTACCTTCTGGCCAGCAATCAACACATCGGCGCGCCATTGCCGGTCGGCAGTAACGACCGTTCCGCCACGAATCAAAGTGGTGTCGCTCATAAGGACCTCATTGACGAGTGATTTCTGGATACGCCTCGGGGCGTCGGTCGCGATAGAACTGCCAGACGCTGCGCACTTGATCAATCACGCCAAGGTCCAGGTCTGCTACGAGCAGTTCGTCGTTGTCCTCGCTGGCTTGCGCGACCGTCTCGCCGCGCGGATTGACAAAGTAGCTGGTTCCGTAGAACTTTCCGATGTTCCACGGCGCCTCTGTGCCCACGCGATTGATGCAGCCCATGTAGTAGCCGTTCGCCACCGCATGCGCGGGCTGCTCAATTTTCCAAAGGTATTGCGAGAGTCCTGCCACGGTGGCTGACGGGTTGAAGACGATTTCTGCGCCGTTTAAGCCCAAGCATCGCGCGCCCTCCGGGAAGTGACGGTCGTAGCAGATGTACACGCCGATGGTGGCGTAGCGCGTCTTGAAGACGGGGTAGCCGCCGTTTCCTGGCTTGAAGAAGAACTTCTCAAAGAAGCCGGGATTCACCTGCGGAATATGTTGCTTGCGGTACTTGCCAAGGTAAGTGCCATCAGCGTCGTAGACGGCAGCGGTGTTGTAGAAGACGCCGCTCATCTCACGCTCATACACCGGAACGATCACCACCATGGCATGCTTCTTAGCAGCGTTGGCAATCAGGTCGGTGGTGGGGCCGGGGACTTCTTCGGCAGCCTCGTACCAGCGCGGGTCTTGGCTGGGGCAGAAGTATGGTCCGTTGAAGATCTCTTGCAGGCACAGAATCTGCACGCCCTTCTTGCCGGCGTCTTCGATCATGGCAAGGTGTTTGTCCACCATCGCCTTCTGAATTTCCTTGACGGGGCGCTTCTCGTCGTTCAGCGGATTGCTGCATTGGATGAGGCCGCAGCGGACGATCTTGCTCTTGGTAGTCATGTGGTGTCTCTTATCTCTGGTGCTCAGTGAGCACCTTTTTTCGGCCGAAGAGGCTTGCCTTCATTGGCAAATTCGTTCCAACTGGCAGGGGAGTGCCCGTTATTCACTGGCGTCATGGTGATGCAATCTGGCACCGGGCAGACGATTTGGCAGAGATTGCAGCCAACGCATTCCGCCTCGTCAACGTGGGGCACGCGCGTGTCTTGTTGCGGATGGATGCACTGGTGCGCGCCGTCGTGACACGCTGCGACGCAGAGTTGGCAGCCGATGCACTTGTCGGCATCGATCTTTGCCACCGTCTCATAGTTCATGTCCAGGTGGCCCCAATCCGTGTACGCGGGAATGGCTTTGCCAACCATTTGATCAATGCGATCGAAACCATGCGTGCGCATGTACTCCTGCAACCCGTCCGTCATGTCTTCCACAATGTTGTAGCCACGCAACATCACTTCAGTGGCAACCTGCACCGTGCTGGACCCAAGCAAGATGAATTCAACCGCATCACGCCAGTTACTGATTCCGCCAATGCCGCTGATCGGCAGTCCAAACTGCTTCTCGCGGGCAAGGGCAGCCACCATGTGTAGAGCGATTGGCTTCACGGCTGCACCGCAGTAGCCGCCGTTGGTGCTCAAATTGCCAACCCGTGGCAACGGGATGAATCGATCAATATCGACCCCAACGATGCTCTTAATGGTGTTGATCAGCGACACGCCGTGCGCGCCGCCGCGTCGAGCTGCCAAGCCATGCGGAACGATGTTGCCAACGTTCGGAGTCAGCTTCACCAAGACCGGCACAGTGCTGTACTTGACGGCCCAACCAGTAATGCGCTCATTGATGGCAGGCTCCTGGCCCACCGCGCTACCCATGCCGCGCTCGCACATTCCGTGTGGGCAACCGAAATTCAGTTCCAGTCCGTCCGCGCCCGCATCAATGGATTTCTTGATGATTTCCCGCCATTCCACCTCGGTTTCCACCATGAGGGAGACAATGATCGGGTTCTTTGGGAACAGCTTCTTGGTCTCAGTAATTTCCCGTAAGTTTGTTTCCAGGGGGCGATCGGTAATGAGTTCAATGTTGCTGAAGCCCGCCGCCTGCACGCCACGGATGGTGTGTCCAGCGAAGCGGCTGGAAACATTCTGAATCGGTACACCAAGGGTCTTCCACACCGCGCCGCCCCAACCCGCTTCGAACGCGCGTTGAATCTGCCGACCGCTGTTCGCCGGCGGTGCGCTTGCAAGCCAGAATGGATTCGGTGATTGAATGCCGCCAGTATTTGTGCTTAGGTCAGGCATGTGACGAACCTCCAGTGCGAGCGATCTTGCTTGTTGCGTTCCCGTTGGCGTTCATGTGTCCCATGATGGCTGCATCGATGGCATGTGCTGCAATCTTTCCTTCAGCCACCGCATTCACCACTTCCTTGCCAGCATTGGTGCAGTCTCCACCGGCGTACCAGCCCGGGCGACCGGTGTAGCCGTGTTCATCCACCATGATTCGACCGCGGTCCACGCGGAGGCCAGGCAGCACCGCCAGCATGTTTCCCAGCTTTGCTTGTCCGATGGCCATGAGAACCAAGTCGGCCTGAAGCGTGAACTCTGTTCCAGCTACAGGGTTCTTGTTGGCATCAACGCGCACGCACTGAACGTGTTGCACATGTCCGGCGCCGGTACATGCCGTGACTACGGCTTGCCACTCCGCGGTAGCGCCCTTACTGAATGCAGCAGACCATTCGTGGGCGTATCCACTCATGTTGTCTTTCACGCCTCGATACACCATGGTGACTGACGGAACC
Organism: Phycisphaera mikurensis NBRC 102666; assembly: GCA_945890745.1. Classification (GTDB taxonomy): domain Bacteria; phylum Planctomycetota; class Phycisphaerae; order Phycisphaerales; family SM1A02; genus UBA966. The sequence goes on from CAMDCW010000036.1 coordinate 18,138, forward strand.
CCAAGGCCACGCAACTCTCGTGATGCATCAACCGCAGTGTTTCCGCCACCAATCACCACAGCGTGGCGAACCTTGGAAAGATCGATAGTCCCGAGTTTCATAGCCTCAATCCACGCCACTGCACCATGTACGCCCACCAGGTCTTCACCAGGAATACCCAAGGAGCTGTCAGCGCCAAGTCCGGCGCCAACAAACACGGCGTCGAAATCGTGTTCAAGCGAGGCAAGCGAAACCTGTTCTCCGATAGTGACGCCGGTGCGTACTTCAATGCCGCCAATAGCGAGCAC
>CAMDCW010000037.1 GCA_945890745.1 Phycisphaera mikurensis NBRC 102666
TCTTGGAAGCACGCGAAGGCGAACTCTTGGACATCATCAAGGGTCGCGAAGCAGGCATGCAAGACTTCACCACCGCATTGGTTGACTTGGTGGAGAAGGAATTCATCCATCAGAGCGTCGCGCTGCAGTCGACGCCGAAGCCCGAGGAGCTGCGCATGCGCCTCAAGGGAATTTCGCAGGGCGCATCGTTCGCCAAGGGAGCCTGATCGTGAACTTACCGCCTGCCTTCTTCATTCCGGGCTGCTCTATCCTCGCCGAGGCAACATCGCCGGCGATTCTGATGAGTATCGCCAAGCCGATCGTGACGTTTGCCACGTTCGGTCCGTATGCAGTGCTTGTCTCAACCAAGTTGGAGAAGGATGCTGCGTACTTCAACCTGAAGCCGCAGAAGTGGGCTGCCATCTTCCTGGCGTTTGGTACGGCTGGAGTGCTGGCCGCGCTGTTGATTCCAACCTGGTTTGCCGGCTTCCCGCTGATGATTGCGCTCTTTGCAGCGCCATGTACGTGGTACATGAAGTTCCGCAATCAGGCACTCAAGGGCACCAAGGCCAAGCCGCTCACCTTCCTTGATATTGATTTCGGGAAGATGGCTGCGGATCGCAAGGCGAAGAACGCACAGGCGGGCGCCACGTTGCGCTTCCAGAGGAAGGATCGCAGCGAGCAAGCCGCACCTGACCGCAAGGATCCGGCGTTTGAGGTGTACGCCGGCCTTGAGGCGGTACTGCTCTCCGCGTTGGAGGCGCGTGCGACCCGCGTTGAGATTGCGCTCTCCAAGCAAGGCGCACAGGTTCAGCAAGTGGTTGATTCCATGCGCTTCAAGCGCGAGCCGATCGCTGGTGAACTGGCCACGCGAGTGGTGGATCTCCTGAAGGGGTTTGCAGAACTTGATCCAGCCGAGCGCCGCAAATTCCAGCGTGGCACGGTGCCAATTGTCCGCGATGGAACGCGGATTGTCCTCACCGTCACCAGCGTTGGTTCGATGCAAGGCGAATCAATCCGCGTGGACTTTGAGCGCGAGAAGCAACTCAGTATTCCGCTCGCCAAGATTGGAATGGGCGAGCAGCAACTGAAGCTCTTGGTGGACACCATCACGGCTGACCCACGCGGAACAGTGTTGGTTGGCGCGCGTCCTGGTCAAGGTCTCACCACCCTGACCTATGCGCTTTTGGGTCGACATGACTCACTCACCTCCAATATCAAGACGCTGGAGCGCCGCTTTGAGCGCGTCGTGGAAGGTGTTGAGCACACTGACTTTGATGCAGCCAAGAGTGACTTTGGTACGCAGTTGCAATCGATCGTGCGCCGTGGGCCTGATGTGGTGTTTGCTGCTGACGTAGCAGACGCTGGATCTTCCAAGGTGCTGTGCGCAGCTGGTGCTCGTGCCACGCTCTTCTATGTTGGAATGCCATCAGACAGCGTGCCGGACATTCTGGCTGCTTGGCTGAAGTCGGTGGGTGACCCGAAGGCAGCGGCTGATGCGCTGCGCATGGTGGTGACGCAGCGGCTGGTTCGCAAATTGTGTCTGACCTGCCGCGCTCCGTACACGCCAAATCCAGCGGAACAGAAGATGCTGGGTATTGCCGCTGGTAAGCCCGTGCAGATTTATAAGCAAAGTGGCAAGGTGCTGATCAAGGATCAGCCGGTTGATTGCCCAACATGCAAGGGAGTTGGATTTCTTGGGTGCTGCGCGGTTGTTGAAGCGCTGCCTTTGGATGCGGAATCGCGCGCCATACTGGCTACCGGTGACGTAAAGGGCGCGTACATGCAGGCTCGTCGCACCTTCAAGTGCCCTTCGCTGCAGGACGCTGCGCTTCTCAAGGTGCGCAGCGGCGAGACCAGCTTTGATGAAGTGAAACGCATCTTTGCTCCACCGCCAGCACCAGCTGGCACTGCCCCCGCGGGCGCCGCGAAGCCAGCGGCCGCACCCGCCCCTACACCCGGCGCAGTCGCCAAATCGCCAGTCAAGCCGACCGGCCAGAAGAAGCAGTAAGGACCACCCCAGTGATCATTTCAGTCATCGCTATTGCAGCCATCCTTCTCATCACCTACTGGTGGTCCAACAACGGCGCGTTCAGCGCGTTGGTCCACTTCTTCTGCGTCGTCACCTCCGGCGCGATCGCCTTCGGCGTGTGGGAGCCATTGTCGTACCGCATGCTCAGCAGTTCGGCTGGCGAATACTCCAAGGGTCTGGTGCTGGTGGGCGTGTTCGTTGGCCTGCTTGCCATTCTGCGCATCTTCACCGATCGATTCATTCCGATGAATCTCTCTATCCCGCGCTTGGCGGACGTGGTGGTGGGCGCAGGGTTTGGCCTTGCTTCGGGTGTCCTTTCGGTTGGCCTGTTGGCGATCGGCATGGGGTTCTTCCAGTCCACAGTGACCATCGGTGACTTCACTGGATGGAGCCGACGCAGTGACGTGGCGAATGCGCCTGCTATCGGCAGTGACAACGCGCCCTTGCTGACGATTTCCGGTATCGCCGGTGGATTCTTCTCATACCTCTCCTGGGGTCCATACACCCCATGGCTCGGTGGTGGCACCATCGACACACACATGCCGCAGCTGGTGCGTACCTCGGGTTCGCTGTACCGCGATTCGTACGCGGATGGTCTGGCGCGCGTATCGGTTCCACCGGAAGCGGTTAGTCAGCTCAAGCTGTTTGATGTTCCCGCCATGCCGCTCAGTGCTGGCGTGGGCGCCAAGCCAGTGGCATCGTGGGCAGTGCAGTTCACCATCGCTCAGGACGGCTTTGACGGCGCTGGACAGCAGTTCCTGATGACCGGCGCTCAGGCGCGACTGATCGGCGACGGTAAGGGCGGCAAGGGAACGGTTTCGTACCCCGTGGCTTGGCGTCAGAACGCCAAGGAAGGCGGGGAGCGGATGTACTTCTTCAACTCCCCGTCCAACGTGCTGACCTCGGTTTCTGCGCAAGGTGAAGGCACTTTCTATCTGTTCTTCCCCAAGGCTGACCTTGGAACGCAAGCGCCCAAGTACTTTGAACTGAAGGGCGTGCGATTCTTGGCGCCGCGTCCAATTGCGGCGCCGGACTTTGCAGGCGGCGGGGCCATTGTGAGCGGCAGCAGCAAGGCTGTTGATGACGGCGCAGCCACCAACATCGATTCACTGATTGAGTTCCCCGATCCGAAATACGCGATCGGTGGAGTGACCATCAACTCCAATGACAAGGGCGCCCTGCTCTTGGATGGCAACAACTACATCGTTGGTGGCGAACAGAAGTTCCCGCGCAACGGCAGTGCCATGGTGTCGGCGGACTTGCGCGTTCGTGGCTTCCAAGTCACCGTGGGACAGCGACTGCTTCGCTTGGACGCGTCCGCGAAAGCTGATGGCGTTCGCATCTTCCCCGACCTGAATGAGTGGGTTCGAACGGCTGGTACTGATGCGCAGTCTGCGCGCGTCGCAGTCATTGATGCCAACGGCGCCAAGTACTTTGCAGTGGGCATGGTTGAAGACGATGGCGACTGGGTGCTGGTGCGAAGTATGGGCGGCAAACCGCTCACCCTCAAGGACATTCCGATTCAGCCGCTCGGCAGCGGTAAGAAGCTCATGCTGCACTTCCGCCTGCCGTCCGAGACCGTCCTGAAGGGACTGGTCCTGGTCACCGGTACGGAAGATCGCCTGGTGAACACGATCACGCTCACTGCGCCGAAGGACAACAATTGAAGACCAACATGATCAACATGCCCCAAACCGCGTCGATTGACGGTGCTGCTCGCAAGGCGCGCGTATTGCCGTGCGGACGCTCAATGCGTTGGAACATCGGCGCAGCCGTCATCCTGGCAGGCATCACCTGCGGCGCCACGTACGCGATGCAAGCTGCAGATCCAACCGTTCCGCCCCAGCCAGACAAGGGCCTGAATCTCTACAGCCCCGTGGGCGGATACGCGCTGATGGCCATTGCAGCCGCGGCGGTGATCGCGGTGAATTTGATGCCCGCCAAGCGCGGACATCAAGACTAACGACGCTCGATTACTTGGAACGCTCGGCGATCTTGCGGATCATTCCGCTAAAGATCAGTGCGTGCATTGGATACAAGACGTACCAGTACAGGAATCCAAACAGGCCCTTCGGTTCGAAGATTGCTGTTTGTAGTAGTTCCGTCTGACCACCTTCGGCGGGTCGGGATTCAAGTTGCAGCCACGCGCGTCCGGGGACCTTCATCTCCGCACGGAGTCGAATCAGTCGACCAGGCTCCACCTGCTCAACGCGCCAGAAGTCCAGCGTGTCGCCCATGCGTAGATCGTCCGGGTCGCGTCGACCGCGCCGCATGCCAACGCCACCAAGGAGCCGGTCAAGGGTGCCGCGGATCTGCCACGCCCAATCCATGTACAGCCAGCCGCGCGCGCCACCCAGACCCGCAAAGCTGCGGTACACGGCATCGACGGGCGCATCCACCATCAAGCGGCGCCGTTCGAGAATCATGCCTTGGGTACTGATCAGGGCGACGGGCGTTCGATCACCTTGGCTTGTAACCAGCGCGTCGCTCCAAACGGTTTCGACTTCGTTGCTATCGATCTTTCCCAGAGCAAGCCGGAGGGCACTTTCGTAGTCCATGGGCTTGATGTTCGGGAACATGGTGAGCGCGGACGGGTTGTGCACGATCACCTCATTGCCGAGTCCCTTGATGAGTGGTTGTGCAATATCAGCAGGAATCGGCGTCACCAAGTGCACCCAGTACGAAGAAAGTCGCGGAGTCAGTACTGGCACTGCAACCAAGCGGCGCGTGAGCCCGCGTGCACGCGCGTATCCAGTCATCATGTCCGCGTAGGTGACCACGTCGCGGCCACCAATCTCAATGATCTGCCCGACACTGGCCGGACAATCAAGCGCTGCTACCAGGTAATCCAAGACGTTTCGAATGCAGATTGGTTGCGTTCGGGTGAATATCCAGCGTGGGCAGATCATCACCGGGACGCGTTCGGTGAGGTAGCGAATCATCTCAAAGGAGAGACTGCCGGACCCAACTACTACCGCGGCGCGGAATTCTGTGACCGGGACGCCTGCCTCGCGGAGGGCGTTGCCGGTTTCATGACGCGACACCAAGTGCGGCGAAAGATCGGGGCTCTCTTCGCCAAGTCCGCCCAGGTAAATGATGCGTTTAACACCGGCTGCACGCGCGGCGCTGGCGCAGTTGCGCGCGGCTTGATTGTCGCGCTCAGAGAAATTACTGCCACCCGCCAGGCTGTGCACCAGGTAATAGACAACACTCACGCCCTGCATTGCGGCCGCAAGCGTCTCCGGCGCCAGCACATCGCCCTGCACTACTTCAACGTCCTTCTGCCACGCGCGACCTTGCAGTCGCGAAGGATCCCGCACCAGGCATCGAACCCGGTGGTTTGCAGCCAATAGCCGCGGGACGAGGCGCCCGCCAACGTAACCAGTGGCGCCAGTGACAAGGATGAGGGAGCCGTTATTCATACTGAGCGGCTTCGCTGAAAGACCGCTGCTGGATGCTGCTGCAACGATTACACCTTGGCTGCAACCGCAATTTCCTTGAGCCAACGCTCGACGTAGTGAATGTCGTGGCTGCCGGCGCGGAAATCGGGGTGATCAAGCAACTTGAGGTGCAGCGGAATGGTGGTCTTTACAGGGCCAATCTTGAATTCGCGCAAGGCTCCCTTGAGGCGCTCAATGCATGTGGCGCGATCGGGCGCGTGCACGATCAGCTTGCCGATCATGGAGTCATAGTTTGGCGGAATGCGGTACCCAGCGCGCGCATGGCTATCAAGTCGAACGCCTGGTCCGCCAGGCGCGGCGTAGGTTTCGATGAGGCCTGCTTGCGGCATGAATCCGCGGTCCGGATCCTCTGCGTTGATGCGCACTTCAATGGCATGACCATTGATGTGAATGTCCTTCTGCGTGAACGGCAATTCTTCACCGGCAGCAACGCGAATGCCGGTCTTCACGATGTCTACTCCAGTGATCATTTCCGTCACTGGGTGCTCAACCTGCACGCGGGTGTTCACTTCCAACATGTAGAAGTTCTGATGGCGATCCATCAGGAATTCCACGGTGGCAGCGCCGGAGTACTTGGCTTCGCGAATGAGTGTTGCCGCACTTTCGCAGACGCGATCACGCTTCTTGGGGTCAACGCCCGGAGCCGGAGCCTCTTCAATGAGTTTCTGGTGGCGGCGCTGGCTGGAGCAATCGCGTTCATAAAGATGAACGGCGTGGCCGTGCTTGTCGCCAATGGTCTGCACTTCAAAGTGCCGGGCGTTCTCCAGGAACTTCTCCACGTACACGCCGCCGTCACCAAACGCAGCGGCCGCTTCTTGCCGGGCTGCTTCAATCCCGGTGCGCAATTCAGCTTCATCGCGGGCAATGCGCATGCCGCGTCCACCGCCGCCGGCGCGCGCTTTCACAATCACTGGATACTGAATCTCAGCAGCCACTTTGACGGCTTCTTCAATATCTTCAATGGCGTCTTCAGTGCCCGGGAATACTGGGGTGCCAGTCTTGCGAGCCAGGCGCTTGCAGTTGACCTTGTCACCAAGCGCGTTCATTGCTTCTGGACTTGGACCGATGAATTCAAAGCCGGACGCTCGGCACACTTCTGCAAAGTGCGCGTTCTCACTGAGGAATCCGTAGCCTGGATGAATCGCTTCCGCATGGCTCACTTCAGCCGCTGCGATGATGCGCTCAATCTTCAGGTACGACTCCTTGGACGGGCCGGGCCCGATGCAGATGGTTCGGTCCGCCTGCTCAAGCCAGGGTCCGCCCTTGTCTGCTGATGAATAGACGCACACGGCCTCGATGCCGAGTTCGCGACACGCGCGGATGATGCGGAGGGCAATTTCACCGCGATTAGCAATAAGTACACGCTTGAACATGGCTAGTGAGATCCTGTAGGCATGTGCGGCGCACGGGCGGACGCACGCCGTGATGAGGGCGGGTTCAGCTTGGCTTGATCATGTACAGCGGCTGGCCGAATTCAACGGCTTGTCCGCTCTTGACGAGGACCTTGGCAATGGTGCCTGAGCGCTCGGCCTTGATTTCGTTGAAGATCTTCATTGCTTCCACCAGGCACACCACCGAATTGGGGCCGACTTCGCCGCCCACGGAAACGAACGATGGCTTGTCAGGGCTTGGCGATGCGTAGAAGGTGCCAACCATGGGGCTCTCAATGGCAATCAGCCCGGCGTCTTCGTTTGCGGCGGGCGCAGCGGCTGCTGCGGGTGCTGCAGCCAGCGGCGCGGCGGCGACGTGCTGAACCACCGGCGCTGCGTGCTGGATGACCTGAGGAGCCGCCTGAGCGGTGGCGCGACGAATGGTCACCTGCTCCTCCTTATCGCGGAGGTCGAGCTCGGTGAGGTCGCTCGTGGTCATGAGGCGAACGAGTTCTTTCAACTTGCGAATGTCGATCATGGGGCGGGGATTGTAATGCAGTCTGGGTCGATTGTGGGGCGATCGTGGGCAGATCTTGCCACGATCATGGGGAGATCATGGGTAGAACGCCCCGTTCCCCTACTGCGTACCGCCGTACGGGGCCATGCAGCGCGGCGGTCCAAGTACTTCCCGAAGGATCAGCGCGCGGCGCAGACCCACTCGGTCCCCAATCAGGAGTTTGGCTCGCACCGGCTCTGCCACGCGGGGGGATCCGATGCTGTTGCCGGTGATTCGGGACGCAGCGATCGAGTGGTGCACCGCCGACTTTGACCGCGCCAGCGCCGCCTGCAGAACCTGCATGGCTGCCGGTTGAATCACTGGAGGAGTCGGGCGCTGTTGCGCAGCGATGCGAGCCTTCTCCGCAGCAACTTGCTGCTCAAAGAGGCGCGCCTCGGCTTGACGGCGACGCGCGGCGGCGGCTTGCAATTCAGTATCGCGAATCTCGCGCCGCATGGAGCCGCGCGAGTCAATCGATGTTGCGCCGCCAGAACGTGTGGCGGCGGGCGTTGACCGCATCACCGGAGGCGTATTTCCAGGCGAATTACGCAGCGCCGGTGTCGCACGCATCGCAGGGGTCGCGCGGGCTGCGGGGGTAGCACGCGCAGATGGCGCATTGTTGGTGATGGCTCGCTCAAGCGCCGCGGCGGCGTTCCGTGCTTGGCGCTCCTTGTACTTCTTCCAAATTGCAAACACGGCGTTGATCACCATGATCACTGCAAAGATGATGAGCTCGGTTTGCTTCATGGCGCCTGTGTGGGAAGGATAGCGCGGTAATCGGCCACGGCAATTCGGCCGTTGGCGCCATTGACCTCTGCGATCGCCACCCCAAGCAATGCCGGCAAAGCGCCCGCTGTCAGCAGATCGGAGGCCGGGCCGAATGCGCGGGTTTGCCCGGCAACAATGCACCAGACGTCGTCGGCAATGGCAGAGGCCACTGCCATGTCATGGGTGGCCGCCAAGACCGTGGCACCGGCGGCAGCCTCTTCGCGCACCGCACGCACAATCGCGGCTGCCTCCGGTGGGTCGACCGCGGCGAATGCCTCATCAAGTAGCAGTACCCCGCCCGGCTCGTGTTGCGCCAAGGCGCGCGCCACTGCCACGCGTTGCTGCTGGCCACCCGAAAGCGAGTGGTACGGTCGATCAGCCAACGCTGCTAGCCCAACGCGCTGCAGTGCTCGTTCCACGCGCTGCGCATCCGTCGGCCGAGCAATGCGACCGAGCGCAGCAACTTCACGAACGCTGAATGGCGCGCCAACATCAGGCCGCTGCGTCACCAGTGCAATCCGAGCGGCACGTTGCAGCGCACTGAGTGCATGGACCGGTTCGCCATCAATCAGTACCGATCCCGTATCCGGCATCAGCAGCCCGGCCGCCAAGCGCAGCGCCGTGGTCTTTCCTCCGCCGTTCGGACCGATGAGCACGGTGATTCGGCCGGGACTCGGCGCAATGACGCCGATGGCCAACTGAAATGCTCCGCGGCGCAGCGTTGGCGATTGAAAGTCCAGGGTTCTCATCGCGGCCAGGCCCCTGTGGTCTTCCGCAACAACACAAGAAATGCCACGCCGCCAGCGACCGCGGTCACTGCGCCCAGTGGCAGCCGACCGCCGCCGATATCGATCCACTGCCGAAGTGCGTCTGCGCCAATGAGGAGTCCGGCGCCCGCGACCGCAGAGCCGACCACCAAAATTCGGTTGCGCGGACCCACCATCGCGCGCGCGCAGTGCGGCGCTAGCAATCCAATGAATGCAATTGGACCGCACAACGCAACGCTTGCGGCGGTGGCGATGCCGCAGCCAAGGAACATGGCGGTGCGCATGGGTGCAAGTGGGACGCCCACGGATCGTGCTTCATCATCGGAGAGTGCCGCGGCATCCAGGCGCGAACCCCATGTTGCAGCCAACGCGGTCAGTCCGCACGCTGCAAACGCACAGGCGGTGAGAGCGCCCGGATCCGGAACGTCAGGAATCCGCCCAAAGAGCCAGCCCGCAAGTAGTCCGCGTCGTTCCGGTGGTAACAGTGACTCTGCAACAGTGCTCAGCGCGCTTGCAATCGCACCCACAATGACACCGCTGAGGATGAGCGTCACCGGGTCGATCGATCCGCCCCGTCGTGCTAGAAGGAGCACCACTCCAAGCGCAATGACTGCGCCAATGAGCGCGGGGACTCCGAGTGCCGCGCCGACAGGAGCTGCAACGCCTGCCCACGCCGCAGCGAGTGATGCAATGGCCACGCCAGCACCCGCGCCGCTGGTGACGCCCAACACAAACGGCGAAGCGAGCGGATTGCGTAACAAGGTCTGCATGATGGCGCCGGAGACACCAAGCGCAGCACCAGCGGCGGCGGCGGCAAGCACTGCATCGATACGAAACTGACCAAGGACCGCGCTGGGCCAGCCAACCACAAAGGTGCCATCAAGCGTTCGAACAACAAGGAGCCGCGCTGCAACAACGATCAGCGTTGCCGCGGAGACCATGGCCAGGCCAATCATGGGTCGACGTGCGGTCACTTGATGACTCCCGGCTGAGCATCAGTCAGCGCGACAATTGCATCATCAGCGCGGCGCAGTGAGGCGGGACCCTGCACCAACATCCGCGCGCTTGGCTCAAGTAAATCAGGCGCATCGATCGCCACGCGCGCGCGGCTTGCATCTGCCATCCATGCAGGGATTTCGCTTCGACCAATGGAAATAATCGCTGCTGGAGCCAGGCGAACCACATCTTCCGCAGTGATGGCGGGATAGCCGGGACGGCGCATGGCGTTGGTGCCTCCCATGGCGGTCCAGAGGTCGTCTACGTAAGTGCCAGTGCCGAACGCCATCGGCGGATCGACGGCGAACAGGAAGAGGACTGGACCCGTGGTGTGAACCGGCACGGCCACGGCTTCGTGATGCAAGGCAGTGATGCGCGCGGCAGCCTCCGGCGCAGTGGTGATTCCGGCCTGAGTAAGGAGGTCCGCGATGGGCGCCAAGCTCGCTTGCACGTCGGAGACACGATCGAAGTGCCAGGTGTGGACTTCCGCACCGACTGATCGAGCCACCATGTCGAGCGCGGGGTCAGCGACGCTGGACTGGCGAAGGATCAGGGTGGGATGCAGAGCGGCGATCGCTTCAAGATCGCGGTCCTCCAGCGAACCGACAATGCGCACGTCGGCGGCTTCGGGCGTTTCGCACCACGGGGTTCGTCCCACGATGGCTGCCCCGCCGCCAAGTTCCGTGACGGTTCGAGTGAGCGCCGGACTCAGGGAAACGATCCGCGCGCCCGTGTGGGCACTGGGGCTGACCGGTGCGGGTCGGTCGCATGCTGCCGTGCAGGCAAGCAGCAACAAGCATGCAATCGGATGGATGATGAAAGTCCGCGCGGGCACAAGGTCGATCGTACGCCGCGGCTACGGGCATTTCTTCCGCCCAAGCCACCCGGTTCCCCGTTAACCTTACGCCCCGATGCCCGGTTTCCTTGCCACGCTCCGAACCCTCTTCCTTGGCAGCGATGATGCGCCTACGCCGGTCCGCCGTTCTGGCGCCGACCGGATCGACGCGGTTGGCACCATGCCCGTTCCTGCAGACTCGCAGGAAATTGTGACCATGGCACGCGAGTTTCGGATGTTCCTTGATGTGCAGGATCAGCGTCAGCAGGAACTTGCCCGCGTGGTTGCCGCACTGCCGCAGAGCATGGGTTCGCTTCCGGAACTTGTTCGGCAGCAGACTCGCTTGGCGGACTTGGTTGCGCAACAACTCATGCTGACGCGACAGCGCGATGACCATGTTGAGAAGACGCTGGCCCGCATCACTCAGGGCGTTGAGCAGCAGCGCGATGTGATGAGTTTGGTGCAACAGCAACTTGACCTCAATCACGAGAGCGCCATGAAGGTTGCCGATGGTGTGACCACCCTCGCCAATGCAGTAGTGCAGTTGCAGTCAACTACCGATCGCAGTTCCGCTGCGCTGCAGGGGCTTCTTGAGAAGACCACGGAGCGCGATGCAGGCGTACAGAAGTTGCACACTTCGCTGCAGAATTGGATGCTCTTTGTTGCGATCATTTCCTGCATGACACTGGTTGGCGGCGTGATATTGGCGTGGATCGCCTTGGAGTCTGCGCGAGGGCCTGCCACGACGACAATGCCCACAACGGCAGCAGTAATCGCTGCGCCGGCAACGGCACCCGTTACTGCAGATGGGATTGGAATCATTTCGCCATCGGGCGGATTACCCGCAGTTCCTGCACCGGAAGGCAGCGCCATGCCCGCACTTGGCGGCGCACCGGAGCCCACCTCGGGCAGCGCCATTCCAGCGACAGGCGGAGCGACGGTTCCGCGCTGATGGGCGTTGAATTGGTACGTGCGCGGATGACCGCTTGAACGCTTGAGCGCAACACATCGCGTTCGAATCCCAGAGTTACCGTACTTCAGGCCATATTGAGCTGTGTGCGCGCAATCCGCTGATAGGCATCGCACGAGGCCAGCAATTCTGCATGACGTCCAGTGGCAACAATTCGCCCCGCGTCCATCACCACAATGCGATCGGCAGCGAGCACCGTTGATAGCCGATGCGCAATCACCAACGTGGTGCGCCCGGCACCAAACTCGGCGATAGCGGTATTGATGAGATCTTCGCTCTCCGCGTCAACTTGGCTGGTGGCCTCATCAAGAATCAGAATGCGCGGATCACGCAACACGGCACGCGCAATTGAAATGCGCTGCCGCTGGCCGCCGGAAAGCGAGGTTCCGCCTTCGGCAACCACCGTGGCGAATCCATCCGGAAGGCGATCGATGAATGACTCTGCATACGCGCGACGCGCTGCAAGCCGGACGGCTTCATCCGACGGCGTGTCATGACCAAAGCGAATGTTCTCCGTGATGCTGCCGCGAATCAAGAAGGCGTCTTGCGTGACTACGCCAACTTGCGCGCGTACCGTCTTCAACCCATGCTGGGCAATATCCGCGCCATCCACCAGCACTCGACCCGTAGTGGGCACAAAGAGCCGCGAAAGCATGGAAAGCAACGTGGTCTTGCCGCAGCCGTTGCTACCGACAAAGGCGACACGTTCGCCATGCTGAATCACTAGGTTGACGTCTTGCAACGCGTCCACATCAGCGCCCGCGTATCGGAAGGAAACACCTTCAAATCGAATGTCGCGCGCGTGCAGCGGTAGTGGCTGCTTGCGGCGTTCGCCTACATCTTCACGGGCGACCTTCATGACTTCCTCAAGACGTTCGGCGGGCGCCGAGGCAGCCTGAATATCGTTGACAAATCCCGCGATCGGCTTCAACGAACCACCAGCAGCTGCCAACGCACCCAGTGAAAGCACAAAGGTATCGAAGGCCAATTTGCCGTCGATGATTTGCCGCGCAGCAATCAACGCCAACACGCAAACGGCAACAATGGAGATTGATTCAACAATGGGTGAGGACATCGATTGCGCAAATCGCACGCGCATCTCTTCGCGAAGGACGATCGCATTGACTGCATCAAATCGTCGAATCGATTCCGCCTCGGCAGTTGCTGATTTGACAGCGCGAATTCCTTGCATACTTTCGTTGGAAACACGCAGCAGGTCCGCCTGCGCGCGGAGTGAACCGCGCACGCCCTTGCGAATGCGCTTGCCAAACTTTCGCAAAGGAATCGCTAGTACCGGAACAGCAACCAGCGCGATCAGGGTGATCCGCCAGTCAAACCACACCGCCGCTAGAAACGCTGCGCCACCCTTGGTGATTTGCGCCACGGTCTTACCAGTGAGTGCCACCAATCCACGCTGCAATTCAGAGCTGTCGCGGACCGTGCGGCTCACCAGATCAGAGGCGCCGCGCTGCAACACCGTACCGAGTGGCAGGTTCACGGCATGCTTAAAGATGTCGTGGCGAATTTCCGTGATCGTGCGCACGCACAGGGTCAACGCTAAATACTGGTGACCAAAGTTTGCGACGGCTCCAACGGCCGTCATCACCAGTAGCCCAACGAATATCACTACCACGCCGCCGAATGCATCCTTTGGTAAGAGCTCAGTGAATTCCGGTGGCACCCACGAAGCGTTCTGGTTGATCCACTGCCCGAGCGACTGATTCTTACGGAGCAGAAACTCTAAGACCGGCGCAAGCGCCAACAATCCAGCACCGAGCCCACCAGCTGAGATAAGTGCCAAACCCATCGCGGTGGCAAGGCGTGCCTTGTGCTTGAGCAGTCGAGCTGCAAAGTGCCAAAATGCGTGCATTGAGTAAGAGTATTCGATCGATGAAACCCTTGCACGGCTCGCACGGCTCAGACAGCGCTGCACGGCTCAGCGCGTCATTGCGGCCGAATCATGCGGGCGAGATCCGTCCAGAAATCCGGGTAGCTCTTTGCAACGCAACCCGGATCAACAATCTGCACGCCGCTTACCTGTAATCCAAGCACTGCAAATGCCATGGCGATTCGGTGATCACGGACCGTTTGGATGAGTGCGTTTGCGCTCGTGGCACGGCGACGTTCGGCGTCCATCGGTGAAATGATCAACGAATCGCCTTCGATCCGCGCCCCGGCGCCCATGGCAATCAGACCGTCCCGGAGCGCCGCGAGGCGGTCGCTTTCCTTGACGCGCAGCGTGGATAGTCCATCGAGCCTGGTTTCGCCGTCCGCAAGCGCAGCGATCGCCGCCACTGCGAGCGCACCGTCGGGAGCGCTGGACAGGTTGAATTGGCCACCCCGGAGCGGCGACTGACTATCAACCACCGCGCAGGTCACGCGCGTTGCGCCGTCTTCCATTGGTGATGGTCCGACGATGGCACCCATGGCACCGATGGCCTGGATGGCGCGCATGTCAGGCTGCCGACTCTGCTGCGGTAGACCAAGTAGATCCACCACACTTCCTGGAATGATGGCAGCTGCAGCAGCCCAGTAGATGGCGCTCGATGCGTCCGCTTCGATATGCACTGCTGGACGCGCGCGCAGTGGTCCATATGGAACCGCGATCGCAGTGAGCTGACCAGTGGCATCGCGTGATTCATCCACTGCAACGCCCCAACGGCGAAGTTCGTCAACCGTCAATTCCAAGTAGCTCTGGCTGGTGGGTTGCTCAGTGAACTCCACGCGTAGTCCGTCACGAAACCACGGCGCACACAGCAAGAGACCGCTCACACATTGGCTTGTTGATGTGCGTGAGACACGCACCGTGCCACCGTGCGGAGCTGCGACCGCAGGAGTGACCGTCAGTGGAAGTGCAGCGTTCGTGCCTGATACGGTGCTACTGACGCCAACGCCAAGGGCCGCAAGGAGCGTCACGCCATCAGCAACGGGACGCTGACGCATGCGCGCGCTGCCGTCAATGGTGACTGGCGCGCGAGCAAGTGATGCGGCGGCCATCATGAATCGTGTGGGAGTTCCGCCGTCGCCAAGATTGACATGCACCGGAATATCAGCGGCAAATCGGCCGCCGCATCCGTGAACATGCACGGAATCGCCGGTCACAGTGATCAGACATCCGAGCGCTCGCAGCGCTTCGATCAAGCCGTCCGTGTCTTCGGAGCGCAACGCGCCGTGCAACACCGACACCCCGTCGGCAAGTGCCGCCAGAATCAGAGCGCGATTGGTGATGCTCTTGGAACCAGGAACGCGGATGGAAGCACGGAGCGGACCAGCGGCGCGCGGGACGGGAAACGGATCCGGAAGCAAGCCGCCGGTGGTGGATACCCCGGCACCACCATTCGCACCAGTGCCACCGTTCGCCCCGCCGCTACTCACTCGCTCTGCCCAGCGTCCGCGGCGCGAAACACCGCCACGATGTCTTCAATAGGAATCACAAACAGCCGGTTGTCCCCTTCAAAGTCCACAGGGACGCCGTGCTTCGGGTTAAAGAGCACGCGGTCGTACTGCTCGATGGGGTAATTGTCATCCTTGGCCACCTCCGCAGAAATGGCAACTACTCGGCCGGTGATGGTGGGAATCTCCAGCCGGTCCGGCAGATGAATACCAACCTTGGTGATCTTCTTGTCCTCGTCCTTTCGGATGAGAACTCGCTTTCCGATGGGTTCAACAGTCTCCAGGCGGGGATTACGTGAGGTGCGCGGCATGACCAAATGTTATACCGCCGGGCGGGATATCATTCTCCCAATGACGACCGCCACTCCACAAACCGCGCACCGCGCCGCCACGGGCACCGATCCGCTGGACTTGATTGACGTCGACCACGTTCGCTTCTATGTCGGGAACGCCAAGCAATCCGCGTTCTTCTATGCGTCGGCGTTTGGCTTCCAAGTGGAGCAAATCCGCGACCTGACCACCGGAAGCCGCGAGTCCGCGCAGTACCTGCTGACGCAAGGGAACATTCGTTTCCTCCTTGAGACTCCACTTTCAAAGAGTCACCCTGCGTCGGCAGAACTTGCCAAGTTTGGTGACGGCATCAAGGACATCGCATTCAACGTCTTTGACGCTGAGGCCGCATGGAAGGCCGCTGTGAAGAACGGCGGCGAGAGTGCCTATGAGCCAGTCACCGTGAGCGATGCACATGGAACCGTGACCACCGCGGGCATCAAGACCTACGGCCGCGCCGTGCACACTTTCGTCAGCCGCACTGGCGAGTACGCACTGCCCAAGATCAAGCAAGGCGCCACGTTCATGCCTGGGTTCCGCCCCATCGGACCGTTTGCATTGAACGAATACAACAAGCAGCACCCCTGCGGACTCAAGTTTGTTGACCACGCGGTTGGCAATGTTGAAGAAGGCAAGATGAACACGTGGGTGGACTGGTACGAACACGTACTGGGCTTCCAGATGTTCAAGCACTTTGATGACAATGACATTTCCACAGAATTCTCAGCACTGATGTCCAAGGTGATGGCCAGCGGCAATCAGCTGATCAAGTTCCCGATCAATGAGCCAGCGGCAGGCAAGAAGAAGAGCCAAATTCTTGAATACCTGGAGTGGCATGACATGACTCCGGGCGTGCAACACTTGGCCCTGCGCACCGATGACGAAATTGCCAGCGTTGCAGAGTTGCGACGCCGTGGCGTTGATTTCTTGAACATTCCAGAGTCCTACTACCAGGGCGTTTGGGCGCGCGTTGAAGCCATGCTCAAGCAGCACGGACATGCCGGCGTGAAGGAAGACCACGCACGCGTCCGGGATCTGGGCATCTTGGTTGACGCTGACGATGAGGGCTACCTCTTGCAGTTGTTCTCCAAGCCGCTGCAGGACCGACCAACGTTGTTCTTTGAAATCATCTGCCGTCGCGGTAGTCAGAGCTTCGGCAAGGGCAACTTCAAGGCACTCTTTGAGAGTCTTGAACTGGAGCAGGAGCGTCGCGGGAATCTCTGATCCCGTGCAGCGTCGCCGTATCGCCATCATCATCGCCGCGTCCAGCGTGCTGGGCGCGGCGATATTTATTACGCGCGGCGCGATCGTTGACCGCGCTGCCATTGACAGTGCGCGAAGCGACCTGCACATAGTGCAGCAAGACGTTGCCGCAACGCGCGTTTCATCGGCACTTGAGCATCTGCGTTCGGCGGTACTTCTGTGCCAACCAGCGCTCGATGCGTCTTGGGCAAACCATGCCTGGTCACGCACTGTTCGACGCGCTGAACTGCAATCGTTGCGATCGGAACTGGAGCAAGCCGTGGCTGCCGTGGAGGATGCCGTCCGCGCTCGAGCGGTACGAGCGGACCGGCTCCGGATACTGCGCGATGATGTCGATCGCGCCAGTGACAACACTGAACTGACGGCGATCGACGCGCGGCGCTCTGAAATTGCCGCGCAACTGGCACTTGACTCGCCAGCCGCGCACGCCAGCCTTGAGGCCCGCATTGCCGAGCGGCGCGCCGAGTTTGAGAATGATCACCGCCGCAACGGCGAAGCGCTCGCTGCACTGCAATCACGAACGGTGACGGCCGCGGCCAATGATCGCAGCGCGGAATTGTTAGAAATCATTGATGCAGTTCCACCTGCTCCGATGCGCGGAAACGATAAGCGTGACTTTGACTTGGCGCGCAGCAATGCGGCCACGCTGCACGGCGAGGTCTTGGTGCGTACTACGTTGCGCCCTGCTCTTGAACAAGCCAAGTCCGCAACTTCGGCACGAACGGCCCGTGATGTGTTGCAACGCCTGCGCGATGATCCGAAACTGGCGCGCATTCCGGCGCCCAGTGGTTCGCGCGCCTTGACCGAAGCGCGCAGTCGAGTGAGTGAACGCATTGCGGAGCTGGAAGCGTGGGAGACCGGAGTGCGCGGTATCACCGAGGCGCTGAATTCCGGTCTGCCTGGAGCCGCCGCAGCGGCGCTGGCACGACTTCCATCCTGCGATGATCGAACCGCTACTGAACTCACTGCCATTCGCGTGGAGTTTCCAGCGCGCGCAGTGGCGTCATTTATTCAGGGGGCAATCACGGCGGTTGACCGCAGCGATTGGAGTGCACTGGAATCGCTCGCCAATCAGGTTCGTCCAGGAACCGTTGCGTGGATGTCGCTGGATGCACCCGCACGCGCCACGATCGCGCGCAGTATTGAGCAAGTTGACTTGCGTGTTGACCGTGGTCTCTATCAACAATTTGCCCGGGAACCGCGGGTGGAATTGGCAGATCGATACTTGCAGGCCTGGCCGCTAGTGAATCGTCGGATGGCGCCCGTTGTGATGGCGTGGCGTCGTTCCGCGCTGGCAGGCCGAACAACCTTGGCGATGATTGGCGTGCGTTGGAGCACCACGGGTGCCGAATCCCCCGTGGTTGGTCTGGAAGACCGCCCCGATGCGCGCGTAGAGATTCGAATTGGTGGCGAGACGGTCATGATCGCCGACGCCGCTGATATCCGCGAGGGCGAAACGTCTCGCTTTGAACCGATGCCCCAATACGAATGCTCCATGCCGCC
>CAMDCW010000038.1 GCA_945890745.1 Phycisphaera mikurensis NBRC 102666
TTCCGACTCGACCACGCATGGGCGAGCGGCGGCGAAGGCTGGGGCGCCAACATCACCTTCTGGGAAACGTGGTGCACCGCATTGCGCACGGTGCGTCCAGACGTCTTCATCTTCTGCGAGCCATCGGATTGGGGCAACTACGGCACCGACCTGCTCACCACCAACGCCTTTAATGCGGTGATCACCAAGCCGTGGCAATTTGCAGCGCGTTCGGCGGTCACCAACCGAAACGCATCGGGTCTGTACAGCTCCATGGCAACCACCGTTGCTGCAGTGCCTGCAGGAAAGTTCATCGTTGCGCAGACCAGCGACCACGACGCCAACCGACTTGCCTCTGATTTCGTCAGCAACAATGCTCGCCAATTGCTCGCCGCTGCGATTCTCTTCACGCAGCCATTCACGCCAAACATCTACTTCGGCGACGAAATCGGCATGAAGGGCACCAAGGCGGGCGGCACCACCGACGCGAACGACATCCCCATGCGCGAGCCATTCAAGTGGCAAGCCGTCGCCGGCGCTCCCATGACCAACTATGCGGCGGCCGTTGCTGGCACGCCACCTCCTACATACTCCGCCAACAATGACGGACGCAGCGTGCAAGAGCAAAGAGGCGTTGCTGGTTCGATCTTAGAAACGTATCGATCGCTCATCGCCGTGCGTAAAAACTCAGTGGCGCTTCGGCGCGGTTCGTATCTCCCGGTCACCTGCCCGAACACTGGTATCTACGCATTCGTGCGCAGCGATGCGGCCGAGACCGTGCTGGTAGTCATCAACCTCAACTCCACCTCTGCAAGTAGCACGATTGATCTCAGTGCGTTCACGGTGCCCGCAACCGGAACCGTTCCAATCAGCCTAGAAAACGGCACAACACTTCCCGCCATCACCACGGCGAACAAGGCTGCGTATCCCGTCTCGCTCGCCGCGCGTTCGTGGTTTATCGCGCGCGCCGCACTTTCCATTCCGCAGGTGGTGACGCATCCGGACATCGATGGCCGCGCGCTGCCAACTGATGCGGGCGCCGCCGCACTGCGTGCAACGCAAGCATGCCTCTCATCGTTTGCAGACAACGTTGGCGAACTCAATCAGCTCTTTGCGCGCGCTGACGGCGACGCGCTGCGCGTTTCCATCACCGGCAACCTGCCGCAAGATGGCACCTCGCTCGACCTCTTCATTGATGTTGATCCCGGCGCTGGCACTGGTCAAAATCGCCTTGTAACAGCGCACCTTCCTTCCCCACCGGGCGGACTCGCGCCACTTGATGGCACCACCTTTGACGCTGGCTTTGCGCCCGACGCGCTCTATTACGTCAACACCGTTGGCTCGTTGGTGTACGTCGATCGCGTGGCCCTGCCCAGCACCGGCACGCTTGCCACGAAAGATTTCCTCGGCACCGTGGCGCTGAACTCCGGGCGCGGCGTACTGAGTGCTGGTGGAAATCCAAACAACGTTGAAGTTGGGTTTGACAACACCAACACCGCAGGCATCACTACTGCAAGCGTGGCTAACCCGGCCACCGCCAGCGCGGGCATCGAACTACGCATTCCATTTGCAGACCTTGGACTTGCTCCTGACTTCGCAGGAACGGTAGCGCTCACCGCATTCATCGAACGCGTTGACGGCACCATCTCCAACCAGTGGCTCCCCGCCCTGCCCGCAGGAAGCGGCGACCTTGGCATCGCCCCCAATGCAACCAACACCGCTGGCACGCAACACCTGACCGTGTTCCTAGGAGCGATAGCCGACCTCGACGGCGACGGCTTGGTGAACGGCAGCGACCTGGGCATCCTGCTTGGTAACTGGGGACCAACACCACCTGGCTCCGGCATCGCTATTGGCGACCTCAACCGCGACGGCATCGTGGACGGAGCTGACCTTGGCCGGTTGCTCGCGCAATGGGGCATGAACGGCGGGTGATGAGCTGCTCGCTGTATCTGAACAACAAACGAAGAGTGGCGATCAACTCAGGCATCGCACGCCGTTGTAGCCTCAATGCATGGCACTCAACGCTCGCCGCTTCGGACTCCTCGCCTATCTTCCACTTCTCATGTTGGCTATGACAGGCGAACCAACCTCGGTGATTGCCGCGCCGCGCGACGATGCTGATGCAATCGCACGTCAGGAGCAATTGATCACCCGCGTCCGCGACGCAAAGGGCGCGGTACCAGTGGTGTTTGTCGGCGACAGCATCACGCAAAGTTGGGACGCGCCCGGCAAAGAAGTGTGGGACACACTGCTGGCGCCGCTTGGAGCGATGAACCTTGGTAACAGTGGCGACCGCACCGAGAACGTACTGTGGCGACTTCAGACAGCGCCGCTCACGCCGCTCAAGCCGCGTGTGATCGTCCTCCTTATCGGCACCAACAATGTTGGACACGAAAAGAGCACCGCGTCCGAAACGCTTGCTGGAATCCAGCGCGTGGTGGCGACACTCCGTTCGCAATGCCCGGACGCCAAGATCGTGCTCATGGCGGTCTTCCCGCGCGGCGAGCACATCAACAACATGCGCGGCGATCTCCTGCAGGTCAACCAAGCGCTCGCCGCCGATCCGCAGCCCGGCGTGACCCTGATTGACGTCGGCACGCGTTTCATCCAACCAAACGGTGATATTCGCAAAGAACTGATGCCAGATGCCCTGCACCTGTCTCCCGCGGGCTATCGCATCTGGGCCGATGCGGTCCTACCGCTCATCAACGCACCGAGGGCCAACTGACGGCATTGCCTGACCGTCCGCTTGGCACTGCCTTCCGGTTGGCACTGCCTTCCGGCGCCACCGCGAACGCCAACTTTGCGCCAAACGCGGTCAATGCCACAAATTTCACTTATCGACGCAAATTTGAATCTAGTCCCAGGCCGCGGAATTTGAATTTCTATTGTGGCATCTGCTCCGCCCGCGCGTAGGTTCTCCTTATGGTCCCCCGCCGACGACTATTCCGTGCACTGCTCGCCGCGCTGGTCACTGCCTCAGCCCACGGCCAAGGGGGCGCCACCTGCACCACATCCATCAACGAGTACTTCGTCGCGCCGGCATCGGGCTCGCTCTATGGAGCAGCGCAGGTAGTCAATCTCTCTGGTTATACGCGACTGCGCCTTGTTCAAGACGGATCGCCAAATTCTTCTGGCACGTGGGTCTCAGCGCCGATCGCCAGCAACATCACTGAATTCACCGCGACGTTTCGATTCAGTTTCCGCAACAGTGTCGGTGGCCCGGGCGATGGATTCTCATTCCTCTGGGGCAACCTCTCCAACGCGTCCGGCACACGAATGTCCGGTGGCGAAAATGGTGTGCAAGCATTCGTTCAAGATCAATCGGGACTCAGTGTTGGGTTCGCAAGCTATCCCGGAGCAGGCGCCAACGGCGTGAATGGAAAGTGGGCGGGTGGTACGAACTTCGCATTCGTTCCGTTCACGTACACGCCGGTCACTTGGACAACGACTGCGCTCGCTGCCAACACCATTCGCATGGCGACCGCCACCGTGTTTTGGTCCCGCAGCACGGGCACACGAGTCACCATTGCTGTTCCTGGAAACACAGGGACCCTCATCTATATCGACAAGGGCCAACCACAAACCGCCGCAATCAATTCCGCTGGTTGGTCATTCGGATTCGCAGCGCGCAACGGCGCCGTTGATGAAGACGTGCTGATTGGGGAATTCAGGGTCAACGCCATCGTGGAATGCCCCGACCCGCGCAGCCCTGCTGACATCGATCGCGACTGCCTGGTTTCCGGCGCAGATCTTGCGACAGTACTCAGTCAATGGGGACCGTGCGGTAGCACGACGTGCACTGGCGATCTCGACAACAATGGCGCCGTTGGCGGCAGCGTCGTAGTACATGCCGTACCCGTTCATGAGGAATGTTTCGCCATTCACATCCTTGCAAAGATCCGAGAGACTCTGGTAGCGGATGAACAGATTGTTGTATGTGCCGGCATCGCCCTGCGCGTTGGCCGCGATCTTGTAGAAGTAGGTGCCGTCGGTGAACATGCTCTGCGTCACTGGAATGGACGGAGTGATGTTCGAAGCAATGGCGCCATTGCTGTTGGAAGCAAGTTCACCCAACGATGGATAGCTCTCCAACTTTGCATACGGGGTCAGGTCGGTGCGCAGGAACGCGACGTACGCATTCGCACTGGAAGCTGCCAATCCGGCCAAAAGAGCTGCGGATGCCACAACAGACTGGATGAGTTTCATCTTGGATATGCCTATAATCAAAGGAAAATTCGGGAACTGACCGGCTTCGTGGCTTCTGCCGCGAAGCGGACAACATCTCATGAAATCGATGCCTCTCGAAAGCATGTATCGATACCAACTTCGGTCATTCTGCCCGGCAACTGCGGCGTTGCAAGCTTCAATTACCGAAATATTATCACGAGATTCTCAAATCAATGCATTTATGAATGAGCATCGGTGATGACCTGCCCTTCACCGATACATGATCTTCTTCGTCCACGACGCAATCAGCATTCCGATCACGGAGATACCAACCGCGCCCTCAAGCACCGCCAGGAAGCGTGGCAGGAGTCCCTTCGGCGAAAGGTCGCCGTAGCCAATGGTCATGAAGGTAATGCCGCTGAAGTACAGGTGCGCGCCGAAGCTCTCGCCCGGTACGCCATTCAGGAAGTACTGCGCCGTGCCAAACAGGACAATCCCAACCGCGGTGGCAAGCAACAGGCGCGCCGGGCGTTCGCCGTATCCCCACAAGCCGTTCATGAATATTGAAGACGCCCACGCGCGGACGGCATGCAGTCGAGCGCCGAAGTGCTCGTGCTTGGTGGCAAATGCTTGTCGATGCAACATGTGCCGCTCGTAGGTCTTCTCCATATACGTCAACTCGCCCGCATCCGCAAAATGGCCCATCGACATCGCGTTCAGCTTGAGGTTGCGACAGATACGCGTCAGCACGCGCGGATCAGTGTCCTTGCGAAAGCGAATGGTTTGCAGGGTAATTTCGCATTCCTTAAACGAGCAGAAGTCCATGCGGCAATTCTCTAGTCGCGCATTGGAGAACTCGTTCTTCTGAAACTTCGCATTGACAATGTCACATTCTTCAAACACCGTGCCACGGAAGTAGCACTCGGTGAGCGAGGCCTGACTCAGGTTGCAGTGATTCAAGTGCGTGCCCTTGAAGCCAACATCACGGATGGTGGACCAACGCAAGTTCACATCTTTCAGCGTGGCACCATCCAGCTGCGTCTGCTCAATACGGATGCCGCGCAGATCCAAGATGACTTTCCCATCATGTTGCATGGTGGGTACATCTGCTTCCGCAGCGTGCCCTTGCAGTAATCGAACGGCTGCGACCGTCCGTTCAGGAGTCCATCTCGATCGCAAGTATTCGACGCTGTCACTCATGGCACGATCCTTCGGCGACGTGGGCACTTCCAAAACAAGAACGTGAAGTTTACCGCTACGAACCAAGAGCACTGCAATTCAGGGATTCGTGGGACTTGCGTAGCCGGGCTGTATGCGCGTGGTACCGTGCATACCGCTTCACCTCGCACGCGCAACCAACAGGACACCCCATGCTGGAATTTCGATCCGCGAACGTTCGTTCGGTGAACCCAAAGCGCGCGGTGCTTGAGGCGCTCGAGTTGGCTTTCGGAACCACCACGCCAGTCTGTGACCTCGTGCTAGTGAACGTCGGCATGGGGCATGATTTGGCGGTGCTTTCGCGCGCCATCAGCGAGCAATGCCCAAAGGCGCGCGTGTTGGCAGCCTCGTGCGCCGGGGTTGTGGGACGTGAGGGTCCGGGTGAGTCGATCCACGACATTGCCATCATGGGCATCACTGGCGAGGGCTTCACCATCTCACATGTAGACGGTCTCTACGGAAACTCCTCGTTTGCAAAGGGTGCGGAACTGGCACGGGGTCTCCAAGCGGCGCCGAAGCCTGTGCGGATGATCTACCTGCTCGCGTCGGGAATCGATATCGCTAACGACCAAGTCATTGCTGGGATTGAATCCGTCCTCGGACCAGACGTGGTCATCTTCGGCGCAACCAGTTCTGACCAGATGCAAGGCATTGCAACATTCCAATCGATTGACGGTCATAAGCACCAACACGGCGCATTTGCGGTTGGGATTTGGGATCCAACGCTTGAAGTTGAGACACAGGCAACGCACGGTTTCGTTGCCTCCGGCGAACCACTCGCCGTCACGCGCGCTGAAGGAAACCGTATCGCTGAACTCAACGGTCGACCAGCGTGGCCGGAGTTCCTGCGCCAGCTCGGTCTTGCCGAAGGCGCCAGTGAGGCTGACACGATCCCGATCGGCGCGCTCGCCGAACGCCTGACGCCAGAACTGGCGAAGGAATACGGCAACGACCACATCCTGCGTGTCGTCACCCACCACACTGCTGAGGGCGAACTGGTGTACGCCACTGACGGCGTGCCCGGCACCGACCTCTGGCTCACCGTGCGTGATGAAGAACGCATCTTCGATGACATGGATCGCATGTTGCAAGTCATGCTCGCCCGCCGACCAGGTCAGCAACCGATCGCCGTGTTCCAGGCAGACTGCCTCGCGCGCGGTCGGCGACTCTTCAACCGCGTCATGAAAGAGGAGCTCGTGCACCGCATGCAGCAGCCCTTCGCCACCGATGGTTTGGTTCCGCCGTGGTTCGGCATGTACGGCTTCGGCGAGTATGCACATCTCGGCGGTCGCAACACTTACCACAACTACACAACGGCACTCGCGGCGATCTACCGCAAGGCCGGCCAAGGCGGCGCATGAGCAACGGGCAGACGCCCAACAACCCGAACCCCGGGTCGACCCCCGAGCCGCCCCCCGGCGCTGCCTCACGCAACTTGCTGCAGCAAGAGTTGATCACGGTCAAGGCGCGCCTCGACCGTCAGGTGTCGCAGCTCATCCGCATCAATGAATTCTCCAACCACCTGCTCGGAGAGTTACAAGAACGCGCCATGGCACAAACGTTCGCTGAGGCGATCGTAGATGTGTTGGATATCGCAGTCGGTGCGGTATGGGTGCTGCCGCCGAATGACAAACTCATGGATCCGTCGTTTGCCGCTTTCGGGGTGCATGTGCCACATGCGCATTGGGAGCACGCAGGATCCGCGATCGCGGAGAAGATCGGCGCGAGCACCAAAGTGCGTGCGGTGCGGCTCGACGCAAACGTCAGTGACATTCTTCCGGGCGTGCCGCTCATCACTCCAATTGCGTGCCGATGCGTGAGCCGCGATGGTCTGACGACGGCCATCGTGCTTGCAGCAGACACCCCTGCGATCGCCGGTATGTCGGAGCCCGTGTCCGATGAAACGCTGGCGATGCTCGCAGTGCTCGCCGAGAAGTGCGCTGCTCACATCGATCACTGGATCGATCGCCGTCTCATTGAACACCAACTTTCCAAACTCAGTCAATCGCAGGAACAGCTTGAACTTGTCATGAAAGGTGCGAATGACGGTTGGTGGGACTGGGATATGCGCGACAATCGCTGCTTCCTCTCCGGGCGCTGGCTGCAATTGATGGGCGAGACCGATCATGCAGCGCGAACGCAAGACGGCTTCTGGACTGGCCATGTCCATCCACAGGACGCTCCGGGGTTTGCGCTGCTCTTAGAACACGCCTTCAGTGGCGAAGGCACCGGAGTCGACGCTGAAGTCCGCCTTCGGCGCGCCGACGGCAGTTGGATCCCCGTGCTTGTGCGCGGCACAGTGCTGCGCGATGCGGATGGTCACGCCATGCGATTTGCGGGATCGGTGCAAGACCTCACGGAACGACGACGCTACGAGGCGGACATCCACCAGCTGGCGTACTTCGACCCGCTCACTGACCTTCCTAACCGCCGGCTCTTGCTTGATCGACTACAGCAATCGCTACATATTCGCGAGCGTACTGGCCAAATGACCGCGGTGCTCATGCTGGACGTCGACCGCTTCAAGCGTCTGAACGACACCCACGGTCACGCCGCCGGCGATCAACTACTTCGTGCTATCAGCAAGCGGCTGCGCGATTTGGTTCGTCCCTACGACACGGTCTCGCGCCTTGGCGGTGATGAGTTTGTTGTGCTGCTCGAGCAACTTGGAAGCGACCCAGACAATGCCGTCGCGACGGCTGAACGCACGGCAACCAAATTGCTGGTGGCACTCGATGAGCCCTACACCATCGATGTTGGCGTTACTCACCACAGCGTGAGTATTGGCGTGGCCGCCAGCATCGATCCAATTGATACGGCCGACACGCTCCTCAAGGCGGCGGACGTTGCGCTCTATGCCGCCAAGGATGCCGGAAGAAACATCGTGCGCGTGTTCCGCCCGGAGATGCAGCACAAAGTGAATCGGCGCTCCGCACTTGAATCACGCCTGCGCGAAGCGTTTGCGCGCTCGGAAGTGCGCATGAACTACCAGGCACAGGTCGACCGCGATGGGCGACTGATGAGTGCTGAGGCGCTCATGCGTTGGGAATCGCCCGAGGCAGGATGTGGACCAAGTGAATTCATCCCGGTCGCCGAGGAGTCCGGGTTCATCCACGAAATGGGACGCTGGAGCCTTGAGTCCGCGTGCCTACAGATCCACAAGTGGCGAGGCCGCCTCCCGCAGGGATTCCGTGTTGCGGTGAATCTCAGTTCTGCTGAGTTCATGCATCCGGATTTCCCCGCTCGCGTACTTGACACACTGCAGCGCACCGGCACGGACGGGCGCAGCATTCGCCTGGAGATCACTGAAGCAACCGTTGTCACTGAGCTGGAGTTTGCCGCCGAGCGAATGCATCAACTGCGCGACCACCATATTGAGTTCTCGCTGGATGACTTCGGCGCTGGTCACAGTTCGCTGACGTACCTGCGCAGGCTTCCAGTAAGCGAAGTGAAGATCGACCAGAGTTACGTACAGCGCATACTGACCGACCGGCACGACGCGGCAATTGTGCGCGCGATCATCACGATGTGCGAATCGCTCAACCTGCGCGTGATCGCTGAAGGCATTGAGACTCGCGATGTCTGGGAACGCCTTGTTGAACAGGGCTGCCGCTATTTCCAGGGGTACTACTTCGGTCGCCCCCGACCAGCATCAGACAATCCTGACGATCTGACAACCGTGTCCAGGCCGTGATTGCGCCGTTCCTGCGTAGACGCGCGTCCATGACGAACGCGCCCGATACCATCACGCTTCATGCAGGACTACCAGCGCAGTTTCATTGATTTCATGCTTGATGTCGGCGTTCTGACTTTCGGCGACTTCACCACCAAGAGCGGGCGCAAAACCCCGTACTTTGTGAACACTGGAAAGTATCGATCCGGCTCGCAACTGGCAACGCTCGGCCGCGCTTATGCCGACGCCATTGAACGATCGTTCCCCGAAGGGTTCGACTGTCTGTTTGGCCCGGCATACAAAGGCATCCCACTGGTAGTGGCCGTGTCCATGGCGTTTGCTGAACGCGGGCGCAATGTGGAGTTCTGCTTCAACCGCAAGGAAGCGAAGGATCACGGCGAGGGCGGCGTACTCATTGGTCGTCCGCTGAAAGATGGCGACCGCGTACTCATCGTGGAAGATGTGACCACTGCAGGAACATCCATCCGCGAGACGGTCCCTGTTCTCCGCGCGGCAGCGAACATCACGCTTGCAGGCCTGGTTGTTTCGGTGGACCGCCAAGAGCGCGCCAACGATTCATCAACGCGCACCGCGCTCGCTGATGTGGGCGCGGAGTTCACCATGCCGACCGCAGCGATCGTCACCATCGATGAGGTCATTGAGCATCTTGGCAGCCGCCTGACAGACGCGGACCGCGCGCGGATTGCCGAATACAGGGCGAAATTCGGCGGAAAGTGATATGTGGCGCCCGCTCTGAAGCACTGACTTGCTGCGAATGCGTGGCGTGGCTACAATTCGTCCAGTGACCACCCTCCGACACATGCAACGATTGATCGCCGTGATCTGCCTGTGCGCGTTCACTCTCGGCCAGGCATGGTTGTCGCCAGCAGCGGTTTGGTGTCACGACGCGGACACGGGGCTCGTACATTTCGAGGTCGCATGCGGCGACAACGCAGATCGATGCTGCACGGTCGAAAGCCATGTCCGTACCACTGATGCAGATCATCTGCACGGTGAAGTGGGCGGGTCCGACGGGTGCGGATGCACGCACGTCGCCGCCGTCCAGGCGGCGATCCAGACTGATCGCGCTGAACTCAGCGACGTTGCGCCTGCAGCAGTCGCAACGATGATCGATCCATCCACGCTGATCAAGCCTGCGCTGCAGACTTGCGGACTGTGTGCGACACCGGGCTGGCAAGTGCCGCGCCCGGTGGATCCGCTCGGTCTGATCGAGTTCACCATTCTCATCCTGTAAGCAACCTACTGCCTGCGTTCGGCCACACGGCCGTACCGCTCGGCGATTCCGTCGCCACGCCTATCAAGGCGTGGTGTTGTTGCTGCAGTCACGCTCTGACCAATCCGCCATGAAAGCGATGCCCATGCACGTGCACTTGACCCACCATCCGCGCCGATTCAGCCCAACATCCGCCACTCGGCTCACCGTCGGCGTGGCACTTCCGCTGTGCGGAATCCTGACCGCCTGCCAACCCGCGCCGCGCCTTGACTTGGAGGCAGCAACCTCAATGGGTGACGCGGTTGGGCTCAGTGGCTCAGTCGAGTTCCGCAAACTCAGCACGGACGATTCCCCACTTGACGAACCCGCCGTCTCGGGGCGACTCACGCTGCCTGACGCCATGCGACGGGCCGTCACTACTGACCCCGCGCTGCAAGCCGCCCTCGCCCGCGTGCGCATGGCGGTCGCCGATGCAGACCAAGTGCGACTTCTGCCCAACCCCGTGATGTTCGTGGTGGTGCGCTTCGGTGCGGGATCACCGCAGGTGGAAGCGTCGTTCGTGCAGGATTTTATGGCAGGTCTACAGATTCCGCGGCGCGCAAGTGCGGCGGACAATCGACTGCGCGCCAAGGCTGCCGATGCGGTGACGTCGGCGCTTGACGCCGCAGCAGAGGTGCAAGAACGCTACGCGGCAGCGCAGGCAGCTTCGGCGCTCGTGCCAGCGCTTCGAACACGCCTGAAGGTCATGGAGCAGATGACCAGCATCGCCGATGATCGGCTTGCCGCCGGCGAGGCCGGTGCCGGTGACGTTGCCACGCTTGGAGCGCAGCGCGTGAGTCTTGAAGTTGATATCGAACGCGCCGTGCTCGCCGAGCGCGAGGCACGCATCCGACTTGCGCGCGTGATTGGCGAACCATCCTCTGCGGCTGTCTGGGAACTCGACGCGTGGACTGCTCCGCCAACGGAACTCCAGCCAGAGTCCTCGTGGGTCAACACCGGACTCGCACGTCGCCCGGAAATACAATCAATCGGTTGGCAGCTTGCGGCACTCGGCGATGACAAGGCACTGGCACACCTTGTTCCGTGGGAAGAGGAAGATGCGCTCCTGCCCCTTCCAAACCCGTGGGAACCAGCAAGCGCCGGCGTCGATTACCAGAAGGACGGCAACGATGCGATCGGGCCATCATTCGCCACACCTGTACCGATCTTTGACATGGGTCAGTCACGCCGCGCGCGCGTGAGCGCAGAGGTACAGGCCGCACGCAACGACATGCTCACCGCCCGTCGCAAAGTGGTGGAGGAAGTGCGCACTGCGTACCAGACACTGCTCGCTAGCACTTCCAACCTGCGGCGCATCCGTGAGCAGTTGATTCCGCTGCAGGAGCGCCGGCGATCTATCTCCGATGGTGCATATCGGGCAGGCGAGGCGGACGTCACCGTGCTGTTCCTCGCTGAGCAAGACTTGCGACTCGCGCAAACGCAGGCGATTGAAGTTGAACTGCAGTCAAGCAATGCACTCGTCAGGCTGCAGCGCGCCGTTGGCGGTGCCGCAGCCGCGCGAACGCTCACGAGCGCGTCAACCGCAACGAACATCGAGAACACCAACGCGCCCCAACTGACCAGCATCGAGAAGGTAAACCCATGATTATTCAACGAAACACGAACACCAGCGCCCGAGTCCGCAGCCACTTGTTGGCCACCGCCGCCGCATTCATCGCACTCTCCGTGTCGCTTGGTGGATGCGGGAAAGCCCCCAGCGAAGCACCTGCAAGCGAAGACCACGGACATGATCACGCTGCTTCGCACGATGCGGCACACGAAGCGGAACCTGGCGCGACACACGAAGCGCCACACGACACACACGGTGCAGAAGCCGGACACTCAGACGAAGTAACGCTCACCGCCGAGGCCGTCACTCGCTACGAAATCACACTCGGGCGCGTGAGCCGGATCGTGCTCGCGGATTCAGTGCCAGCACCTGCACGCGTTGCATTCAACACCGAGACCATGGCGCACGTTGGTTCATCGCTTCGCGGTCGTGTTGTAGAAGCGAAGGTCCGTGTGGGCGATGCGGTGAAAGAAGGACAGGAACTCCTCATCATTGAGAGTCCCGAACTCGGCGAGGCGCAGGCTGACCTCCTGCAGCGTCGTACCACTGCACAAACAGCCAGCCCGGCGACCGATTTAGCGAAGGCCGGATGGGAGCGTGCGAAGGGTCTGTATGAACGGTCGCAAGGCATTGCACTCGCCGAAGTGCAACGGCGCGAAGTTGAATATCGCAGCACACTTGCCGTTCAGCGCGCTGCCGAAGCTGCGGCGACTGCGGCCGAAAATCGACTGCATTTGTTGGGAATGTCGCAGCAACAGGTTGATGCATTCCTGCAGTCGGGGCAGATCTCTGCCCGGTTCGCCATCAAGGCTCCCACGAATGCAACCGTAGTCCAGCGCGAAGTCACCTTGGGCGAACTTGTCGGACCGGACCGTGAATCGCTTCTTGTCTTGGCAGACACACGGTCTCCGTGGGTGCTGGCAGACGTGACCGAGGCGAACCTTCGGAACGTGACCATCGGTGCGAAGGCATGGGTCACTATCGGCACCGAACGATGGCAAGGCTCGGTCACCCTTGTATCACCATTCGTAGACACCGCCACGCGCACTGCTTCCGTTCGAATTGAGATTCCAAACTCCGGTGGCAAATTGAAACCCGGGATGTTTGCACAGGCAGAGATCGAAGTGCTGATCGAGGGCGGCGCCCTTGTGCTTGCGGTGCCAGACGAGGCGATCCAAACCGTCGAAGGCGGACCAGCCGTCTTCGTACCAGTGAAAGACGAACCAAACACATTCGCCAAGCGCGCCGTGACGATCGGCAAAGTGGTTGGCGGGATGGTCCCGATTCTCGACGGCCTGCAGTCGGACGAGGAAATGGTTGTTAAAGGAAGCTTCATCCTCAAGGCGGATCTTGGCAAAGCCGGTGCCGCACACGAGCACTGACCCACAGCCACTCAGGAACAGAACATGCTCGAATCAATTCTCAATCACTCCATCAAGAACCGCTGGATCGTGGTGCTTGCGACCGCCCTCGTGGCCGGTGTCGGTATCTGGTCGCTCGGCAAACTGCCGATCGATGCGGTGCCGGATATCACCAACAACCAAGTTCAAATCAACGCTGTCGCGCCCAGCCTTTCGCCGATTGAGGTAGAGAAGCAGGTCACGTTCACCATAGAGAACGCGCTCGCTGGCATCCCGGGACTCCAATCAACGCGATCGCTTTCGCGCAATGGTTTCGCGCAGGTGACGGCCGTCTTCAACGACGACGTCGACGTGTTTTTCGCTCGCCAACAAGTGAACGAACGGCTCGGCGAGGCGAAGGATTCTTTGCCGCCAGACGTTGAGCCCGTCATGGGCCCCATCGCCACCGGCCTCGGCGAGATCTACATGTACACGGTTGAATTCGAGCATCCGCACGGAAAGGGCGCTGAACCGATCGCCGGCAAACCGGGTTGGCAACCAGACGGCAGTTACCTCACCGCCGAAGGTCGCATGCTTGTCACCGATGTGGAATTGGCTTCCTATCTTCGCGAGGTACAAGACTGGATCATCCGCCCGCAGTTAAAGGGCGTGAAGAATGTTGCAGGTGTGGAGGCAATCGGCGGATACGTGAAGCAGTACCACGTGCAGCCCGATCCAATGAAGTTGGTCTCCTACGGGCTGACGTTCACAGACATCATCGATGCGATCGAGCGCAACAACATCTCCACCGGTGCGGGATACATCGAGCACAAGGGCGAGAGTTACCTTGTACGTGCAACGGGACGAATCGAACGTCCCGAGCAAGTGGAAGAAATTGTGATCGCGACGCGCGGCGGCGTTCCGATCAACGTGCGCGACGTACTTCCTGACGGCGCACATGTGGGCATCGGACAAGAATTGCGGACGGGATCAGCCAGCGAGAATGGCCAGGAGGTAGTGGTCTCCACCGCCATCATGCTCTTGGGCGCTAACAGCCGTACAGTCGCCGCCGAAGTTGACGCAAAGATGCAGACGGTGCAGCGTTCGCTCCCGCAAGATGTGCGCGCAAAGGCCGTGCTGAACCGAACGAAACTTGTAGACGCCACCATTGCCACCGTGCAAAAGAACCTTGCCGAAGGTGCGATCCTTGTGATCGTGGTGCTGCTATTTCTGCTTGGAAATGTGCGCGCTGCTTTCATCTGCGCACTTGCCATACCGCTCTCCATGCTCATCACTGCCACCGCCATGGTGCAAGGCAAGGTGAGCGGCAATTTGATGTCACTCGGCGCGATCGACTTCGGGCTGATTGTCGACGGCGCGGTGATCATCGTGGAGAACTGCCTTCGCAGACTCGCTGCACGACAACATCATGAAGGCCGCGTGCTGAACCTGCAGGAACGCCTCCATGAAGTGCTAGCGGCATCGAAGGAAATGATTCAACCCTCGGTGTATGGACAAGCAATCATCATCACCGTGTACTTTCCGATACTGGCGCTGACGGGGATCGAAGGAAAGATGTTCCATCCGATGGCGCTCACTGTCATCTTCGCGCTGCTCGCAGCGTTTGTACTTTCGCTCACTTTCGTGCCGGCGATGGTTGCGATCCTTGTGCGCGGAAAAGTAACAGAGAAAGAAATGCCGCCCATCCGTTGGGCGAGATCCGTGTACGCGCCGGTACTTGCACTTGCCGTCCGCAAACGATGGCATGTGGTCGCTGCGGCAATGTTCACTTTCGCTGCATCCGCATTCCTCTTCACGCAACTCGGGCAAGAATTCATTCCGACGCTCGACGAAAAAGATCTGGCCATGCATGCCATGCGCATTCCTTCCACGGGCATCACGCAGTCGCAGACGATGCAGTTTGACGTGGAGCGCGCGGTGGCTTCGATCCCTGAAGTGGCGTTCGTCTACTCCAAGACCGGCACCGCGGAGATGGCCACCGACCCGATGCCGCCGAATGTATCCGACACTTTCATCATCTTCAAGCCGACTCAAGAGTGGCGCAGCGAAGCAGAGCTTGATGCGCTGATTGAAGCCAAACAAAGCGCGTTAGCGGCGTTGAGTACCCACGCAGATGCGCACGAAGGTCACGCTGAAGAGGAAGGCGAGCCGGAACTCAAATTAGAGGGACACAAGGGGAAGTTGATTCAGCTGATCCAACTGACCGTGGCCGAGGTTCCTGGCAACAATTACGAATTCACGCAGCCCATCCAGATGCGCTTCAACGAGCTCATCTCTGGTGTGCGCGGCGATGTAGCGATCAAAGTCTACGGCGACGATTTTGTTTCAATGGAGAAGACCGCCGCGCAAGTGCTCGCTGCATTGCGATCCATTCCCGGTGCAGCAGACGCAAAGACGGAACAAACCGAAGGTCTCCCGGTGATGACCGTTGAGATTGATCGCACTGCGATCGCTCGATACGGCCTTTCAGTACATGATGTGCAGGAAGTCGTGGCGGTGGCGATGGGCGGACGCGAAGCTGGACAGGTCTTCGAGGGAGACCGGCGATTTGACCTCGTGGTTCGTCTGCCGGACATGATGCGCGAGCGCCCGGAAGCGATCGCCCGTCTCCCGATTCCGCTTCCTGCCTCAATCGACACGCCAACAGAGATGCGTCATGCTGGCGAAGGTCCGCGCGCTGAGCCCCCTGTTACGGAGGCTGGATTCGTGCCGCTCGGGAATGTGGCGAGTATTGATATTGCAGAGGGAACCAACCAGATCAGCCGTGAAAACGGAAAGCGACGAATCGTGATTCAGTGCAACGTCCGAGGCCGCGACCTCGGATCATTCGTCCAAGAGGCACAAGCGAAGATGGACGGAATCAAGCTCCCTGCCGGGCAATGGCTCGCATGGGGTGGCCAGTACGAAAATCTAGTGGCGGCCAAGCAGCGATTGTTGCTGGTGGTCCCGCTCTGCTTTGCGCTGATCTTTGCGCTGCTCCTTTCCATGTTCCGAAGCGCACGACACGCGCTGCTGGTCTTCAGCGCGGTGCCGCTTGGACTCACGGGTGGCATCGCTGCACTGTGGCTGAGAGATATGCCGTTCTCCATCTCCGCGGCCGTCGGCTTCATCGCCCTCTCCGGCGTGGCTGTGCTCAACGGCCTTGTCATGGTG
Source organism: Phycisphaera mikurensis NBRC 102666 (assembly GCA_945890745.1). Taxonomy (GTDB): domain Bacteria; phylum Planctomycetota; class Phycisphaerae; order Phycisphaerales; family SM1A02; genus UBA966. The sequence continues at coordinate 16,401 of CAMDCW010000038.1, forward strand.
TCGTTCATCAACCAGCTTCGAAGCGAAGGTGTCGGCCTCGATGCCGCGATTGAGCGCGGGTGCATGGTCCGTCTGCGTCCGGTGTTGATGACAGCGCTTGTAGCGTCGCTTGGGTTCGTTCCCATGGCACTGGCGCATGGGACAGGCGCCGAAGTGCAGAAGCCCCTTGCAACAGTCGTGATCGGCGGTCTCGTTTCGAGCACGCTCCTCACACTTGTGGTGTTGCCAGCGCTGTACAGAATCTTCAATGATTCCCGTCCCTTGACAAACTCTCAAACCGTGGCAAAATAAGTGCATGAACGCATTCCGGAACTTTGCAACCGTCTTGTGCGCCGCCTGTGCCGCCCACAGCGCATCCGCCACTGACATCTACACCAGCAACTTCAATGACTACGGGCAAGGCACGCTGTCGGGGCAGCTCGCGTGGCTCGGTGTTGGTGGATCGTGGGCCGTCAGCGGATCCATGAACTCACCGCAGATTGCAGCGAACTTGATTGGGCCAGGAGTGAACCCTGGAGTGTCTCCAATCGGTGGCACCGGATTGATGGTGCGCATCTGCACTGAGAAGTTCAACGCAGGACGAACCAAAGCATGGCTTGACCTTTCCAACAGCGGTAAATGGGCCACTGCAAGCGCGGGTGGCAAAGATGTACTTGAAACATCCGTCAAGATGTTCGTGCCAAGCGGGCAAGCAGTCACATCAACGTTCGGCATCATGATTGCCAGAAGTTCATTCGAGACTGGCGGAGGATTTGTTGTCAGCGCGCAGACGGGCGCTATCTCACTCCTGAGTGGCGGATACGCCGTCGGCAATCGAACCGCTACCGGTGCGACCGTTGCATTCAACACATGGAATGACTTTTCATATCGATGGAATGTTGTCACCGGCCGCGGCGAACTTCTCGTCAACGGCGTGTCAGTGGCAACGCACCAGACCAGCCTCTACGGCTCCGTCTACGCATCGAATCTCTTCTCCACGACCGATGCGGCACCTGGCACAGGGAATGCCTTTGCGTTCTTTGAAGACCTCGCATTGCGTGCTCTACCAACTGCTACGCCCTGCCCGGCCGACATCTCTGGCGACGGACAAGTGAATGGAACGGACCTCGCGTCAGTCCTTGGAAGTTGGGGCGGCTTGGGAGGCGATCTCGACGGCAACGGCGTCACCGATGGCGCCGACTTGAGCATCGTCCTCGGCAGCTGGGGTCCGTGCCCGTGAGGCACGCACCGATCGGCAAGTTGTGCCCAGTTGTCCGGATACACATGGGTGTACATCGGTAGTTAGAGGAGATCTTTCACTTCATCCCATCAAACCACCTCTTCACTTCAACCAGTGAGTAGAGGTAGACGGAGCGATGGTCTGCATTGGGGCCGGCGTCGATGGCTTCGGCGTTGGGATGGCCGAGGGTGCGCTGGTAATCCGCGGCCATGCGGGCCACTTGCCAGGGAACGGCTTCATCGCGAAG
>CAMDCW010000039.1 GCA_945890745.1 Phycisphaera mikurensis NBRC 102666
CGACCGGATGTTGCCGCGCATGATCCGGAAGACCGGATGCTGGCGTGGTTCCCTCGGCAGCGTCTGTCGGCGGAGCAGATTCGCGATCAGGCTTTGTATGTGGGCGGATTGCTGCGCGAGCGGCTCGGTGGACCAAGCGTCAAGCCGTATCAGCCGGACGGTCTGTGGCAGGAAACAAGTATGCCCACCAGCAACACCAAGGCGTACGACCAGGGCACGGGTGACGATCTCTGGCGCCGCAGTCTGTACACGTACTGGAAGCGCGCTTCACCGCCGCCTTCGATGCTGGCCTTTGACGCGCCAACGCGCGAATTCTGCGCCGTTCGTCGGTTTGTAACCAACACGCCGCTGCAGGCGCTCGTTCTCTGGAACGATCCACAACTGGTGGAGGCTGCGCGCGCTTCGGCCGAACGCACCTTGCGCGAGCCGGGTGATGACCGGGCCCGGATTGCTCGTCTGTGGATGCGCGTCACCGGACGCATAGTGACTGACCGTGAGCTCACGGATATCAGCGAAGCGCTCACGGCCGAGCGCCTTCGCTGGGGCTCGGAGGCGGGCCAAACGGATGCGCGCACGTTGCTGGCGGTGGGTGATTCGCCAGTTCCCGCGGACATTGCACCTGCAGAGCTCGCTTCGTGGACAATGATCTGCAACGCGCTTCTTTCCAGCGACCCGGTTATTGTGAAGGATTGATCGACCCATGACTTCAAAGCGCCCCATGACCCCGCACGCTGACGCACTTGAGGAATACCTCCTCAATCTCACGCGGCGTCGGTTCTTTGGAACAGTCGCTTCAACGATCGGGGCAGGGCTTGGCGGTGCGGCGCTGGCAAGTTTGCTGGGACGCAGTGCCGCGGCTGGTGACAATCGACTTGTTGGTGCCGACGGCGCCGCGCTTCCGAATGCGGCGCCGACGAGCGCCGCGTTCACTCCCGGACCGCACTTTGCGCCCAAGGCGAAGCGTGTCATCTACATGCACATGGAGGGCGCGCCAAGTCAGCTTGACCTCTATGACCACAAGCCAAATCTGCTCGCGCGTTTCAATGAGGATTTGCCCGATTCCATTCGCAATGGTCAGCGCATCACCACCATGACCAGCGGGCAGAGCCGGTTCCCGGTGGCGCCGAGCAAGTTCCGTTTCGACCGCTATTCGAATCGTCAAGACGGGATCATGCTTTCGGAACTCATTCCGAACACCGGACGAGTGGCCGGTGATCTGTGCTTTGTGCACTCGATGCACACCGATGCCATCAATCATGAGCCGGGCATCACCTTCTTCCAGACGGGTTCAGAGCAGCCAGGTCGAGCGTCGTTTGGCAGTTGGGCCAGTTACGGTCTTGGAAGTATGAATTCCAACTTCCCGTCTTTCGTGGTGATGATCACTCAGGGCGCGGGCAACATGCAAGCGTTAAGCGCACGTTTCTGGGGCAGCGGTTTCCTTCCGAGCGAACATCAGGGCTGCCGACTGCGCGCGGGGCGTGATGCGGTGCTGCACCTCCGTGATCCGGACGGCGTGAGCCGCACCGACAGGCGGCGCATGTTGGACTTGGTGACGCGGCTCAATACGGAAGAATTTGAGGATTCATTGGATACCGAGACGCGCACTCGCATCGCGCAACATGAGATGGCGTACCGCATGCAGATGTCGGTGCCGGAACTCACGGACTTCAGTGATGAAAGCGAAGCAACGCTTGAGATGTATGGACCGGATGTGCGTAAGCCCGGAAGCTTTGCGGCAAACTGCCTGATGGCGCGGCGGCTCGCTGAGCGTGATGTTCGTTTCATCCAGCTGTACATGCGCGGATGGGATCAGCACAACAACCTTCCTGGCGAACTCCGTCAGCAATGCAACGCGGTCGACCGTGCGCAGGCTGCGTTGGTCACTGACCTGAAACAGCGTGGCATGCTGGATGACACGTTGGTCTTGTGGGCTGGTGAATTCGGTCGCACGGTGTACAGCCAAGGGCAGCTCACCAAGGAGAATTACGGGCGGGATCACCATCCACGCGCGTTCACCATTTGGATGGCCGGTGGCGGCGTGCAGCCGGGAATCACCTACGGCAAGACAGACGATTACTCATACAACATCGTTGAGAATCCGGTGGATGTGCACGATTTACATGCCACCATGCTGCACCTCTTGGGCTTTGATCACAAGCGCCTGACGTACCGATCGCAGGGCCGCGATTACCGCCTGACGGATGTCAAGGGAAACGTTGTCAACGCACTGCTTGCATAAACGCAGCACGCCCGCCGAATGAACGGCGGGCGCGCTGGATGGGTGTAGTTCACTCCGCGGGGGAGTGCGTTGCGTAACGAGTTAGGCGCGACGACGGCGCGTTGCGCAGCCAGCGGCTGCAAGCAGCGCAAGGGAACCTGGCGCTGGGATGCTGCTACCAAAGGTCACATTATCGAAACCAATGTAGTTGGCCGTTCCAGCGAATACCGCCGAATAGGCCGTGCCTGCGAATGATGTGCCAGCGAGAGACCACGTGTCGTAAATGCCGCCTGCTTGGCTACCGAGAGCCGTGAGATTGAGGGTGGCAAGCAGATTGCCGGTGCCGTTCAGGCCGTCATAAATGCCGATCGAGCCGGGTTGGTCGATGCTGCTGTAGTAGGTAGCGAAGCCGTCCGTGAATCCTGCCGCGACATTCATGATCGTGGATGGACCGTCAAGCCAGAAAAGGATCGTGGGCATGCTGGGTGCGTTGGTGAAGTTGCCTCCGCCGCCCGCCTCGCCGGCGACGATGCCGAGTGCATTGCCTACGAATTCCACGCCGTAGTTGACGCCAAGTCCGCCATTGTAAAAGTTGCCAATGGGGTTACTGTTTCCAACGCCCTCGAAGTCGAGGGTAATGATCGCGGCGTTTGCCGAAGGGGCGGCGATCAGCGCAGCGATTGCGATAAGAGTCTTCATGCTTCGTTCCTTTGTGAAGGATGATGGGAAGTGATCGAAGGTCGCATTGACCAACAGGGATCACGATTTTTACATCGTGCTCCTGTTGATTTGTCTGAGATGGCGCGAACAGCGGCCACATCACCAATTTGCGTCACTCGTCTGAGGGAAACTTCCCGAACCACATGAGGTGCTGCAGCGGAAGTCGCGCATCGGTGCGGATCCACACGAGACCAGCGGCCTCAAGCTCTCGGCGTGCCTGTGCTTCAGTCATCTTGTGCAGCGGCTTGATCGGCACTTCCGGATCTTCGCCCCGATACTCCACCAACGCAACGCGCCCGCCCGGCTTCAATGCGCGCGCAATCGACGTCATCATTTCCCACGGCTGATCAAATTCGTGATACGCGTCAACCAGTAGGACCAAGTCAAGACTTCCATCCGGAAGCATCGTGTCACTCGTGTCGCCCAAGATGCCAGTGATGTTGGTGAGCTTCTCCGTGCGTGCGCGCGCTTCAAGAAATGCCAACATCTCCGGCTGAATATCAGTGCCGTACACGATTCCCGGCGCAACCCGCTTGGCCATGGGCACGGTGAAGTAGCCGCTTCCTGCACCAATATCGGCAACCGTCATGCCTGGCTTGAGATCCAGCGCGTCCATCAGGAGGTCTGTTCGCTCTTCCGATTCGCGTGTTCCGCGTTCGAGCCAATAGATGCCTTGGTGGCTCATGAACGCAGCGATTTCTCGACCGTAATAGGTGCGGCCAATACCGTCCGCGCTTGCTTCGGACTGTGCGTAGCCGGGTCGCGCAGGAGATGGCGTGTGATCGCATCCCAGCGGCATGGCAACGAGGCTTGCTGTACAGATCGCGCGCAAGAGGACGATTCGCATAGCGATAGGGTAGAGCCGAGCGATGGCGGAAGGCGTACCATCTTCAATGCATGACAGCTGTATTTTCAGATTTCGTCAGCCTTGATGACTTTGAACGCCATGCGTTTGAAGTGCTCCGCGTCTTGCCGCGCGACTATTTTCGCAGCGGTGCTTGGGCTGAAACCACCCTGCATGAGAATCGTGCCGCGTGGGAGCGCCTGCGGATTTGGTACCGCGTGATGCGTGATGTGTCAGCGCGTTCCACCAGTGCCACCATTTTGGGCGGTGAAGCCTCAATGCCACTGTGCATCGCGCCGACCGCGCTGCACCGGATGGCGCACCCAGATGGTGAGTTAGCCACTGCCCGCGCCGCCGCGCGCGCTGATGTCCCGATGATTCTTTCGAGCCTCTCGACCACCACTATTGAAGATGTGCGCGCCGCGGCAACAGAAATTGACCCCTCCGCGCGGACATGGATGCAGATGTACATCGGTCGTGATCGAGGAGCCGTGCGCGAGTTGGCGCAACGCGCTCACGCAGCGGGGTGCGATGCGCTGGTGCTGACCGTGGACACCCCGGTGTGGGGCATCCGCGAACGCGACATTCGTAATCACTTCCGTGTGCCGGACGGCCTGAGCATCGTGCATCTGGAACGACCGGGTGGTCCAACCGGGCACACCGGGAGCGGTATTCATGAGGCGCTCGCCTGGACGATTGATGCAAGCCTCACCTGGAAGGACTTTGAGTGGTTGCGCGATTCGACGCCACTGCCCGTGGTCCTCAAGGGAATCTGTCGCGCCGAAGATGCAGCACGTGGCGTTGAACTTGGTGCGAAAGCAATCTTGGTATCCAACCACGGCGGTCGGCAACTTGATGGAGCGCCCGCCACGGTTGAAGCGCTGCCGCACTGCGTTGATGCGGTCGCGGGACGCGTACCAGTGTTGGTGGATGGCGGTATCCGTCGCGGTACGGACATTCTTCGCGCGCTGGCACTCGGTGCGCAGGCGGTGTGCGTGGGGCGCCCGATTCTTTGGGGGCTGGCGTCCGGTGGCGAAGAAGGCGTGTCCCGCGTGCTTGCCATTCTGGCGCACGAGTTGGACGTCACACTGGCGCTCGCCGGTTGCACGGGCGTGAATGATGTGACGGATGATTTACTGCGACCGTGACGATGCGTAGCGGGGACGGATGCAGCGGACGTGACGCTGACTGCTCGCCATCACCGCCCGTGACCGCCACCGCCGCCGCCGCGGCCACCCATGCCGCCGCGATTCATACCGCCGTAGCCGTTCATGCCGCCGTACCCATTCATCCCGCCCCAACCGCTGAGCTGTCCGTAGCCGCGGTACCCGTTCGACCATCCTCCATATCCGTAGCCGTACGGATTGACCGGACGCGAGACGGTGCGGTCGTACCAACCAGTGTCTTGGTTGAAGCCGGGTAGACCGCGGTCGTAGTCGTTGCCCCAACGTTGTGCGTAGGTGCCGCCTTGGTCGCTGATTCCCCAACCGCCGCCGTTGAAATTGCCGCCGCGTTGATAGGACCCGCCCTCGGAGGCGCCGTTTCCTTGTTGAGCACCGTTGCCATTGTCGCCGCCGTTGCCGCGCGTGGCGTAGTTGGTTTCGCCGCGCGCGAACGCACCGCGCGGGCTGCCATCAAAGTTGTGATTTGGGTCGGGGCGGAATCCGTCTGAGTTGGTGTTGCGCGCTTGTGACGATGCCATCGGTGAATCGTCGCGCTCCTGGAAGTTGCCGCTTCCGTTGCGTTGACTTGCGCGCGCGGCGCCATCGCGCCACGATCCATCCGGGGTTCGTGCGGCTGCTTGATTCTTGCGTGCACCGGTGGCACCGTTTGCTGCGGCTGCTTGGCCGTCATTCGTGCGGTTTCCATCACCAGCAGACTTCTGCCACGCACCGTCCGCGCGCGTGTACATCTGATCGCCGCGACGCTGCGTCACCTGACCGTTGCGATTGGTCATCACATTGTCGTTCCCGTTTGCCGCGTGATGCCACGCTGCGTCATCGCGTGCGGCGTTATCTTCAGCACGGTTCGCACCAGCGGTGGTCTTTCGGTACGGGCCAATCTGTCCGTAGCGACTGATGTCGCCTGCAGCGCCCGCGCGGTTGTAACTGCGCGCGGCGTTATCCCAGCCGCGTCGATAGGCGCCGCCCCAATGGTTGTTCCACCAGCCGCTGCCATCGCGCCAACCCCATGGGTGATAGCCCCAGCGCCACGCATCGCCAAAGCCCATACCCAGCGCAAAGCCAACGCCGAAGCCGCGGCCGCCGCCCCACCAACCATCGCCGCTCCAATAGGCGCCGGGGTAGAGGCCGTAGTCGCCCCAGCCGGGGTATCCGTAGAAACCCCAACCTCCGAAGTCATCGCCGTAGCTTGGCCAATACCCGTAGGTGTTTGGATAGCCGCCGTAATTGTCCCAGGTGTCATCGTCGGTGATGTCGGAGTTGTTGCCCAGCACCAAGTCCTGCGCGCCAATTGAACCGGGATAGGTGTAGCCGGTGCCGTACGCCACCGTTCCATCGTTCTCATAGCTATTCATGTAGCCAGCGGTGAAACCGAAAGTCACGCTGTCAGCGTCGGAGTTGTAGACCTGCACGTAGGTGGCCGCATAGATCGGGCAACTTGGAGGAATGCTGTAGATCTCTTCGGGAACAGCGTCGCAGAGCGTCCATGGTCCGTTCGGTGCGCTTGCAACAAACCACGCGGCGGTATCGCAGAGGTAATACATCTCCTTGCAATAGATGAGCGGCGAGCTGGCGTTCGCTGCGTACTGCATGGTGGTGCCGGCGATGGGCTTGAAGCGCGCGGGACCGCCGATGGTGGAGAGTTTCGCCTTGGCAAGTGCGCGATCGAGCGTTGCCACATGTGGGATGGTCTGTTGATAGACGGCCTCCGTGGCTTGCGGCGTGTTGGGCACGGAAGCAAGCACGTTGCCCCATGTTCCATGCGGATCGATCTGTGCGAACGATGTTGGAATGGACGCGGGCTTGCTGTACGTCCATGGTCCGTTCATGAGGTCGGTGGAGGTGAACCAGCGCCCAGAGGCCAAGAGCCACCAGGCGTTATCCGCGCTGGTAGTGAAGAGATCGCAGTTGGCGTTGGCAACGGCAAATAGTCCGTCGGCCACCTGCGTGAGGTTTGGTTGACCGTTGATGCTCACCAGGCATATCGGTGACGTGCTGACGATCACTTCGGGCGTCTTGCCGGCGGGAGGCGGCGTAGTCGGCACGGCCGCGGGGTGGCGCTCTGGCAGTGCTGCAGCGATGGTCTTCAGTGCGGATGCAGAAAGCGTCTTGCCCGCAATGTACGGACCCGTGTAACGCGAGGAGTGCAACCACGTATCGGTACCGATGCGTATGAACCACGTGCGCGTTGCTTTGTCGAACACCAATAGCGAAGGAGTGTTCTGTGCCAGGCCGATGCCGCTATCGCCGAGTTCGCGCAATGCGGGCTTGCCGTCGAGTAGTAGGAGTACAGCGGAGTGACCGATGACGCGAATCTTTGGCGGCGCATTGCTGAGTGATGCGCGCGTTGCGGTTTGGTCCTTGGCTACTTGCATGTTCTGCATGACTGTTGCACGGTTCACCGTGAAGGTCACGCCAAAGAGCATCTTCTGTAACTCGGCGGCAGCAGCAGATGCATCGGAATTGTTGGAGAGTTGCGAGTGTTGCACCAACATGTTGGAGACTTCGATCAGGCCTGCGGCGAGATCGTTGTCCAGGTCGGCGGTGAAGAACATTGCGCCGTAGATAGCGGGCATTCCAGTGATTTCCACGCTGAACGCGGCGCGAGCGGTGGCGCGCGTTCCGGAGATTGATTCAAACTGCGGCGTGTAGAGCGTGTAGGTGGTTGCGTCCACGATGGCGGTCTGCGGCCAGAGCGTTTCGCCGTTGTCATGATCGGGGGCGGGAGCGGCGGGTGCAGTGGGAGCGGCAGGTGCGGCAGGCGCGGCAGACTCGGTAGGGGTAGCGGGTGCGGCGCTGGGCGGGATGGATTCAGCCGGTGTGGCGGTATCCGTCGGCTCAGCTTCAGGGATGGTGGCGGGTGGAATGGCGGGTGCGGGAGTTGGTGTTTGCGTTGACTCGGGCTCGAGTGTTGGCTCGGGTGTCGGCGCAGGCGCAGGCGCTGGTGTTGGCTCGGGTGCAGGCGTCGGATCGGGCGTTGGTGCAGGTGTCGGCTCGGGCGTCGGTGCTGGCGTTGGTGCAGGCGTTGGTGCAGGCGTCGGCGCAGGCGTCGGCGCAGGCGTCGGCGCAGGCGTCGGTGCAGGTGTTGGCGCCGATGTCGTCGCCGGCGTCGTCACAGGCGTTGGCGCAGGCTTCGGTGCAGGCGCAGGCGCAATCGCAGATGTCGGTGCAGTCTTGTCCACCACCTTGTCGGCTGCTTTGGCGGCGGTCTTCGGACCCGGTGTTGCGGCTGGTTGCGTTGCAGGGGCGGGGCGCGCGGATTGCAGTCGTGGCGCCGCGATCGCCGTGCAAGTAATGAGGAGCGCAGCGAGGGTGACGAGTCGAGTGGTGTGATGCATGAGGGTGACCTGTGCAGCTCAGGCTAATTCGTGCGCGTGCGGCGCGGGTAAGGATTCTTTTTGCCCTTGTGAACGGGTGTTGTTGGACATGGTGTTGCGCCGATAGTATCCTAACAAATACCGTACAACACATCCCATGGGCTATTCAATTCCATCCGAAGGCACCGAGCAACGCCGCGCCGTACGTGCGGCGTTGGCTGAGCGCATTGGTGCATTGGAAGGCCGTGGACACGCGGTGGCCGATCGTCCCATTCATATCGCTACTGGGTGGACAGCCATCGATGGCGCGCTCGGGGGCGGCATTGCGCCCGCGGGGCTGCATGAGTGGTGGGGCGCGCTGCCCGAGGTGCGCGCGGTGCTGGTGCAGTTGGCATGGAACGCGCTCTTGCATGACGATCGACATCGCGCGGGTGCGCATCGACATGTGGTGTGGGTTGGTCGCGAGGCGTGGCCGTCAGCCGATGCGCTGGTGCGCGGAATGCGCGCGCCCATCGCGGGAATGTTTGGTCAGCCCGTCCCGCGCACCTGGCCCGATGCGCGGCTGCATGATCGCTCGCTCTTCGTTGATGTGCCTGCGCACGATCCCGGAGCGCGGCTCTGGGCGATCGAACAAGCGGTGCGCTGCCCGGGTGTGTGTGCAGTGATTGCCGATGGCCGTGGATTTGATCTTGCTGCAACGCGCCGATTGCAACTCGCGGCGTCCGATACATGTCTTCTCTCCATGCGCGGAGCAGAACATCGCCGCGGTGCGCGCCGCGGTGTGCTGACTGCATGCGCCACGCGTTGGATGGTGGAACGCGCGGAGCGAACTGCACGCACTATCACCGAACGCGCGCCGTGGTTACGAGCGCTGGACAAACAAAGTGTGGCGAAAGCTCGCTTTGAAGCGCAATTCATCGCGGATACGACCTGTGCATCACGTGAAGAATCGCGCAATCGAGGGGCGCAGCGAGCCATCGATTCCCTGGTGGCACGTATTCCGCCCGAGCCCACATGGCACGTGACGCTCGAGCGTGCCAAGGGGGCATCCATGCATATTTCCAGCGAATGCAGCGCACAGACGACGCACTCCTGGCAGTGGCAGGGGGCGGTCGATCCCCCCGTGCGCGAGGCAGCAGCTGCGCGAAGACGCGCCATGCGCGGCGAGCGATTGATTGCAGATCACGCCTTACGGAGTGCTCAGGAGTTGCGCGCCTTGGAACATACGGAGAGCGCCGAGCCAAGCGCTGGGGTCATCGCTCGCTCGCGTTCGCATGACCGAGTCACCAGTCGCGGCACACGTTGGGCGCGTGGGAATGACGGCCGAGGCGCTGCGTGATCCCAAGGTGAGATTCATCGATGCCGCCCACTGTTATTCCATGGTTCATCGCGATTGTGCTTCCCGAGTGGAAGCGATCCCCTGCCATGCTCCATCGCATGGCGCTCTGGTGCATGCGTTTCACGCCGCGTGTTCATATTGAAGATGTCGAACGCTCTGTAGAGCGGGCGCAAAAGTCATCGCGGCTGCCGCGCGCGATGGGAACCATGCCAGCATCGCTAACGCCGCATGGGCTGCCGGCATCGCTGTCGTCATCGCTGCCGCCCCTCATCTTGCTTGATGTCAGCGGATGCCTCCGTGTGAATGGTGGCGCCCGTCGCGTTGTGGCGCGCGTGGAACGCGGGCTGACGCGCCGTGGAATTGTTCACGCGATTGGCAGTGCGCCCTCGAGCGGCCAGGCAGTTGTGCAAGCCATGGGCGTTGCACTGGGGTGCCGGCCCGTACTTGATGAACTGCCGTTTGAATGCTTGCGGCTCGCTGATTCCATCTGCGCCGCGCTACGGGAGGTGAATCTCACTCGCATTGGTGAAGCGCGCGCCATCGCGCGTTCGGCGCTTGCGGATCGCTATGGACCAGAACTCGGCGAACGGCTTGATATGGCTGCGGGCGTGCGCGCGTGGCCATTTCGCGCTGTTGCGCCGCCGGATCCGGTGGTGGGCGAATTTGTCTTTGCATCGCCGTGCGCGCAACAGGAAGCAGTGGACCTGGCATGCATGCAAGCGGTTGAATTCCTCTGTGCCGCGTTGGCATCTGCAGGCAATGCAAGTAGAAACGAAGATGGTTCCGTGCGCGCGCCACGTATCGGTTGTGCGCACAGTCGTGGCGTACGGACGCTTGAGGTACGCATTGAACGTGCGCGCTTGGCGCCGGTCATTGGCACCATCCACTTTGGCGCACCCACCCGTGACGCGCGACACCTGTGGTCCATTCTGCGTCCGCGCATACAGCGCATGCATCTGGGCGACCATGAACGCGGCGAAGGTGTTGAGCGAATACTGCTGACGGCCGCACGTATGGGTCGCTGCCAGAGCGGAACCCCATTTCTCAGTGGCGCGGTCGGCATGGCAGCCGCAGGAACACACAAACCGAACATTGCGCACGGGGGCAGTGGGGGCGATCGCAATACCGACACTCATTCAAAAAACGATCATCATGCAGCCACAGAGCGCGCTATCGGTGAATTCGTGGATCAATTGCGCGCGCGCCTTGGTAACGATGTCGTGCAGCGTGCACATGCGTAGAATGCTTCCCATGAATCCCACCTGCACACTGATATCTGCGCGCACGCTGGCATGCTGCCGCGTTCTCTCGTTCACCCTTGCGAGCGCATTTCTGGCAGGTTGCAGTGTGAATCCATTCATCATGAATTACCGCGGCGACCGAATGACGCCCGTTCTTGAAGCTCAAGTCGTGCAGGATGCGCCAGCTGAAGGAACCGCCACTGAGATCGGTTCGAGCACCTTCCTTGCGTCCGTTCAGAAGGTGGGCGATGCCGAAGCGATCGAAGCAGCCCGCGAGGTGGGGGCTGGAATGGTGAAGTGGAGTTGCGTGAATGCCGGCCAGATTGAGTCGACGGAAGAGGATCCCGTCTATCAGCGCCGTGCCCAAGGTCGCGGCAACTTTGGTACGTATGCCCCCATCCCTGGCCAGCGCGAGTCATGGCAATACACGGCACGATTCTGGCGCGCGAACTCAGCGCCCGCAGCGGCGCCAACGACGCCTGCACCGGCACCAACGCCGTCTGCACCGGCACCAGGTGTAACAGCTCCAGCCGGTTCAACACCAACTCCACGCGAGTAATCCGCTGCTAGAACTCAGTCGGCAGCCATTACGGTGCGACTGGTGTCGTCACCTTGATTGAAGCGACTGGACCCTTGATGCCGTCCTTCTCGGCATTGCGTGAAACCACCCATTGCGTGGGAAGACGCAGCGCATCCGGACCTGCATAGGCCACAGCATCCATAGTCAGCGATGCAATACTGGCATCACCAAAGCGACCGGGATGACTGATCTGCACCAGTCGACCGGTCTCTTTGTCGATCGCCAAGTACGTCGCGTTTCCTTCAAACCACGTCACGATGTAATCACAACGCGCGTCGCCGAGCGTTCCTTCGCCGGTCTTGAGTGCCAGGAGTCCCGCCTCGGGTCGATAGCGCGCACGCATAATTGCATACGGTTGGCGATTCATGAGTCGCTCAAAGGCCGTGCGTCGCGAATCGACCAGCGGCGTGGTGCGGCCATTGCTTGAAGTGATCACCGCAGTGTCCGGCGTCAGCAGCGTTTCGTATTGATAGTTGTCCTTTGCCGTTCCGCCCACCTTCTGCCATGCATCCATGCGGCGCATGGTGTGCGGCCCAGCAAACTCCAGCGTCTCGGTGACATCCCATGAATCAGCACCTTGCAGGACGCGTCTGGTTGATACCTGCGTGAATACCTTCGCAGCCTTTACAGCGTCTCTCCCGCCAGCCCAGGCAATCCATCGGTCGAGCGCTGCGAGTCCAGCGGCTTGCTGCTCGGGCGTACCCGCTGGCAATTCATCAGCGGGCTCCATATAGCGCCGCGGTTGAGCACGAAACAACTTCATGCATTCGTCGGATGCAAAGAAGTACAGCATCCCTTCCTGCAACGCATATCGGCGCGCGTCGCCGAGCCCACCGAGCGGCCCCATTCGCCCGCACGCGCCGCCTTGTTGCGCAGCAAAGCGCGCTGGATCGCGATTGAATTGGTCGCGCGTGCCAGCATTCGCAAAGATGTAGGTGTTCCCCTCATACGTCACAGAGATCGATCGCTCCCCGGCAACCGTCTTACCCAAGTGCAGGAGCACCGGATCCACTGGCAGCGTGCGCTCTGGCGTCGCGCTGGCAGTAGTTGATACAGCTTCCGGCGTATTGAGCAGCGGCGATTGCGGCATCAGTGTTGCGGGTGCAGCGGCAGGCGCAGCTACTGGTACAGCGGCCGGTGCGCTCGGCGTTGCTTGATCAGTCACTGCTGGCGGCACGCTGGCACTTGCGCTCCCATGCACGAATGCGTTGCAGAGCAGGGCGGAAGCGAGAAGAGTGATGTGTGCCATGTGCATGAGAATGATCCGCAAGATGCCAGCCGACAGGTGCAAGTGTCAGCGTATTCGCGGTGGCGCATTTGGATTTCGCCCTTTGGTTAAGTATACTAACAAACACCGTACAAATAATCAAGGCGTCGATTCTGTGCTTGAAAATCAACCATTCTGTGAACTGGCGGCTCTCAGCAACTTCACCTTCCTTGAAGGTGCAAGCCATCCTGAAGAGGTCATCGCCCGTGCGGCGCAGCTTCGGCTTGGCGCAGTGGCGATCGCTGATCGTCACACCATGGCCGGGGTCGTGCGCGCGCATGTTGCTGCAAAGCAGCATGGCATGCAGTTGGTGGTTGGAACGCGCTGCAATTTTCTGCTTGGCGCTGATGATGAACCAGCGCACCTGGAGGTGGTGTTGCTTGCTGATTCAGCGGACGGCTACGCGCGCCTGTGCCGATTGCTCACCCTTGGCAAGCGCCGGGCCGGCTGGACGCTTGACATGGACGAAAATGTTGCTGCCGTTGCAGCTGGCATTGAATCACGCACCGCCGCGCGCAATTCATCGGCGTGCCATCTGTGGCTCCATGATCTAGTCGATGCCAGCGTGCAGTCACTTGGAAGCGGTGAACCGGGTGATGGATCCGGTCATGGATCCGGACGCAAGCCAGGGACAGATCGGCCGCTTGCGCCTTTTGCCATTCCTGGCGTGCAAGCCATCGTGATGCCGCCCGATGAATACGGTGCCATGCAGCCGCGGTTTCTTGAATCACTTCGCTGGCTTCGTACCGTCTTTGATGATGATCGTCTTTCACTTGGATTCGTACGTCGATCCGGCCCGGATGCCGCGCTTCGGTTGTTGCAGTTGGAGTGGCTTTCCTCTGAAGTGTGCGTGCCGCTGGTGGCCAGCAACGATCCATACTGCCATGTCCGTGATAGGCAGGAAATACAGGACATTGTGACTGCCATCCGCGCCGGACACACGGTGCAAGAGTTACGTTTATTTGAACGAACGCGCGCCGTTGATCGGGCGCATGGATGTGCGCACCACGGCGCGCGACTCTTTCCCGACGACGCGCGACACTTGGTTGACGCCGCCGGCATGCGCGCGGTACTTACGGATGTTCCGCGCGAAGTGTGCGACTCAGCCATCGCACGCAGCGCCACAGTGGCGCAACGGTGTGCTGGCTTCTCCATGTCCATGCTCCGCTATCGATACCCGCGCGAAGTTGCACCACCCGGCGTTGAGCCAATGACACACCTGCGGCGACTGGTCGCGGAGGGAGCAGCGTTGCACTGGCCGAGTCTCCCGGCAAAGGTGCACGCGCAACTTGAACATGAATTGACCATCATTGCTGAACTTGGCTACGCGTGCTATTTCCTCACCGTGTACGCCATTGTCAGCTTTGCACGATCGCGAAGCATTCTCTGTCAAGGTCGCGGCGCTGCGGCGAACAGCGCCGTCTGTTTCTGCCTTGGAATTACTGCTGTTGACCCCACTCGCAGCGACATGCTCTTTGAGCGTTTCATCAGCCGAGAACGCGATGAACCACCAGATATTGATGTTGACTTTGAACACGAGCGGCGCGAAGAAGTCATTCAGTTCATCTATCGAACCTGGGGCAGATCACGCGCGGCGTTATGCGCGGAAGTGATTTGCTTTCGCGACCGTAGTTCATTGCGTGAGGCAGCGAAAGCGCTCGGCGTTCCGCCGGAATCGCCGGAAGCGGTGCGGATTGCCGCGGCAATAGAAGGGTTCCCACGTCATCTTTCGCAACATGTTGGCGGATTCATCATCACCGACGGTCCGCTGTGCGAACTTGTGCCCGTGCGCAACGCGCGCATGGACGCGCGCACCATCGTTGAGTGGGATAAAGATGACATTGATGCCATGGGCATGCTGAAGATGGACGTACTCGCGCTGGGAATGCTCACCGCTATTCGTAAAGCGATTGATCTTGGAAACAACTGCCCGGTGCCGGGCTGGCCGCGCGATCGTTCCGGCGCTGGAGCGCTGACCTACTGCACCGTTCCTGCTGAAGACCCAGCAACGTATGAAATGGCGTGTCGCGCCGACACGGTGGGGGTATTTCAGATCGAAAGCCGCGCGCAGATGAGTATGTTGCCGCGCCTGAAACCGCGCTGTTTCTATGACCTGGTGATTGAAGTTGCCATTGTGCGCCCGGGGCCAATTCAAGGAAACATGGTGCACCCATACCTGCGTCGGCGCGACGGTACTGATGCAACGCACTATCCCAACGAATCCATTCGCGCCGTCCTTGGAAAGACGCTTGGTGTGCCACTCTTTCAGGAGCAGGCGATGTTGCTTGCCGTAGTAGCAGCCGGCTTTACGCCCGGTGAGGCGGACAAACTGCGCCGCGCCATCGCTGCATGGAAGCGCTCCGGAAATCAGATTGCTGCATTCAAGGATCAATTGGAGTCCGGCATGCGGGCTCGTGGGTATTCCGAACAGTTTGCTGCGCAGGTGTTCGGGCAGATTCAAGGTTTCTCTGGTTACGGATTTCCGGAGAGTCACGCAGCGAGCTTTGCGCTCTTGGTCTATGTGTCTGCATGGCTCAAGTGCCATCATCCGGCAGCATTCACTGCCGCGCTTCTCAACAGTCAGCCGATGGGTTTCTACGCGCCCGCGCAGTTGGTGCGCGATGCGCGCGAACACGGGGTTGAGGTTCGCCCGGTTGATGTATTGGCAAGTGAATGGGACTGCACGCTTGAGGAAAGATCCGCACCGGGCGATGATCTCGCTTCCAACTATCAGGCTGGCGTGCACTCGGGGGATACGCTTCATCCCGCGCTTCATCCCACGCTTCATCCCACGCCTCACCCCGCGCTTCGCCTTGGCCTGCGCATGGTGTCCGGCTTACGCGCCGAAGACGGCCAGGCCGTGGCATCCGTGGCACGCAACCTGCGCCAGGAATACTCCGCGTCGGGCGCATACTCCGCACCAACCCGTCGCGCACTGAGCTCCCACCCAACATATGCATCGGTGGAATCACTGTGGCGTTCGTCTGGCTGCAGTCTGCATGCGCTGCGGCGGCTGGCGGCGGCGGACGCGTTTGCTGGCATGGGTATTTCCCGCCAGCAAGCACTCTGGCAGGTGCGTGCCTTGCGCGGCGGCGACACCCCCGTTCTTGACGATGCCGCCCAGCGCGGCGCCACGCTCTTTGACATGCTGCCGCAGCCTTTGCCGCCAGTACCACCGCTTCGTTCCGTTGCTGCTGATTACTCCAGCACCGGACTCTCATTGCATGACCACCCGATTCGATTCCTGCGCGAATCAATCGCACGTCGCGGAGGAACCGAGTGCGCGCAACTCCGCGTCATCGGCGCAGCTTCCGAGCGAGCCACCGCTGCCGTCGCTGGATTGGTGCTGTGCCGACAACGCCCGTCCACAGCATCGGGAATCATGTTCATGACCATTGAGGACGAGACGGGCATTGCCAATCTCATCATTCGACCCCGTGTGTACGAGCGAGTTCGAGCGATCGTGCGCCACGCAACTACGCTCTTGGCGGAAGGCACGGTTGAGCATCGTTCCGGGGTGACGCACCTGGTGGTGCGCCGCATCACGGACCTGTCAGAAGAATTGAATCAGTTAGCAATGGGCGACCACATCGCGCAGAGCTCGCGGGACTTTCGGTAACGATGACTGCCGGACATGTTGCCGGTGTTCGCGTGTCGGCAGTATTGATTCGCGCTTTACTTTCCAGCGCCAGGCTTACCAGCATTCGCTCCGAATTTGCCGGTTTGCATCTCTTTCATCGGCTGCACCGCGGCGTCCAACTGCTTTCCGGGCACTGACTGCCCCTGCTTGCCGTCGGAACGCGGGAGTGGTTGCGGCTCAACTGCCGGGCGCTTGGGGATCGGGATCGACGGTGGCAGCGGCTTCGGATGACGCATCGCTCCACGCTCACGGGGCGGGATCCAACCAGCAGGCGGCTGCGCACGACCGGTGTTGCCCAGTGGTCCGCCACGGTAGTGATCGAGCAGCCCAGTGAAGCCCGCATCGCCGCAGAAGAACTGCGCGGTTGCCACGCAGTTGGCGTCCCAGGTCGTGTCGCAGCACGACGGCTGATACGCACACACGGTTTGGCAGCAGCCAAGTTCATTGCAGAACGGCGAGGCGTGCACTTGCAGGCAGCTACCAGCACTTGCATCGCCGCAACTGTTCTGATCGCAACCGCATGAAGGATCTTCAGCTGCAAGATTCACGCAAGTGACGTCCCAAGACGTGTCACAGCAGAACGAGTCGACCAAGCACACGCGTCGGCAGCAACTCTCATCGGAGCAGTTTGGCAGCGTGCTGGGCACGCAGCAACTCTGCAGCAAGTCACTTCCGCACGGCGGAACTGGGCACGCCTCGTCCTTGGCGGTGCAGGTATCGCGAGCGACACCTGCGCAGACGCTGTCCCACTGGGTGTCGCAGCAATACGCATCTTGCGCGCAGACCGAAGCGCAGCACGCCGCATCGTCGCATGCGCCGTTGTCATGGGGACGACAGCAATCGCCGGCACAGATATCGCCGCACTCGTAAGTGCATCCGCACGAAGTGATGGTGCGCGCAATGCCAACGCAGTCCGCATCCCATTCCGTATCGCAGCAGTAGGTGTCTTGTGCGCAGACCGCGGCGCAGCACACTGGATCGCTGGATGCAGCGCCTGGGTGCGGTTCGCAGGATGG
>CAMDCW010000040.1 GCA_945890745.1 Phycisphaera mikurensis NBRC 102666
GCACCACGGAGGTGCCAAGTTTCTTGCTGTACTTATGGAGCGCTTCGGACACCTGCACGGCGAGTTCGCGCGTGGGCACCAAGATCAGCGCGAACGGCTTGAGCGCCACTGCGGGCGTCTTGCCAATCCTCTGCAGAAGCGGCAGCGCAAACGCCGCGGTCTTACCCGTGCCGGTGGCAGCCTGACCAAGCAGGTCGCGACCCTCCATGAGCGGCACGATGGCCGCCTTCTGGATGGGTGTGGGTTCTTCGTATCCAAGTGCCGCGAGCTCGGCAAGCAGTTCCGGTCCAAGTCCAAGCTCAGCGAAAGTATCCTTCATCGTCAGAGGATACAGGCAACCGCCTTTGCAGGCGCTGTGGGGGCGATAAGCGCGTGTTTCACATCAAACGCCCGTTCGGTCCGGTTTGGATCGGCAATTCCCTCGACCCCCACCCGGAAGCGCGAGCGCGAGCCCAGAAAACCAAGACAAGACAAGGCACTCTCGTCGCGCTGAAGCCGCAGTTCTCCAGTTGCTACATTGAAGGTCTAGTTCACTTACAACCCAACGCTCATGAACACCACCATCACTCCACCAAACTCAAAGCGATCACGACTGCGTCTCGGCACCATCATTGGCAGTGTGATCGCCGCTGGAATGGCGGTGACCGTGATTGGTTGCGTTCGGAAATCAGGCAAAGTGACATATTTTCACGAAGCCGAATTACCCGAGGGTTGGCCGCTGTTGACTGAAGTTGGGGTGGTGGAAGTGAAGGAGTATCCGCAGTACCGAGAGGCGGTGGTAACCAAGAATGATGGCGCCGGCAGCGACGAGAAGATGGGGCCGATGTTTGGCACGCTCTTCAATCACATCTCCAAGAACGACATTCCAATGACGTCTCCGGTGGAAATGGAATACTCGCAGCAGGATTCGCAGGTGATGACGTCGATGGCATTTCTTTACCGCACAAACGAAACGGGAACTCTTGGCACTGATGGACAAGTAGTTGTCCGCGAGATCGCACCGCGTACCTATGCGAGTGTTGGAGTGCGCGGTAGTTACAACGACGAGAGTTTCCAGCGCGGGCTCACCATCGTCAAGGAATGGATTGCCGCCAATCCGCAGTGGCGCGCGGATGGCACGCCGCGCTTCTTCGGCTACAACAGTCCCTTCATTCTGTGGTTCTGGAAGTACGGCGAAGTACAAGTCCCGGTGCGATGCCTTACTGACACTGCCCCCAGCTGATGAGCATCCTGCCCAGGTCGGCGCCGTTCACTTCGCCGTCGCCGTTGAGGTCGCCGCAGTTGAGGCGGGCGGTGAGGGCTGCGTTGGAGGCGGTGAGAGCGGCGTTGGCGGTGGTGGCGTCGGACAACAGTTCGATAAAGCTCTTCGCCTGCACCGCAGCAACGTTGTAACCAGCTGCGGCAATTGATGTGACGCCAACAAGGTCCGGCGGCACATTGCACTCGCCTTGGGTGTTGTTGCCCCACGCGCGAACCACGCCGTCCGCCTGCAGCGCCACGCTGTTGTAATAGCCCGCCGCGACAGCGATGCATGCGCCGATACCAACGGGAACGTTGAGCTGGCCTTGGGCGTTGCTTCCCCACGTGCGGACAGTGCGGTTTTCGAGGAGCGCAATCCCGTGACGGTCGCCGATCGCGATAGCGGTGGACGCGCCAACATCCGACGGCACGGTGCAGACGCCATGGTCGTTAGATCCCCAGACGACCACTGTTCCGTCGGTTCGGATCGCGCCAGAGTTTTGTGAGCCGCAAGCGATGGCCTTGCAGGCCCCGAGGTCCGCAGGCACCACGCATTGATTCTTGTCATTCCTGCCCCATGCGCGCACGGTGCCACTTTCCTGCAGGGCAACGATGTGGTTGCTCATGCACGCGATGGCTGTGCAAGCTCCGAGGTCTGTCGGAATTGTTTTCGTGCCGTAAGAATCCGTTTTGCCCCACACGCGCACGATGCCATCCGTGCGGAGCGCGACACTGATAGAGGTACCCGCCGCAATGGCCTTGCAGGCTCCAAGGTCCGATGGCTCAACCGTCTGGCCATAGTTGAAGTTGATGCCATTGACGGTATTCGCTCCCCAACCACGAATGCTGCCATTCGGGAGCAGCGCGAGACTGTGTTCGCTGCTCAGTGCCACAGCCGTTACCCCCTCAACAATTTGTGGCGGGCTCGCCTGACCCAAGACGTTGGCTCCCCACACGCGGGCCATGCTTTGCGCGTGTGCGGTGCCAACCACTGCCATCGCCCCCGCGGCAGCGATGAACGACACCATCGCGCTACCACGAACGGAATGCGATGGGGTCACGGACGATAAGGATGGGAGGTTAAGTTGCATGTGAAGGCTTTCTTTGTGAGAGATCGTGATCCGCGCAAACTCAGCGACGACGACTACCCACCAGGCCCGTGAGCCCAAGGATTGCCACTACGCCCGGTGCCGGCACGAAGCCATAAGTAAAGGTCTGGTTGAATGACGGCTGGCTCACCGTGCCTGCGCCTGGACTTGCACCATCCACCCGTATGGTCACGTTGCCCTTGAACTGCAAGGTCAACACATCGGTGGCAGACAGGTTCGTGGTCTCCACGCTGAAGCGACCGAGCATGATGCGCTTGTCGGCGTAGGTGCCGGCGTAGACGTGGTTGCCAGAGGGGAGGTTCGTGTACCAGCCAGCGCCTTCATAGGCGCCGAGCGCGGTGCTTCCACCAGCAATAGTGTCAGCACCCACAGTGGTGGCGTTCGTGAAGTAGTTGTCCGCGGCGATTCCTGCGGCGGCGTCCTGTGTGCGTGCGCCGATCGTCACGAAGGAGTCCCACGCGTTACCTGCGGCACCGGAAGCGGGCATCCAGCTTGTGCCGGCCGCTTGCGCAAATCCCGCGCCGTTTCCCGCAACGAGCGATGAGCCGTTATTGGGAATGCCGTTGATGGAAGTCACCACCATGCTGGTGGAACCGGTGGTGCCGTAGAAGTTGACGAGCTTGTCATACGCCCCGGTGAAGTCCACGTAGACATCCATCACGGAGTAGCGACGAGCGCCATCCGTTACTGAGTAGTTGGTGGAAGTGACGCCGGTCATGGCAGCATGCGCGCCAGCAGCGGTCACGGCGGAGATGAACAGGGCGGAGGCGGCGAGATGCGTGGTCTTCATGGTGTTCGGATGTACGAAACGTGATCGACTCGTTTGGAGACCCTCGACGACTGAACGTACAGCCGAGAGGGCGCACCCTTTGAGAGGATTGCATGTATAAGGAACGAAAATCCCCCTCGCTTTCCATCACGAAATTCGCGGGACGAAGTGATTTTCTCGCTTTGTCACCGGCGCACCCCCCCCGCAACATGTGCTGCAGGGCGCGCGGATTCACATACCGCGTCCTTACTGACACAGCCCCCAGCTGATGAGCATCCTGCCGAGGTCGGCGCCGTTCACCTCGCCGTCGCCATTCAGGTCGCCGCAGTTGAGGCGGGCGGTTCGAGGTACGCGTCGCGTAAGTGCAGTGGTGATGCCTGCAAGAGAGCGGTGAATGTGTTCGCGCACGATTTCAGATTTATGCGATTTTTGGAATGGCTACACTGTGTGGCTTAGGGGGCTGTCAGTGTCTGGCATCCACGGGGTTTCGGTAATTCTGTTTACAACGGAGTACACGATGAATTCAGGAACCTATTGGGGTTTCTTTGGGTGCTTGTCTGCGCTCACAGTGGGGCTGGTTGCCGGGTTTACTTCAACGCCAACACAGTCTGGGGTCCAGCCGAGTACGCGTGTGATCGCGACGCTTTCGGCTGAGGATTTACAACTCGGGATGACCTTTCACTACCAACTGATCGCAACGAGCACTGGTGATGGCGCGGATGTCTCATACGAACTTCTCGGGACGAGCAGTGGAAGTGTTGAGTCACCAATGGCAGTAACGGTGACATACCAATGTCTTGAGCAAGTGATCCCTGTCGATGTATCGCCTACCGGCGAGAACAAGTTCAAGATTTCCAAGGGTGGTTTAGAAATCACGAGTGTTCACGCGCACTCCGGTGCGTCAGGAATGACGGTGTATGACTTGTCCTCGAACAACACAGCAACTTCGCGAGTCACCGCATCGGCGATCGAATGGACGATGCGTGGCGGAACAGGTCCCTCGCTTCCAACGATCCTTGCAGTGCTTTCCGCATCCGATTCCGCATCTGCTCAAGTGGTGCCACCTCCAGATCCATCGACCATTGGGTGCGATCCGAGCCGAAAGCAGTGCGTGGAGGATGCGAAGAATGTCTGTGGTGTCGGGAACGTGGCGAGCGTTTCGTACTCGTGCGCCCCACTGACCGGAGCGGTCTCTTGTAGTTTCACTTGTCATCCGCCGCCGAAGCCGATCACCCCCTAGTCGGTCTGAGTTGATGACATCACCCTGTTTCCGGCACTCTCGTCCGCGCGCCTATCATGCTGATCCTGCCGCGTGGTGGCAGACCCCATACACCGCCTTGGAGATCTCAGAACATGCGTACCCGACTTGCACTCGCCTTTGCCGCACTCGCCACCTCTGCCGGACTTGCCATGACGGCCGCGGGTCCCGCCACCTTCTCGGGCGAGGCATATCCGCTCGAGACCTGCCCGGTCTCCGGTGAGAAGCTTGGTAAGGATGCCACGGTGGTTGTCCTTGAGGGCATGAAGGACAAGACCTTGGACGGCACGCAGGTGAAGTTCTGCTGCGGAAAGTGCGCCGCCTCATTTAAGGCTGAGCCAGAGAAGTACCGCCCGGCGATGAATGACGCCATTGTGAAGGCCTCTCCCGCTTACCCACTGAAGACGTGCTTAGTGATGAACGGCGATGCACTTGATGCCGACGCCAAGACGTTCGTTTGGCAGAACCGTGTCTACAAGTTCTGCTGCGGAAAGTGCGTCAACAAGTTCAAGAACGATCCAGCCAAGTTCGCCGCTGACTATGAGAAGCAGGTAGTTGCTACGCAGAAGACTTCCTACAAGGCCACCACGTGCCCGATCAGTGGCAAGCCACTCGGCGATGGCGCTGTTGACGTGGTCGTGAACTGCTCGCTCGTTCGCACCTGCTGCCCTGGTTGCGTGGATGCAGTGAAGGCCGATCCAAAGGCTGCCATCACCAAGGTGAGTGGTGCAGTTGCTGCGCCCGCGGACACCAAGCCTGCCGACAGCAAGAAGTGATCTTGACCGCAATCACGCGTGCGCTGGAGCAGGTGCTCCGCGCACGCGTGATTGTGTTTTTAGAGCGTGATTGAAGGGGGTTGATCTCGTGCCGGTGTTCCGGCGGAGCACGCGGTCACGCGTCCGGACACGTTGCGACCGAAGGCGATCGCAAGGAATTCATCGTGTCGCAGCCGTATGGGGCTTGCTCACCACGAAAGGCGGTGTATCGTATGAGAGACAACTCAGGCGGCATCCACATGACCCTTCGTAAGCACCCAAAGCCAACCACCCGCCGACAATCCCGCCCCGTCAAGTTGACACCGTTCGATCCGGTGCGCTACCTGAAGAGCGATGCGGCCATTGCCGAATACCTGAACGAGGCACTGCGCGTCCAGGATCCGAAGTTCTTACTCGTCGCGCTTGGCGACGTGGCCCGCGCACGCGGCATGAGTGAGATCGCTCGCGACACTGGCCTCGGGCGCGAGAACCTGTACAAGGCACTCTCATCGCGTGCGAACCCAAGAATCGAGACGATCTTTCGAGTGGCCGCAGCACTCGGAGTGCGGTTCGAGGTGCGCGTTGCGTAGGTGCATCCCGGATGGATCGACTTTCACTTTCCACACATACCGATCTATACTGAGTTAATGTCCTCGAACACTTCACCGAGTAATGCCATCGTGTCGCAAGACCCAGACATTCTGGGTGGCGTTGCAGTATTCACCGGAACACGTGTTCCGTTTGAGACGATGATTGAATACCTTGAAGGCGGCGACTCGCTCGACACGTTTTTAGGCGACTTCCCGAGCGTTCACCGCGAGCAAGCAATTCAGGCATTGGAGTGGCTGCGCCAACTCGCCACCAGCGGTAAGGATCCCCGTGCGTCTGCTGCTTGATGAATGCACGCCGGTGGGATTGATAAAGCACTTCGTCGGAGTTGAAGTTGACCATGTCACGGCCATCGGATGGTCAGGCACAAAGAATGGCAAACTTCTCGCACGCATGACGGAGTCCGGGTACGCGGGATTGGTAACCACTGACAGAAATCTTGTCTATCAACAACAAGTCAACGCGGGGCAAATTTTTGTCATTGTGTTGGTTGCCCGTACAAATCGACTTGCTGACCTAGCACCTTTGATCTTGCGCGCAATAAGTCAAGCGCAGGAAGCAAAGCCGGGCGAAGTGCGACACATTCAATAGTTTGCATTTTTCGCGTTCTATTGCGGGGCACTTGGCTAAGGTGCGCGTCTACCGATACTGCGCAGACACCAAGCGGCAGGCGTCGTCATCAAACCGGTCATCGCGGCGCATTTGGCTGAAGAGCGCGAGCAGTTCGGTTTCCGTGAGCCGCTGCTTCTCTGCGCCAGAGACATCCAAATAGACCTGCCCG
Organism: Phycisphaera mikurensis NBRC 102666; assembly: GCA_945890745.1. Taxonomy (GTDB): domain Bacteria; phylum Planctomycetota; class Phycisphaerae; order Phycisphaerales; family SM1A02; genus UBA966. Next base: position 6,521 of record CAMDCW010000040.1, read on the forward strand.
CGGTGCATGGCAATCAGGCGGTCGCCGAGTGTTGCTGCTTGCTGCATGGAGTGGGTGACCATCACCGTGGTGGCGCTGGAACTGGCAACCAGTCGCGTGGTGAGTGAAATCACTAGCTCCGCGCTACGTGGGTCAAGCGCGGCGGTGTGTTCGTCAAGCAACAGCACCTTTGGACCAGTCAGCGTGGCCATGAGAAGAGTGATCGATTGTCGCTGTCCGCCCGAGAGTAGACCGATCGGATCATCAAGACGATCCTCAAGACCAAGGCCGATCTGTGCCAAGAGGTTCTTCCATTCGCCGCGCCGCGCGCCGCGCAGCAGCGGTGCCAGCGTTCGCCACTTGCCGCGCTTTGATGCCAACGCCAAGTTCTCTGCAACGGTCAGGCTTGGAGCCGTACCAGCAAACGGATCTTGGAAGACGCGTCCGATCAGGTGCGCGCGGCGGTGCTCCGGCCACCGAGTGATGTCAGTGTTGTCTACGGAGATAGAACCAGCGTCAAGTTCAAACGCGCCAGAGATCGCCGCCTGCAGCGTGCTCTTGCCGGAACCGTTGGTGCCGATCACCACCGTGAACGAGCCCGGCGCCAGCGCAAGCGTCACGCCTGCAAGCGCGCGGACTTCGTTGGCTGTTCCAGGGTTGAAGGTCTTGCGGACGGAATTAAGTTGAAGCATGAGTGCCTCGCTTCCTGCCCATTTCCTTGATCAAACCGGGGCCAACGATCGCAGCAAGCACCACCAGCGCCGTGACCAGCTTGAGGTCGTTTGCATCCAGACCAAGGCGGATGGCAATGGCAACCAGCAGTCGGAACAGTATGGCGCCCATCACTGCGCCGATCACTGCCAGCGCTATCGATCGCACTGGACCAATGAGACTCTGCCCCAAGATCACGCTTGCAAGACCAAGCACGATGACGCCGATACCCATCTGCGCATCGGCAAATGCCTGCATCTGCGCAAAGAGCGATCCCGAGAGCGCCACCAACGCATTGGAGACCGCAAGCCCCAGCACCGTCATGCGGTCGGTGCTGGTACCAAGCGCGCGCAACATGCGTGCGTTGTCGCCGGTGGCTCGCATGGCTGCACCGAGTTCGGTCTTGAGGAACAGCACCATGAGAATGGTGGCAATGCCGGCAATCAGCGCGCTGGCCGCGAGTAGCCCAAGATCACCCGATGGAACGCTGCGGCCAAGAATGCTGGTCTCTGGTCCAAACGATGCGCGCGCTGCTTCTTCAAACGGAGTGAAGAGCGTGCGCGCATTGATGGGCACATTGCTCGCGCCCATGATGCGCAGGTTCACTGAGTAAAGCGCCGTCATCACCAAGATGCCAGAGAGCAGCGCATTCACCTTGAAACGCACATGAATGGTGCCGGTGATTGCGCCAGCAAGCGCGCCGCCTGCCATGCCAGCAAGGGTGGCTGTCACCGGGTCAGCGCCATCGCGCAGAAGCCGCGCGGTGATGGCGGCACCCAACGGGAACGAACCATCCGCGGTGATATCCGGCATTTGATAGACGCGGAAGGACATGTAGATGCCAAGCGCAAGCACGGCAAACACCAGTCCAATGGCAAGCGTTGCAATCAGAAGACTCATGCTGACGCTCCAATCGGGACAGCCCAGAGTGAGCCGCGCAAGAACGCGGTTTCCGTGCCTTCAGCGTTTCGCAACGCGTGCAACACGGAGCGCAGTGGTTGTTCAGCAAGCAACTGTCCGGCCGCGGTGATCTCCACTGTGGCACGCGGCACGGGCCGGTACGAGGCCACCGCTGCGTGAGCGTGCAGGAATGTTCCGTCGGTGTTGACGAGCGTGGCTGCCACATCGGGCGCTAATGTGGACAGCGAGCCCGCATCAGCGGCAAAGCCAACGGCCACCATCGATTCGCCGCGGTGCATGGGGTCGCCTGCGAAACGAAGCGCGGCGCGCAGTTCGTTCGGGGTCATGGTTGGTGGCTGCGTGCGCCATCCGTCAGGCGAGGTGCGCGCCCATGCGCCGAACGCACCCGCGCATTCGCCGATCGCAAGGAACGCCACGGGGCCGTTTGCTACGCGCACCAATTCGGCGGCAAGCATCGAAAGCGTTACTGGATGCGTTCCGTCCCACTCAAAGAATCCGCGCAGGGAGGCAGGCGCGTCCACCATCAGGGTGTCGCGCGCAATGCACATGACGCTGCCAGCATCGCTCGATGCCAAGCAGTCGGGGCGGGGCGCACTGGCGGGTGCCACGGCGATGGTGCCGCCCGCAACGAGCCCCTCGCCGAAGTGACCGGCTGCTGATGATTGATCAGAGGCGAGTGCAAGATGTCCAACCGCGAGCGCTGATGTGGTGGCGCGAATGGAACCTTCGCGGATGAACACTGCTTGCGCGCGTTGTGGACGCGGAGTGTTTGATGTATTCGAGGTGCTCGCCGTACTTGAAATACACGGACTGATTTCGCCAGTCCAACCAGTACGCGGGCCGATCGCCGTTGACGCGTTCGGTAATTGTGCGCCGGCGGTGGTGCTTGCTGCAACACCCAGCAGCATCTCCAACCGCGAAATCTTCAGCATCTCCCGCACCGGAACGCTGGCTTCCACAATCACCAGCGTTCCGCCAACAGCGCGGAAGCGCGAGAGTGATTTGAGTAGCACGCCGATACCAACGGATGAGATGAAACTCACCGCAGAGAGATCAAGTTCAATCCGCGAACGACCCGAGCGAATCGCCTCTTCAAGTGCGGCGGATGCAGTGGGCGCCCAGGATGAGTCAAGGCGACCGTCCATCGCTACCAACACCGCTTCAGGAGTTTGTGTGGAGGTGATCTTCATTTGGAAGCACCATCACCTTCGGTCACCGCGCGCGCAGTGTCAAGCATTTCCTTGGGAAGCACGATCCCGAATTGCTTCATGCGTTCCGGGTTCACTAAGAACACGGTCTCTTGCGGGTCAGCAAATGGCAGATTGCCAGGCGATTCGCCGCGCAGCACTTTGTCCATGAGCCGCGCGCTGATGCGGCCAACTTCTTCAAAGTCACGCGACACTGCAATGGTGGCGCCAGACTTCATTGCGCCGGGTGCAAATGCAAACACCGGAATGTCGGCGCGATCGGCAGCCTTCACAATCGTTCCGAAGCCTGTGCTTGAAGAACTGTCAGAGATCTGCATGATGGCCTGCACGCCTTGCGTGGCAAGTCCCTCGGCGGCTTCAGGTAATTCCGTGGGCCGGTCGGCGCCCACTGAGACCAGTTCAATGTCTGCAGCCGCAAGCGCCTTCTCCCATTCAGCGCGGGAAAATACGCTGTTCACCTCACCGGGCGCGAACACCGTTCCAACGCGGCGTAGGTTAGGAATGGCGGCTTTGCCAACGCGGATCATGTAATCCCAGTCAAACGTGATGAGCGCGCCAGTCACATTCGGCAGGTGATCGGTGTTGCTCTTGCCGGCTCCCGAGGCAACGCCGGAAGCGATCATGCAGAACACCACGGGGCGATCGGTGATTCGCCGCACCACCGCTTGCAGCGCGGGCGTGGTGAATGGCACCACCACATCAGGCTCCTCTTCATCGATTGCAGCGATGATGGTGCCGAGCGTGCCAACGTCCAGTTGTGCATCGCGCAGTGAGAGGTAGCAATTCTTTCCATCTACGTAACCGAGCACTGCAAGCTCAGCAAGAAAGCCGCGGTACGACTCTTCAAAGTTCGGCGTGCGGTTGTAGGTGAGCACCGCGATGGTGGGAATGTGCGGAGCAGCCGGAGTCTTTGACGCTGATCCTGCAGCAGGCAACGCCGCCAGCAATGCTTCTACGCTCTCAGGAATCATTGGTCGCTCAATCGCGCGCGTGAGCGGCGGAGCGGGTTCGTCGTAAATCATTTCGGCTTGCTTCGCGAGCGCGGGAATGTGCGCCCAGCCAATGCCGAAACCGTCGTAATTCAGTTGCAAACCAACCGGCACAAAGTTCTCGCACGGGATGTCTTGCGGTCGCGTTCCGCGCAGAATCAGTTCTGCGATAGCGCCGGTGGAGATTCCCATCGCGCGGTAATCCGCGCCGAAGTTGATGGCTGCGCCAAGTTTCGCCATCGCCGGGAAGTTGGTAATGACCGGCACGCCCGCCTTGCGGCAGCGGTCCACCACCGTGGATGCAGCGGCAATGACGTTGGTATCCGCAAGAATCCAGAAGCACTCGATCCCTCGGGAGAGCAGCACATCGGTGGCGGTGGAAACCTCGCTGACGTTCGCGCCGTTTGCTTCAAGCAATTCGATGCCCAACTTTGCGCATGCTTGTCTGCCAAGTTTGACGGACGCCTCTGCGTTTGGCTCCGCTGGATTCCACACGCATCCGATGGTCTTGATGTGCGGGGCCGCATCATGCATGGCGCCAAGCAAGATTTCCGCCGGCTGCAACGTGCCGAAGCCAGCAACATTGGCAGGGCGCGTTGAACCCTCTGCCCACGGTCCAAGCGGAATCCCGATCGCTGGCGGCGAGGCCACCAGTCCAAACACATGGGGCAGGGCGCGCTTGTTGGCACGTATCACTGCTTGCGTTGCTACGGTGGAGAGCGATACCACCATGTCATAACTTGGCGATGCGCTGCACACGGCGGCTGCCATCTGTCCAAGTGTGCCGATGTCACCTTCAGCATTGAAGAAATCGAAGGTTGTTCCGGCATCCTTCCCAAAGCCAGCGGAGTTGAGCCGCTCCAGCATGCCATCGCGGCCGACATTCATGGCATCGATCGAGGAGATCTGAATGACCGCAATCCGCCGCGGTCGCGCCGCCTCGGCGGCAATGCCTGCGGCGTCGTTGCGCTGACGACTGTTTGATTTATCGCTCAACACCAACACCGCGGCTGCCGCCACGATGAGGAGGATTCCAAGAATGAGTCGCTTGGCGGAATGGAGCACCGGGGGAAACTACATGAAGGGCGGGGGTGCCATCACGCTCACGCCGAATCCGGTGCAGCAGCTCATCCGGCCGCACCACGCGAATTCCGCGCGCCTTCAGCCGTTCGGCCAGCGCGGCGGCGGCGCCGACGCCGGTCACCTTGGTTCCGTCCGCCAGTTCATGGCTCGACCAGACATGCACCGACACCCAGCGCGTGAAGGGCGCCGTGCTTGCCGCGGCATCGCGCGCGATTGCATCGGCCACTGCATCGGGGCCGCCGATCCCGGGATGTTTCGTGTCCAGGCCAGCCCACAAGCAATAGCCCGCAGTGACGAAGGGCACCTCGCCGCCACGGCCGTTCGATGCCCAGTCGATGCGGCCACGGCCCGCGTTGTACGGGGCGTAGTCGCACACGAAAGCGCCAAGAAGCGGGTGAAGTCCTTCCGCGATCCATCGACGCGCCTCCGCAGCACCCGGCGTGTTCGAGTGCAGCATCAACATCCCCGCCATCACCGCACCGGTGCGATGATTCTGCGCATCGAGCCGCCGCATGAACTCGCGGAACAACTCCTCGCGCCGACCGGTGTTCTCCGCGAATCGATCCGGATACCAGTAGCCCGCAAACTGTTCGATGAGTGCGGTGCCGACTGGCTGCGTCTCGCCGATCCGCTCCAACACGCACGGCGCTGCCTGCGAAAGCGATGAGAGGCACGCACCGAACCCAATGGGAAAGCTTCCGTGCAGCGGATGATCCCAGTACGCGGGAGGCTTCACGGGCGGCGTTCCCGGCGGCGGCGTGGCCGGCATGTTGCGCGGCGCGCCGGGTCCCCAGAAGGCGCCGGAGAGCCACTGCAGATTGTCGCCATCACTTAAGACCAGCGCAACGCACGGGCGACGATCGGCAAAATCAACGGACGATGCGGGCATACCTACCACCGTCGGAAAGTGTGCATCAAGCGCGCCGGCGGAAAGAAACGGTTGGTTGCGCATCCAATTGCTCGCGGTGTTTGAATGCCCACGCACCGAGACGGCCAGCGTGTGCATCGCCTCGTCGCCCTCGTCCCAACCGAAGGTAGGTGCGAGGTCATCAAGCCGATCGATCATCGGCCACGCCTGTGCACCGGCGCCGTAGCCCACCCAACACCGCTGCGAGATAGCCACGTCGCGGTTGCGCTGCACGCCAGGGTCGAGCATCGACAACGTGCTGCGCGAAAGTTGCGCTGCATCTTCTGGTGACATCGGCACGCGCCCATCCGCCAGCATGCGCAGGCCGAGCGCTTCCGCGCGCGGGATCAGCGATTCCTCAATGAGCACCGCGCGATGGATCCCCGCGAGGCTAGTAGCCACGTTCACCGATTCATTGGTCGATGCATTCTTTGCGGTGTACGCCTTGCGTCCGCTGGGGTCGCGCGCATACGCCACGTAGCCGCGCACCCATCCCGCGCGCATGCCGCGCTCCAGAAGTTCCCATGGCGTGAAGGTGCCACGATCTTCCAGTCCCAGCCGCGCCACCGTGCGCGCCTTCCATTCGCCGTAGCGCTGCACCACGGTGTCGTTCCACACCAGTTCGTCCGCTTCGCCGCAGTTCACAGCCAACGCCGCTAGTCCGGCGAGCGACGCGGAGAGCATCTCTTCACGCATGTCGACGGTGAGGGCGGTCGCTGCGGAAGTAACTCGGGAGGTTCCTGGGCCCGAAGGAACGGCGGTCGCTGCAGTTGTCGGAACTCCGCGCACGCGCACCGTCACGAACCCCCGCGGCGCATGTTGCGCAGGCCACCACGAGTCACGAGCCGCCCGCGCAGGGTCCGAGCGTTCCATTGACAACGCCGCCAAGAACGCAAGGAGGACGGCATAGAACATCACGGGGCGCACGGGATTATTGTGGCACAAGTTGCGGCCGCATGCACGCACTCACTAGAGGGGCGGCAACGCCCGGTAGCCATCGGCAACGCACCTTTCGAGCCGCTCAACCTCATCATCTCGAAGGATCATGAAAGTGGAATCACGCTTTGCTTTCGACAGGCTTCCGCTGTTCTGCAGACAAAGGCGAATGAACAGGTCAAGATCACGGTCATCGCTCGCGATGAACGACAACTCCTCGATGAGCTCCGTCTCGATCGTCTGCTCGATGAACGCGAACATCGATTCGACCTGCGCGGTCATGTCGGGGTAGCGGTTCTGCTCAATCAAGGCGGCGTACCCGGCATGTGGGTTCGGTTGGCATAGTCCGCAATAACAGTTACCGGCGCTCTAAAACGCTTACGAATGAGCCATATGGCACTAAAACACTTACGCGCTACCCACTTTCGCGCACGGACGCCCCAAATTGCGTACGGAAACGGACCTGAGCCGCAAATCACGTATTGACCATAGTCACGCCCTTCCTTGGCTACGGGCGACGTTCTTCGCTGCGATTCCCTATCGCGCCTTCGCCGCCGTCATATCAAGGCTCGTGATGAAATCACTCGGCGTGGTGCCAGCCGGCAGCGCTGCCACGATTTTGAGGTAGAGCGGGTCTTGCCAATCGGTCATAGCGGCGATGTATTCGGGCTTCGGAGTGAGCACGATGTCCGTGAGGCCCGCGGCCACTGCTTGGGCGCGCGACTCCTCAACGAGCACGGCGCCTGCAACGCAGCCGACCAGCGCTTCGACATCGTGAAGTACCGCCGGTGGAAGCGGTCGCAGCAATGCCAAGTCCGAAACTGCCACACGTCCGCCGGGAGCGAGGACACGCGCAATTTCCTTCCACACGCGCGGCTTGTCCGGCGAGAGGTTGAGGACGCAGTTGGAGATCACCACATCAACGCTGCCGTCGGCAACCGGAAGGCTTTCAATCTCACCCAGGCGGAACTCCACATTGGTGAGCCCGGTCTGTCGTGTGTATGCAGCCATATTGCGGCGCGCCTTGGAGACCATGTCCGGCGTCATATCGACGCCGATCACTTTGCCAGTGGCGCCGACCTTTGGGCCCGCCACAAAGCAGTCGAACCCGCCGCCTGCGCCAAGATCCAATACCACCTCACCAGCGCGGAGTGATGCGATCGCGGTTGGATTGCCGCAGGAGAGCCCCATGTTTGATTCGGCAGGCGTACTTGCGAGCTCTCCCGCGGAGTAGCCGATCGCTGCGGCGAGTTGTTCGGGCGTAAAGGTTGCCGGTCCGCAACATCCGCCGCCTGCGGGCAGGGCGGGCTTGGCTGCAGCGCCGCCGCAGCAACTGGCGACCGCGGGTGCCGCGGGTTTCGCTGCAGCACCGCCACAGCAACTTGCGGCAGTCGGTGCCGCTGGTGCCGCTGGTGCCGCCGGTGCCGCTGGTTTCGCCGCCGCCGCTTGCGCCGCAGACCACGAACCAACCTCGGCGATCTTTGAGTACCCCGCACGCACTTGCTGTCGCAGCTGATCAGCCTCGACACTCGTCGCCGGAACCGCTGCGGCTGATGAGTTGCATCCACACTGGCTGCCCGAGCAACACGCATCGCCCTGCGGAGAAGGATTCTTACTGTCTTGATTTCGATCATTGACGGTGTTCATATGGATCCTTGTTGGAGTGAGAGGTGTTGTAAGACGTGATCTTTGATATCTATCAATCGTGCACGTTGGTCATCGCGCCCCGCAACAGCCGCGCGCGCATCCGGGCAGTTGCTCTGCGGGGCAACATTGTTCAATGGCATCAGCGATCGCTCGCATCGTGCGGCACAGGTGCGCATAGTCCACCACGTAGTGGACGGTTCGCCCGGTCTTACTTGACTGCACCACGCCGGCGCGTTCAAGAAGACTGAGGTGCCGCGAAACCACTGAGAGGTCCACTGCGCAACATTCGCCAACATCGCTCACCGTGCATGCGCAGCCACACTTCACCAAGCATCCCAAGAGCCGAGACCGCGTTGGGTCACTGAGCGCCTTGAACAGCTCCGGATCAAGCAGGTCATCAATCGGCCTGCAACATGCGGAGGCCTGCGCGGGGGTCATTGTCCGACGTTTGCGTACTTGCACCATAATGCAAATATACATTCGCTAGCGCTGAATGTTCGATGAATTGCCAATTATTTATGAAATTGCTCCCCGGCTCACGCAAACGACGGCAATTCAAAGCCCGTGCGGTACTCGCGCCGCACGATGCTGGCGGTGGCTTCGGGGTTGTTGGTAAAGCTCAGAGTGGCCTTATCCCAACGCAGTTCCTTGTTCGGGTAGCGCGCTGCCTTGGCGCAGAGCAGACCAGCCTCCGCCATGCGCGCGCCGGCCGCAAACGGCGTCTGCACGAAAGCGTCCGGCTTGCCAATGATGCGGTCGACCCAGGAGTGCCAATGATTGCGCGCGGTGATCTCGCCTTGTCCCGGAATCTTGCTCCACTCGACTGGCTTGCCATCTTGCCAGACCTGAATCTTTCCTTCCGGCTCCACCAGCAACACGCCGCCTTCGCAGACCACCATCGTTCCGGTGTTCGGCCAATCGCCCGCCGGAAGCCCAAGCGCAGCACGTGACGGAGCCTGGCTCTTATCACAGTAATTCACAACGAAACGCGGTCCTGCGAAGCGATCGCCTGACACCGGATAGGTGAGCGTGGAATGCACATGTTGCGCGTGATAGAAGTCCGATGGAGTGCGCGTCTCGGCCATCACCGCGATCGGCGAAGGAAGGTCATAGGCAAAGTGGATGACATCCAGAAGATGCGTGCACCAATCGCCCAACTGGCCGGTGCCGTAGTCCCATGAAGAGCGCCAACGCAGACTGATGAGACCTTCGCGACACGGCGCATCAACAGCCGCGCCGAGCCACAGCGGCCAATTGATATTTGCTGGCGGCGTGATCGGCTCCTTCAGTCCGCCGTAATAGAAGTAGCCGTCACCTTGGTCCGGCGGTCCACCAATCCACACGTGCGCCTCAATCGCTTTGCCAAGCAGTCCGCGCCGAAGAATGTCCACCGCATGCTGTCGTCCCGCAGGCCCCATGCGCTGATTGCCAACCTGCGTGATGAGCGACGGGCACGCCTTCGCCGCGCCTTCAATCGCCGCCACTTCAGAGAGTTGCTGCACGAGCGGCTTCTGCCCATAGACATGCTTCCCAGCCTTCAGTGCAGTCATCATGATGAGCGCGTGATTGTGGTCTGGGGTGCAAACCACCACCGCATCAAATTTACCGGCGTGCTTGTCGAACGCTTCACGGAAATCGCTGCAGGTGAACGCAGCCGGATGCTGCGCGGACACTTCCTGCAGCGCGTCCGAATCAACATCGCAGAGTCCTGCAAAGTTCACATCCGGATGTTGCGTCAATTCATGTCGATCCGCCGGAGCAATGCTGCCGCCCACGCCGATCTGCAGGACATTGAGCTTTGAAAGCTTTCCACCAAATACGCGGCGCGGCGCCACGGACGGAAGCGCGAACGCCCCCTGCGCAATGAGTGAACTTGCGGCGAGCCCGCCGGCAGCCAGGGCGGTGTTGGTCATCATGGTGCGTCGGTCGATCATCATGTTCCTTGCGTGGAGTGTGTGGTTGCCAGACGTATCACGCGATGCCATCAACAAGCCATCGCTCAAACTCAATTTCGTCGCGGATTTGAATTCCGTCTAAACCCAGAAGCGGATAGCTCGGTTCAATCTGCCGCACCCGATCGACAATGCCTTTATACAGCGCAGAAAACCGCCAGCCCCTGCGCTGATAGAAGCGAATGGCGTGCGCGTTGTCGTTGGTGGTGGTCAGATAGATTCGCTTGCAACCCTGATTGCGCGCGTGTTCTTCTGCGGCCGCAAGGAGTGCCGCACCAACCCCGTGGGCGGGCGAGCGGCTACTCAGGGTGATCACTTCGCATTGCCATCCACCTTCGACCATATTCAAGGTGAGGAGCCCGGCAAATACGCCGTCAACTTCAGCCACAAACCCGGGCAGCTGATCGGCTTGATGGAGCCTGCCCAAAGACCAGATTCCGTTGG
>CAMDCW010000041.1 GCA_945890745.1 Phycisphaera mikurensis NBRC 102666
GGCGTGTTCGCCGAGTAACTCACACGCGCGCGCTAACTCGCCTTCAGTATCGCAGCACAACGATGTGGGCACCCGCGCTGACAATTCGCCAAGTTCTGCGAATGCCTGCGCAACTTCTTCGTCGAATGCCGGAAGCGTGATCGCCGGCACGGCCACGACGCGATCGGAAGCATTGGTTGAACTAAATCCGTTGATGTCAACCATCGCGTGACAGCGTGCGCCCAACGACTTAAAGATCGCCTGCGGTGAAAGCACCCCCTGACCGTCACTCACACGTTCCCAGTAGCCACGGCCCTGCTCAAGTACTTCCGACAATTCTGCAATGACGCACACGATTTGCCGCGGCAACAGCTCGGCGATCGATACTTTGCCAGCGTCATCAAGTAACGAAGAGATGCTGGCGCCAACCAATTGCGCTTCCGGGATGCGTCGATCACTTGCCTGGGTAATCAGGTCAATCTCAAAGATGCGCTCGAGTTCATCACCAAAGAAGTCAAGACGAACGGGCAGCGCCCCGCCCGGCGGAAAGACGTCGATGAGCCCGCCGCGCACCGCAAATTCACAGGGATTCTCGATCGCCTCGGTGCGTACGTATCCAGCATCGGCAAGCCACTCGGCCAGTTCACGCGGTACGCAACGCTGCCCGGCGCGCGCCACACGGAGTAACCGTGGCAAGAGTGCGGCATCAGGCACCATTTGCATCAGTGACGGAAAGGGCGCTACCAGAATTCCTGGAACGTTTCCCTCAATGAGTCGCCGCACCACGGTCAATCGCTCGGCAAGTAAATCAAGGGCGGAACCACCTTCGCCGGGCGAACTTTCCAGCGCGGGAAGGAGCACCGGCTCCGGACCAACGCCCGCGGCAAAGAGATCGTTGAGTTCTGAAACAGCTTCGTCGGCTTCATCGATGTGCGCGGTGACCAAGAGCACGGTGCGCTTGGTGCGCTGCGCCAATGCCGCTGCAACAAACACCGTGCTGCTGCCCGCCGCACCACGGCACGAAGATGCCCCGCCCGCCTCGACATTGCTGACGAGTGGGTCAATGGCGCTCGCGGCGACAAGCCCACCAAACCAGGTGGGCGACGCATCCTTGGTGGAAGACATCACTGTGGAGCGTAGGCGGGAGCGGAGATGAACGCGCTGATCCGTGCAAGGGCTGCCGGACCAACTCCGCGGACCCGATCGATATCAGCGGTAGCGGCAAACGGACCACGAGCCGCCCGATCGTCCACAATGGCCTGCGCGAGACCCGGACCGACGCCGGGAAGCAAAGAGAGTTCTGCTGCCGAGGCGCGATTGATATCGATGAAATCCGTGCCGATCACAGCAGGTCCCGGCGCTCGAAAGTACTCAGAAACCCCGCTGAATAATGCAGCAAGGGAGCATCCAAGCACCACGGCCACGGCGCCGCGGCGGCGCATTGCGCTGAGCACGTGCATCAACTGTCCTCGGCCGCGGACCGGACAACGTCTGTATTCAGCGGAGGAAGGGGCATTCGAATGCGGCGTCGAAAGCGAACAATTCGTTCGGCGGCCGATTTTGGGGATCCATCAGTGGCAAACAAGCCGCCGTTCTTGATGCCAACCCCGGCATCGTCGCGGAGCCGATCCCACACCACGGCTTGGATGCCGGGATTGGCCATGGCAATCTGGAAACACATGCCCGCCCACGCGCCTTGTGACTCCGTTCCCCATGGGCGGCGCCAGAATCCAGCGCCCGGTTCGGGATGTGGCTCACTGGGCGCTCCGCATGCGGTGACCACTACGGGAGGCATTTCCTTGCGGCTGGTGAATCGCTCCAGCATGGCCGCAATTTGCATCAAGTCACGCGTCCCCTTGCCACGCGCCGCATCGCCAACAACCACCGGTATGCCAACAATGTCCACCGTGACACCCTCTGACACCAGCGATCGCAGATAGCGAATGGCGTTCATGGCGCCGCTTGCGTCCGGAGGAATGTCACCAAACGGGTCACCAACTTCCACAAGTAACTTCGCGTTCTTCTGCACCTGACGAACCGCAACAGCAGCAATGCGGGTGGCCTGCACCATCGCCTCCGGCGAGAGCGTGGCGGCCTCATTCAAGTGGATCGAAGAGACAATATTCCAGATCGGATTGAGCGGTGCGTAGCGGGTCACTACCTCAGTAATGAACGCGTGCAAGCGATCCTTCAGCTTTGCTGGATCCGCCATGATTGGACGCACCCAACCAGGAATTCCAGCAGCGCTTGCATCAAGCAGCGGACCGGCGATCAATTCACGCTTACCTACTTTGGCAAACTGCATCCATCGATCAACCTGCTCCCACACAAACCGCCCCTGGGTCGGTTCAATCAAGTGCCACGGCGTGGGCACTGACAAAATGTCAAAGTCTTGCACAAGCGCGGACTTCAGCAATTCTGGCGCCTTCTCAACCGGCACTCGCACTCCCAGTGCGTGTTGCGCGCCCTGCTTGGCATAGCGGCGGTGCAACGTCCACTCGGTGCGCTTCATCACCAGCTTCTCACTGGCATCCATGGCTATCGCCAAGGCATCGCGGTGATGAACCTGCGCGCGGTAAGGCTCATGATCCACCGTGCCGGTGACGAACATGGAACGCGCGCGTTCAAATTGCTCGAACGCCTCAGGTGCCTTGGCTGGATCAAGAAAGCCCCAGTTCTCACTTTTCTCTAAGAAAATCTTCACGCGGTGGCGCGCCAGTTCCTCGTACAAGCGGTACGGCTCATTGCGCTGCTCCAACAGGCACGTCTGCAACATCATCGTGCCAGCTTTGCCCGCATTCACCTCCAGGCACAAAGCGATGGCCGGCTGGGTATCGACGGCCTTGCAGACAATCTTCCCTTTGCTGAATGTCACAACTCCCTCAAGCGCCGTGTCATCGACGCCAAGAATGTGTGCATTGACGAGCGGCCAATCCCGCGCCGGCCCGTCCTCGTCGAACACCGTGAAACGAAGCATCCGCCGAGTGTAGCCGGGCAGCAGGTGGTGCTCGACACATGCCTGCGGAAAGGCAGCAAGAAAGCTGACGGGATCGCGGATGATTACGATGCCGCAGATGAACGCCCTCCCCGGCACAGACACCACGGCACACGCGGTCTTCGAAACGCACCTGCCCCTTGGGGGTCGCCGTCAGGGGAAGGTCCGCGACGTCTACTCGCTGCCAACACAGGCGGGCGATCGCCCGCAGATCTTGGTCGTCGCCACGGACCGGATCAGCGCATTCGATGTAGTGATGCCCACGCCAGTACCAGGAAAGGGCCGACTCCTGACCGAGATCAGCGTTGCGTGGTTCACATTCTTGCGCTCACTGGGAATCGCTCCTGATCACTTGGTATCCACCGACGTGTCACGACTGCAGACACTGGATGATGCCGATCGTGCCCTGCTTGCCGGTCGCTCGATGATCTGCCGCGCGGCGCGGGTGGTGCAAGTGGAATGTGTGGCGCGCGGTTACCTGGCGGGCAGCGGTTGGCAGGAGTACCAATCGAATGGAACGGCGTGCGGCATCGCATTGCCAGCCGGTCTTCGCCAGTGCGAGCAACTCCCCGAGCCGATCTTTACGCCCGCTACCAAGGCGGCGGAGGGCCACGACGAAAATATCTCCTTCACCGCCATGTGCGACGCTGTTGGTGGCGAACTTGCCGAGCGTCTGCGAACGATGACGCTCAACATTTACACCGCCGCCGCCACTCGAGCACGCGCGCGTGGACTGATCCTGGCGGACACGAAGTTTGAGTTTGGGTTTGCACTCGATGCAAACAACGAACCAACCGCCGAACTGATGTTGGTTGACGAAGTGCTCACCCCCGATTCCAGCCGCTATTGGCCGGTCGCGGGATACGCGCCCGGCCGCGATCAACCCAGTTTCGATAAGCAATACCTACGCAATTGGCTGCTCGAACGGGTCGCGCGCGGCGAATGGCACAAGGAACCGCCCGGACCCGTGCTGCCCGCTGAAGTACTCCGCGAGACGCGTTCGAAGTATGAAGAAGCGGCTCGACTGCTGGCGTGATGCACGCCGTGCATGACCACGCCGGTGCAGCAACGCTCAGCGAAGCGCCGCGTCGACCACGTTGCGCAGCAACATGGCAACAGTCATGGGCCCAACGCCACCGGGAACTGGCGATATCCACCCAGCGATACCGCGTACCGCCGCAAAGTCCACATCGCCGACAGTGATCTTCTTGCCGTCCGGGCCATCAATTCGATTGATGCCAACATCGATCACCACTGCACCCGGCTTGATCCAATCCGCTTTCAATAGTTGCGGAACGCCGCACGCAGCGATGACCACATCGCAGGTGCGACACAACGCGGGTAAATCCGGAGTGAACTTGTTGGTGGAGTGCACCGTCGCCTCGGTGCGCATCAATAGCACTGCAATTGGCTTGCCAACAATGTTGCTCGCGCCCACTACCACGCATCGCTTGCCACGCAACTGAATGCCGGTGGACTCAATCATCTCCAGCGTTGCCAATGCCGTGCATGGAACAAGGCTTCGCCTGCCGTAGACAACATTGCCAATGTTGGCAGGATTGACACCTTCCACGTCCTTGTCGGGGCTGATGAGTGACTGAATCCGCTCCGTGTCAACGCCTTCGGGAAGTGGAAGATGCACCATCAAAGCGCGCACCGCATCGTCGACGTTGAGTAGGAGCACGCGTCCCGCAATGTCATCAGCGGACGCACCCGCGGGAAGTCGATGCAGGACATACTCAATGCCAACCTCGGCGCAGGTGGTCGCCTGGTTCATCGCATAGATGCCCGCTGCGCGATCGTCACCCACCAGCAGCGCGTCAAGACGAACCGGGCGCCCCGCCACTGCGATCCGCGAGCGCAGGCTGTTGCGGACGGTCTCAGAAAGTGCCTTCCCATCGATGATCCGGGCGGCGGCGGTGTTGGCGGGGGCGTTCGACATGGCGGTGCAGAGTGCGGTGGAGGGGAGATTCTCGGGCGTGCTCAGTGAGCGGCGGCAGGATACGCCTGCTGCCGCAAAGGCGCGGTGCATGAGGGGCAGGAGTGGTATCTTCGCCCCACTCGATTGCGTCCGACGGCGCAACCATGCCACTCATGCAGGTCAACATCATGCAAAGCACACTTTCGTCGTTCTCCTGGCGCTCCGCGCAGGCCGCAGCGTTCGCTCTCATCTGCACCGCTGCTGTTACGGCGCAAGACACCCCGAAGGCGGACGCCGCACCGGAGCCGATGACCATCGGCAGCGCTGCCCCCAAGCCAATGATCGAGAAGTTCGTTCGTGGCACCGAGCCAAAGTGGTTCGAACCAGGCAAGGTGTACGTGGTGGAGTTCTGGGCCACCTGGTGTGGACCGTGCCGCATGAGCATGCCGCACCTCAGCGATGTTTCTGAGAAGTACAAGGACTCGGTGGTCATCGTTGGCATCAGCGACGAGAAGCTGGAGACCGTCACCAAGTTCCTCGACACCGACGAGTGGAAGCAGAAGGCGCGCTACAACCTCGCTACTGATCCGGATCGCTCCACGCACAAGCAGTACATGGAAGCCGCCGCTCAGAATGGCATCCCGACCGCGTTTGTCATCAAGGACGACAAGGTGCAGTGGATCGGCCACCCGATGGCGATGGATGAACCACTGGCAAAGATCGTTGCCGGCACATGGAACGCTGCCGACTACAAGGTCGAGTTTGAGAAGGACATTGCCATGACGCGCCAGCAAATGACGCGGCGCAGCGCCATGGCGAAGGCCCGCAAGACCGGCGATTGGGATGCCGTCATCAAGATGATGGATGAAGATATTGCAGCAGCCCCATCGAGCGCAAAGGCTTCGATGCAGGCCAACAAGTTCCAAGTACTACTGACCGATGCCAAGAAGCCAGCCGACGCCTACAAGCTCGGACGCGAAGTTGCCGCAGCCAACAACGACAACGCCATGATTCTCAATCAGATGGCGTGGTTCGTGCTTGATAATGAGAAAGTCACTGACCGCGATCTTTCGTTCGCCATGGATGTTGCTAAGCAAGCGGTTGCCGCAACCAAGGGCGAAGACGGTGCGATCATGGACACCATGGCCCGCGCTTGCTGGGAATCTGGCGACAAGGCCAAGGCGATTGAGTGGCAGAAGAAGGCGATTGAGAATGCGGATGGCGATATGGCCGACGAACTGAAGGAGACACTCAAGAAGTATGAGGGCGGCACCGCGCCGACCAAGAAGACCTCGTTCCGTCAGGACGGCGCACCGAGCGCAACTCCACCCGTAGCTCCACCGGCAGCTGCACCGGATGCCACCACGGCTCCCCGCGCTCCGCGTCCAGCTCGTCCAGCGGCCAAGCTGAGCCCTGCTGCGGAGAAGGTGTTCCCAGCAATCACTCCTGAGGGATTTGCCAGTACCGATGAAATCATCGCCTTCCTGCCCAACGCAAGTAAGGACCCAGGAGCGATGCTCCGACTCGTCCGCGCCATGCGTTCAGCGAACGATGGCGGCAACATTTCGATCCGCGTTGCTGCTGCTCTCATTGAAGACATGCAGCCCGTCGTCACCGCCACTACCAGGAAGTTCGGCAAGGCTGGATCGATGCCGATTCCAGTGCCAGTCAATGGCGCGAAGTTCGAAGTGAAGATGGAAGGCGACTCCGCCGCAATGATCTTGGCGAGTGATGCCGAAGGCAAGCCAACCGGTCAGCCGACCGCCGTGGTGATGGCCGATGGCAAGTGGTGGTTTGACTTCGACAAGTCATCCGGCATGAAGGGTGACGAAGGCGCGCAAATGGCCATGATGGCCAACATGATGGGCGAGACCATGCGCGCATCGATCAAGACCGCCGCCGCTTCGACCGCCAAGGAGGTCATGGACGGCAAGTTCAAGACCATCGAAGAAGCTAACTCCGCGTTCGCTCAGACAATGCAGGGCGAAATGATGAAGTCGATGGGCATGGAAGGTGGACCGGGCGGACCAGGCGGTCCGGGCGGCGCGATGGGCCCAGGCGGCGCACGCGGACCAGGTGGTCCGGGAGCACCGCGCGGACCGGGCGCTCCAATGCCTCCGGCTGGTGCACCTGTTCCTCCAGCACCTCCAGCGCCTCCAGCACCTCCAGCCGGCGCACCAACCGGCAAGTGACGGATCGACCGACACCTCGAAAGGACTGACCCAATGCTGCATGTTCTTCTCGCCGCGATCATCTCGCAGGCGCCGGCTGCTACTCAAGCTGCACCGGCTGCACCAGCCGCTCCAACCACGCTCGCCCTCTCCATCGGCTCCAAAGCGCCGATCCCAGAGATCTCCGATTTCGTGCGCGGCGAGAAGCCCACGTTCTTTGAACCCGGCAAGGTGTATGTGATTGAATTTTGGGCCACCTGGTGCCCGCCCTGCCGGCAAAGCATGCCGCACCTCACCAAACTTGCAGAGGACATGAAGAGCAAGGGCGTGGTGATCGTTGGCGTCAGTGACGAAAAAGTAGAGACGGTTCGAACGTTCTTGGAGAAGGACGAATGGAAGCAGAAGGCTCGCTACACGCTGGCCACTGATCCCGATCGTTCCACGCACAAGGCGTACATGGAGGCTTCCGGGCAAGGCGGAATTCCCACTGCGTTCATTGTCAAGGAAGGCGTGGTGCAGTGGATCGGTCATCCAATGGAAATGGACGCGCCGCTTGCCAAGATCGTTGATGGAACATGGGACCCCAAGACTGCCAAGCAATCCTTTGAGGACTCCGTTGCCGAAGAGATGAAGGCCATGGGCCGGCAGAATGACATGACCAAGGCGATTGACAGCAAGGACTGGGATGAGGCCGTTGCATTGATTGATGCAGAGATTGCTGCAAGCACGGGCGAAGAAGCAATGCAGTCCAGGGTGCAGAAGGCGCAAATTCTGCTTGTTGCTGGGCGTAGCGAAGCGGCTTATGCCTTGTGCGCGGAACTGATCAAGGAAGACCCTGCGCTTCGCAACTTTGTAGCAACCAGCGTGCTGCATCTTCCGGACGTGGCCGATCGCCGCGTTGATCTTGCCATCACGTGGCTCACTGATGTGACGTCAGCAGCCGGTCCAGCAAATCCGCAGGTGTTGGCGGAACTGGCATACGCATGGAGCTTGAAAGGCGACTTCACCAAGGCGGCAGACTTCATGCGCCGAGCGATTGATGCGGCCAAGAGTATTGGCCCCACTGCCGCTGACTATGTGGCTGACCTGACGGCACAACTGAAGGGCTATGAGAGCAAAGCTGCCGGCAATGGCAGTAGCAACGCGGCGGGAAGCAACAGCAACGCGGCGGACAGCAAGCGCAACAAGTAATCAGCTGCGCAAACCAGCGGTCTCGCGCGGTGGCGCGCCGTTCACCGGCGCGGATCCTTCGTAGCGCGCGCTTGAGCCACCGTTGATCGCATACCGCGCGGGGTCTGCCATCGGTAGAAGAAGTGGCGGCGGCGCGCCCATCACCATGTCAGAAAGCACCTTGCCCGTAATAGGCCCAAGCGTCATTCCCATCATGGCATGACCGGCACCAACGAAGAGCCCGGGCGTTCCAGGAACTGCACCGATCACCGGCATTCCGTCCGATGTGCACGGGCGGTACCCCGCCCATTCGGCCACTTGTGTGCCCTGCTCAATACCTTTGATGTAGCGCTTCGCACCCGCTGGCAACATATCAAGCCGGTTACGCATCCATGGTCGTCCAAGCGGCTGTATCTCCAGCGTGCCCGCCAAACGAAGTTGCTCATGCATTGGCGTGACGGCAACGAATGTTTCGTGCAGGACGCATCCGGTGAAGGGCAACTGCGGAATGCCCTCATATTGCAGGTGATATCCGCGCGCGCCCTGCATGGGAATATCAAGACCCATATCACGGGTGAGCGCGTCGCTCCACACACCAGCACTCATGACGACCGCTGAACCTTCAATCGTTTCGCCGCGCGAAGTGTGAATACCCGCAGCCTTTCCAAATCGATCTCGCTCCAAACCCGCCACGGTGCACGATGTACGAATCTCCACACCGAGCCGCGCACATGCAGCGCCAAGCCCCATCATGAAATCTCCCGGGCTGCAATGCGCGCTGTCGCGGTACCAGACCGCGCCTGCAACTTCATCCGTGAAGCAAGGGCTGCGGCGACGCAACTCATCGCCAGAAATCACCGTGTGTGAATAGCCATGCGGAACCAGCGTCTTCGCCTCCGCCTCGGCGGACGCCATGTTCTCCTTCTTCAGTACGACATCAAGCCAACCATCGCGGCGGTAATCGCATTCGATTCCTTCCACCGCAATGATCTCTTCAAAGAGCTCAAGCGTTGGGAAACCCATTGCGCACAATTCCTTCATGCAGCGATCGAGCCATGACTGGTTGCAGTGGCGATGAAAGGTCCAGAGCCATGACAGCAAGTCTGCATCGGGGCGCGGTCGAATGAAGAGCGGCGCGTTGCGGTCGAACATCCACTTGAAGCCGCGCCAACTGACGCCGGGGCGAGTGAGCGGGTAATGACCGATGGAAAGCAAGCCGGCGTTTCCGTAACTGGCACCGTCGCCAATCTCGTCGCGATCAAGAACAATGACCTCGCGACCAGCGCGGGCCAGGAAATACGCCGTGGTGAGGCCGACAATGCCGGCGCCGACAATGACCGTCCGTGGTCTAGACATGCGCGGATAGTAGGCACGGAACGGGCGCGTGTGCGAGCGCACGGAGGCAGGTACGCGGCTATCTTTCCGTGACTATGGGAATGAACCTCGGAATCATCGGAGCTGGTGCGATCGGTAATGTGCATGCGGACACGGCAACGCGCGCCGGAATTCCCATCGCTGGCGTCTGGGACGTGAACCCCGCCAAGGGAGCTGCGTTCAGTAAGAAGCACAGTACCGCCCGGGCCTGCGCGTCCGTCAAAGAGCTGCTTGCCATGAAGGAAGTGGACGCCGTGGTGGTGGCGGTCCCCAACATCGACCACGCGCAGGTGGCATGCGAGGCGCTCGAAGCCGGCAAGACGGTGTTCCTGGAAAAACCGATGGCCCTCAATGTTGCGGAGTGCGACAAGATCATCGCCGTCCTGGAACGAACCAAGGGTCGCCTACAGATGGGATTTGTTTCGCGCAGTACGCCTGCAAGCCGGAACGTGAAGCACTTCATTGATGCGGGCACGTTCGGCAACATCTATCACATGAAGTGCAGCCTGTACCGGCGCCGCGGCGTGCCCGGCCTCGGCGGCTGGTTCACCACCAAGGCCATGTCGGGCGGCGGTCCGCTCATCGACCTTGGTGTGCATGTGATTGACCTGTCGCTGTTCTTAGCGGGGAACGCCACGCCGCAGCGCGTGAGCGGCGTCACCTATGCCAACTTCGGGCGGCGCATGAAGGACTACGTCTACACCAACATGTGGGCGGGGCCACCAAAATTTGAGGGGGTCTGCGATGTTGAGGATCACGCCACTGCGCTGGTGCGCTGTGCGGGCGGGCTCACCATTGAAGTCAATGTCACGTGGGCCATGAACGTGGACGACAAGCAGATGGCAAACGGCATCACTGTCTTTGGCGACAAGGGCGGCTGCTTCTTCCCGATCTTCGGCAAGCAATTCACCATCGCCACCGAGGCCGGCGGCAAGGTGGCGGACTTGACGCCGGAATTTGCGTCAAGCAACGTGGAACACGATGCCTGGGACGAGCAGTACCGCATGTTCAAGGCACTCGCTGAGCACGGAACACCAGCGCACGCGGACGCGGCGGCGGGCCGGCGAGTGCAGTCGGTGCTGGACGGCATTTACCGCTCGAGCGCGGAGGGGCGCGAAGTAGAAATCTAAAAATGCGCAATGCGCCGAAGTTGCCTTCGGCGCATTGCGGGGTGATGCGAGGGATCGCGGGGTCAGGCCGCGAACGCGAAATCAATGTGAGGGTGGAGAGAGGAAGAGGAACGAGGAAAGAGAGGAGAGGAAAGCAATCAGGGGTTCCTCGCGACGCGGAAACCGATGTTGGGGTCCGCGCCGCCGGGCGAGGTACCGATGCGGAACGAGGAGCGCGCGTAGTTCGTGTCGTAGCCCCAGGCGCCGCCGCGGATCACGCGGAAAGTACCAGACACCGGGCCAAGCGGGTTCGTCTGCGCGCCGCTCGAATATGCACCAAACCAATCATTCACCCACTCGAACACATTGCCTGACATGTCATACAAGCCAAGTGCGTTGGCTGCCTTGCCGCCAACGGCATGTGTCTGGTTGCCGGAGTTCGTCGCGTACCACGCAATCGTCCCCACAGTGGCGTCATCACCACTGCCGTTGTTGAACGCTGTCGTCGTACCCGCGCGGCAGGCGTACTCCCACTCCGCTTCGCTCGGCAAACGCGTATTTGTCGTGATTAAATAGCCTTGGATGGCGGTCCATGACACCGCATCCACCGGGCGGTTCGCCGCGTCGGGGTAACTCGGACCCTGGAAAAAACTCGGATTACTCCCCATCTTCGCCACCCACTGCGATTGCGTCACTTCATAACGACCCAGGTAGAACGCTTGCGTCAAGGTCACTGAGTGCATGGGCTGCTCATTGCTGTTACACCCAAACTGATTCGATCCTGTGCATCCCATCGTGAACGTCCCCGGCGGCACCAACAACATCTCCATCTGCGTTGCCGTATCACGCACGCGCCACGCGAGGCCAGTCGCAGTGATCGCTGCGCGCATGGTTGCGTTGGTAACAACTGCTGGGTTGGGCGCAAACTCAATGAGCGTCGCCCAAATCGGAACCCCTCCTCCGTAGACAAATGCGCCGACAGCAGTCGCCGTCCCACCCGGAGTCACGACCAGCACATTCTTCGCGCCGAGCGTGGCGCTTGCAGGCGCGGTGGCCGTGATGACCATGGGTGTTGCCACGACAATCGTCGCCGCCACCCCACCAACAGTCACGCTGGTCGCGCCGTTGAGGTTCGTACCGTTGATCACGAACACCGTGCCGCCAGTCTGCGTTCCGTAGCCCGGATTCACCGAGGAAATCGTCGGCGCTAGCACGGGGCAGATGCCCCACGTCGCAAGCAACGCTCCAAGATCGGCGCCGTTCACCTGGCCGTCCCCGTTGAGATCACCCGGGCATGACTGCGCGCAGGCGTTTGATGAAAGGGAAGCGGCCAGGACGCCGAACGAAATGGCGGCAGTGGTTGCGAAGGACGAGATGGAACGGAGTGGCTTCACGGAACGGCTCCTCTATGAACTTTGACTAGACGCGTTCAACAAGAGCCCCGTTGGGCATAAGCCTGTGTACGAGCGAGCAAATTTAGCAGTGATGACCCGAATTCGAAAGTGATTCTTAAGAATTTGCACGCCATATACAGACAAATAGTGTGCGATTTCACAGTCCGACAACGGGTTCAAGCCCCTGCTCCGGCGGCGCGCGCGAGGAAGTGCAGACTGAAATTGAGCAATGCGCCAAAGTTGCCTTCGGCGCATTGCGGGGTGATGCGGGGGATCGCGGCGGGCGGCACCTCAGTGACGACTATCCAACAACAGATTTCGGAAGCATGGCCGCGCCGCGGATGCCGCTTGAATCGCCGTGCTTGGCGCGGAAGACCGGCGTATGGCACTCATCACTGAACACAAGCGCAGGGAGCGCCGCTTGCACGCGTTCGGCAAGACCCGGGATGTTGCTCACTCCGCCACCAAGAACGATCGCGTGCGGGTCGATGATGTTGACCACCACCGACAGGCTGCGCGCAAGTGCGTGAACGAACCAGTCAAGCGTGGCCACCGCGTGCGCATCAGTGCACGCCGCCGCACGTGCTGCAATCTCCGCGAGCACGCGCTGCGTGCCAGATGCCTGCGCGTACCGACGCTCCAGCGCTGGTCCCGACAGGAACTGCTCAAGACATCCACTCTTGCCGCAGTAGCAGCGATGCGCCGCGGCCTCTGCATCACCAAGCCCCGGCAATGGGTTGTGCCCCCACTCGCCAGCGATACCGTTGCCGCCATCCACTACATCGCCCCGGACCACCACGCCGCCGCCGACGCCGGTTCCAAGGATCACGCCAAAGACCACCGCACCCTGCCCCGCAGCGGCACCATCGATCGCCTCACTGAGTGCGAGGCAATTGGCGTCATTGGTCACGCGCACCGGGCGCGCGAGACGCGTGGCAATGTCGGCGGCAAACGGCTTGCCATTCATGCATAAGAGGTTCGAATTGCGGTGCAAACCGGTCTGCGGATTCGGCGATCCCGGCGCCCCGATGCCGACCGGCGCGGCGCGAACTCCCAGCGCGGAATCGGCCTGCGCAACAAGCTCTGCGATGGTGTCAACCAGCGCCCCATAGTCACGCGGGCTCGCAACTCGTGTGCGCAACGCCTCACTGCCATCAGCGCGGAGTGCAAGGACCTCCGACTTTGTTCCGCCCACATCAAGACCGATCCGGCTCACAGGCCCTCGGACCGCTTTGCGGAAGTGATCAACTGGAAGAATTCCGATCGCGCGGCGGCGTTCGAAAGGAATGTCCCGTGCAACTTGCTGGTGGTGGTAATTGCGCCTGGCTGCTGCACGCCGCGGTAGCACATGCAATAGTGCCGGGCCTGAATGACCACGCCAACGGCGGTCGGCTTGAGGGTGTCGTTAATCACGCCGGCGATCTGCGCAGTCAACTTCTCCTGCACCTGTAGACGCTTCGAGAAGATGTCCACCACGCGCGCTAGTTTGGAAAGTCCAACCACGCGCCCATTGGGGATGTACCCAACATGCGCCACACCAACGAACGGCACCATGTGATGCTCGCAGTGACTGTGCAACTGAATGTTGGAGAGAAGCACCAACTCGTCATAACCCTCAATCTCGCCGAAGGTGCGCGAGAGCGGCTCGATCGGGTCCGCGCCGTAACCAGCAAAATGCTCGCCCATGGCTTTCACCACGCGGGCTGGAGTGTCAAGCAGACCCTCGCGTTGCGGATCCTCGCCAATAAAGCGAAGGATCTCGCGGACATGGACCATGACTTGCTCGGGTGTTGGGCGGGGTTCAGGCATTTGGAAAGTCTAGGCAACAGACGCCAATGCGTCTTGGAACTGATACATACCAATTTCTAAGCCATCCAGTGTTTCCACCACGAAATGATCTCATGTAAGCGGTGAATCCGCAGATCCGGCGGCCCCATGCGGCTCAGCCCGTGGCTGGTTTCGCGCGGGTAGCGGACGAAGCGAACCGGAACACCCAACGTGCATAGCGCCGTGTGAATCTGTTCGCTCTGCTCAATGTTGCAACGAAGATCGCCTTCGGAATGAATCAATAGCATCGGCGTCCGCACATTCTTAAAGTGCGCGATGGGGCTTGCGCGCCACAGTGCTTCCGGGCGATCAAATGCAGCGCCCTTCCAGTAGCGGTTCGGCACTTCCGGATGATCGCTGTTGCCAGCCTGACTCACCAGATTGCTCACGCAACGATCACTGATGGCCGCGCGGAATCCATGATCGTGAGCCACGGCCCAGTTTGCCATGTAGCCGCCGTACGAACCACCCATGATTCCGATGCGCGCGCGGTCAATGCCGCGATCGGCACGCATCGCGGCGGCGACGGCCTGCACATCGGTCCAGTCCTTTGTGCCCCACGCGCCACGGATCGCGGCAGTGTGCTTCATGCCGTAGCCCTTCGAGCCGCGTGGATTGGAGAACCACACTTCGTAGCCCTGCGCGCAAAGCAACTGAAATTCGTGGAAGAAGGTGAGTCCGTACTGCGCATGCGGACCTCCGTGCACTTCAAGCAACGCGGGCAAACGACCCTTGGCGCCACGCGGACGCATCGTCCAGCACTGCACCTTGTGGCCATCCTTTGCGGTGATCCAGCGCTCCTGCGGCTCGACCAACTCAACCGATGCAGCCAGCGCATCATTGAACGTGGTGACGCGCTTCATGGCAAAGATGCTTCGCTCCACTTCAAGGACATGCACTTCACCAGGCTCAATGGGCGCAGAACGAACGCAGGAGAGTCGCCATCCGTCCGCGCTGAACGTTCCCAGTGAGAACTCCGCGCCGGGCTCCGTGTGGAACGCCACTGGTCCGCCATGCGCTGAGATGCTTGCGATGCGCCCGCTTCCGTGCCACCCCGCGCGGAAGAAGATGGCGGTGGAATCAGGGAACCAACGAATTTGCGGCTCAAATGCTGGCTCGCCCGCGTCACTGAGTGTGGACGCCATCAGACAGAGGTCGGTCTTGGCGGTGAGGCAGGTGGTGGTTCGCGCCGCGCAATCATGCACGAAGAGTTCCACATTGGCGGTGCCGTACATGCTGTCGGTGCCGGTGCGGCCAGCCCACGCGATGCGAACACCGTCCGGACTCCATCGCGGTTGCGACTTGGGGCCCTTAGGGATGCCAGTGATGCGCGATGTTCGATGCTTGCCACCAGCGCCCAAATTCACCAGAAACAGTTCGGATTCCGAAGGATTCCAGGAAGCGCGCGGATCAATGTTGCCGGCAACCACCAGCGCACTTCCATCCGGCGCCCAGTCCCATGAATAGAGACCAAGCGTGTCGGCGAATACTTCTTCAATACTGCCGCGGTCAAGATCCAATACATGCAGCGCGAATCGCTCGGAGCAAAAGTATCCGTCGCCATCGAGGCGATAGCACGCGTCTTCAACAATCCGCGGCGGAGTGGAGAGACCGTGCTCGTCACGTTCCTTCTTGGCTTCGGCGGTCCACTCATAGGCAGTGGGTCGGAATCCAAAGGCGAGCCGTCGTCCACAGGGGCTCCACGCAAGATCGCGAACGGTGCCATGCGGCATCGCCACCAGTTCACGCGCGGTGCCGCCCGTACTTGCAACAATCATGATGCGCGGCGCAATCGCAGCGTCGTTGCGAATGAATGCAACCTTTGTTCCATCGGGGCTCCAACGCGCGAGCGCATCTTTCGGACCCTTGGTGATGGCGCGCGGCGCATGCTTTGCCTCCGCGTCGGCAACCCAGACCGAAGTCTCATAGGAATTGCGCGCGCTGACCACCTTGCGCTGAAACAGCACGCTGCGACCGTCGGGGGACATCTGTGTGTCGCCGACACCGACAAGGCACAGCAAATCCTCTGGAGTGATGGGTCGGCGTCGTTCGCGAGCCGGAGCCGCGCGCTTTTTGGTGGTCTTTCGTGCTGCCATAGTTCGGCGATGGTAGTCCGGACAAGGCGTGCATTTCCTACAATGGCCGCCCCATGTCTGACTCCCCCGCTGCCAATTCCCCCGCGCCCGAAGTTC
Organism: Phycisphaera mikurensis NBRC 102666; assembly: GCA_945890745.1. GTDB lineage: Bacteria > Planctomycetota > Phycisphaerae > Phycisphaerales > SM1A02 > UBA966. The sequence continues at coordinate 16,133 of CAMDCW010000041.1, forward strand.
CTGCCAAGACCATGGAGCAGATTGTTGCTCTATGCCGGCGCCGCGGCTTCGTGTTCCAGTCAAGTGAAATCTACGGCGGCATCAATGGCTTCTGGGATTACGGCCCGCTCGGGACGGAATTGAAGCGCAACCTCAAGAACGCATGGTGGCAAGACGTTGTGCAGCGCGAACTGATCGGACCGCACGGCGAGGCAATCGACATTGTTGGCCTCGACTGCACCATCATCATGAACCCCAAGGTGTGGGAAGCATCCGGTCACGTAGGCGGATTCAGTGACCCGATGGTGGATTGCCGCGAGACCAAGCAGCGCTATCGCGCAGATCACTTGGTGGTTCTTGGCGCCGTTGAAGCCGGAGCGCGGCTCTGGGCATTCGTTGAAGGCGATGACGCTGGTCGCGCCAAGGCAATCAAGGGAATCTGCAAGTACGAGAAGCGCGAAGCGCTTGACGCAGCCCGACACATTGTGCGTCCGTACCCAACCGTGCCCGCCGACGAACGCGCACGCATCGTTGGCCCCGATGCCACCGAAGTTGGAACGCTCACTGAGCCGCGGCAGTTCAACTTGATGTTTAAGACGCTTGTTGGTGCTGTTGAGGATCCAGGAAACTATTCCTATCTCCGCCCAGAGACTGCGCAAGGCATCTTCGTCAACTTCCAGAATGTCATGGACTCCACGCGCGTGAAGATTCCGTTCGGCATTGCACAGATTGGCAAGGCATTCCGCAACGAAGTGACGCCGCGCAATTTCACGTTCCGAAGCCGGGAATTTGAACAAATGGAGATTGAGTTCTTCATTCATCCAAGCGAGGCCGCCACCTGGTACGCCTGGTGGCGCGACTGGCGCTTCAGCTGGTGGCAGTCGATTGGTCTCACCAGCGCCAACCTGCAACTGCGCGAGCATGACCGCGATGAACTTGCCCACTATGCCAAGGAAGGCGCCGGTACCAGCGACATTGAGTATCGGTTCCCGTTCACCGCTCCCGGCTACGGCGAGTTGGAAGGCGTTGCGCATCGATCCGATTTCGACTTGCGCGCACATGCCACCGCCAGCGGCAAGAACGACAAGGCGAAGCACTTTGACCAAGCGCGCAACGAGCGCTACTTCCCGCACGTCAT
>CAMDCW010000042.1 GCA_945890745.1 Phycisphaera mikurensis NBRC 102666
TTACCACTTCAGGTTCATCGCGCCCTGATACTCAGCCAGCGGACGAATGATGCGGTTGTTCTGGTGCTGCTCCATGATGTGCGCGCACCAACCGGTGATGCGAGCCGCAACAAAGATCGGCGTGTACTGCGGCACCGGAATGCCCATGATGAAGTAGGTCATCCCGCATGGGAAGTCCACGTTCGGGTGAATGTTCTTATCGCGCAACATGATGGCTTGCACTTCATCGCCCATGTCGAACCACTTCTTGGCGCTTGGCCCCATCTGCTCGGCAAGCTTGAGACCCCAGCGGCGCAAGATGCCCGCGCGGTGATCGCCATTCTTGTAGACGCGATGGCCAAAGCCCATCAATTTGCGCTTCTCTGCAAAGGCGCGCTGCATCCACGCATCGGTGGTCATCTTGCCGCCAGCGCAATCCGTATCGAGGTCCTTGAGCATCTCCATGGCCATCTCATTGGCGCCGCCGTGCAGCGGACCCTTGAGCGCACCGATGCCGCCACAGACCGCACTGTGCATGTCACTCTCGGTGCTTGCAATGCAGCGGCATGTGAATGTGCTGGCGTTGAAATCGTGCTCCGCGTAGAGAATCAGGCTGACATCCATGATGCGCGCCTCAAGCTCTGATGGCTTCTTACCAGTCATCAGCCACATGAGATTGGCTGCATGACCAAGCGAAGCATCTGGCTCAAGCACTGGCTTGTTCTCGATGGTGCGCTGAATAGCTCCAATCAACGTTGGGATCTGCGCCAAGAGACGCTTGGACTTGCGCAACTCCGCGTCCGGCGCGTTGGACTCGCATTCGGCATCGTGATGACCAAGGATGCTCACGCCCGTGCGCAAGAGACTCATTGGGTGCGCGGTCGGTGCAGCCTTCACCACCGCAGCAAGTTGATCGATCACCGTCTTCTGAACGGCGCGCATGCCCTTCACTTCATTGCTGAACGCTGCAAGCTCCGCGTCGGTTGGCTTGGTGCCCATCAGAACGAGGTGCGCAACTCCTTCAAAGGTGGCCTTCTCGGCCAGGTCAGCGATCTCGTAGCCGCGATAGATGAGTTCGGTCTGCGTGACAGCGCAGATCTTGGTTTCGCCAATCACTTGGTTGGCGAGACCGCGCGTGTCGACAGGCTTTGCGGTTGGGACCGGGGTAGCGGGGCTGGCGGTAACCATGGTTTCTAGACCTCGAGATATCAAAAATGCGAGCGGATTCGAATGATCCCTGATGGTAACCGGGCACGCAGTTCAAGACGACCCGGGGTAGCATCGAACCCGACATGAAGAGGCCATCCGCCCTGTATTTTGTGCTCAGTTCTGCCGTTATTGGTGCCCTTGTGCTCCTGCCGGCTGGCTGCGGCGGTCCGCCCGTGGTTGGCGGCGGCCCCCTTGAGCCCAGTCGCGCACCTGCAGACAACGCAGTTCAGGACTTGGCTGCATGGCTGCCGGGCAACTATTCGACCGCTGCACAGGCCGCCACTGACAGCACCTACTTTGACGTTCGTCTGCACATCGTTCCCATCTGGACCGACCGCACCGACGGTCCGTGGATGTATGTGGAGCAAGCCATGGCCGACAGCCAGGACGTTCCGTACCGCCAGCGCATCTACCGCCTGATCACCCTACCGAACAACAGCGCCGAGATCGTGATCTATGAACTTCCGGGCGCGCCGCTCGCATGGACGGGTGCATGGCGCAACCCCGAGCGCTTCAATACGCTCGACCCTGGCATCCTTGACGTTCGCCCCGGCTGCAGCATGATTTTGGCATACCAAGGTCCGCAACAGATCACTGGCGCCACCAAGGGTGCCGACTGCGGCACCGCCCTGCGTGAGGCGAAGTACGCCACCACCGACGTCACTGTGACCGCCACCGAACTCAATAGTTGGGACCGCGGCTACGACGCTGCTGGTCAGCAGACATGGGGCGCCGTCAAGGGCGCGTATCGATTCATCAAGGAATCGCCCGCAGTGAACACCACACCGCATCCACAACAACCAATGGGCGACGAAGCATCAATCGCCGCACCTGCACCCGAGCCACAACGATGACGACACTCACACCGCATCCCGGCCGAAGACTTCGCGAAGCATGGCAACGCGGCACCGTCATGGTTCCCGGCGCATTCAATGCATTGGTGGCACGTGCCGTGGCGCAGGTTGGATTCGAAGCGTGCTACATCTCTGGGGGCGCCACCGCCAATGTGTGCGGATATCCCGATATTGGGCTGGTCACCCTGACGGAAATGGCGCGCACCATCCGCGAAATCAGTGATGCATGCAAACTCCCAGTCATCGCCGATGCCGACACTGGCTACGGCGAAGTGGAGTGCTGCGTACGAACCGTCGTGGAATACGAACGCGCCGGCGCTGCTGCACTGCACGTCGAAGACCAGATCTTTCCAAAGCGCTGCGGTCACTTAGACGGCAAAGCACTGATCAGCGCCGCTGCCATGGTGGACAAAGTTCGCGCCATGGCCAACTACCGAGTGAATCCCGACTTTGTGATCATTGCGCGCACCGATGCTGTGCATGTCACTGGCTTTGGCGATGCAGTCACGCGCGCCAATCTGTATCGCGAGGCTGGAGCAGACATGATCTTCCCGGAAGGCCTGCAAACTGAGAAAGAGTTCGCAGAGTTTGCCAAAGCATCACCCGGGCCACTGCTTGCCAACATGACGGAGTTTGGCAAGACCGCCGACATCTCCGCGGAACGATTCCAAGAACTTGGATACCAAGTGGTGATCTACCCGCTCAGCATGATGCGGCTTGCCATGGGCGAAGTGACCCGCGGGCTGACCGCGCTCAAGCGCGATGGCAGCGTGCGCGAAATCTTGCCGCGCATGCAGACCCGCAAAGAGCTGTACGAGCTCCTGGGCTACACGCCAGGCGATCAGTGGAACTACCCAAACGACCGGTAAATCCGCGCTGATTCCGTTAGTTCACCACGATGTCGTAATTCAGCTGCGTGGGATCAGCGGCGCTGCGGTACCAAGAAATGCCTACATCGTTGGGGCGCAGGTTGCGCGTACGCAACATCGGCGGCATGGGCGATTGCTCCTCAAGCTTCTTTGCCTTCGTACCCTTCGGTGGTTTGTTGGCCACCAATTCGATAGTGACCGGCTTGGTATTCACCTCGTCATCAGGAACAGCAAAGTTGGCGTCGTCAGCAGCATCAAGTTTCGTTACGTAGCCATGCGAACTGCTGGTGTATTGAAACTTGGCGTCGCGCATGGCAACGCGTAACTCCGCAACGTCCTTGGGGCGACCGCCCTTTGACCAGATGTCGCGCAAGCCTTCGGCCAAGAACTCCAATCGCCCACGCGCCGCGACGTATGCACCAGGCTTGGCAACCTTGGCGTACTCCTTCCATCGCGCTTCAAAGCGCAGGACGTCTGCCTCTGCTGCCAATGAAAATGCCTTGCGCATTGCGTCAAACGGCTTGGTGCCATCATTCAACAACTTCAGCATGGCGGTAAACGAAGTGCCGTACTTGCCATCTTCGCCATAGACCAGAAATTGCACCATCGACCAACTTTGCATGTATTGCAAGCCCGCGCTGCCATTACGGACATTGCCATTCCAGCGTTGATCATCCATCTGCAGAAGATCCATGAATGGAATGTATTTCTCTTGATTGACAGCCTTGCGCACTTGATCAACCACTTGCGGGCTCGCTTGGCCAATGATGACCGATGAACCTTCTACGACCGACTCGCCGAAAAACTCTGCGAGTCCCTCATTGAGCCACGGCGGCATTTCATTGCCAAAGAATGCATATGCAAACTGATGGAACCCTTCGTGCTGAATCACGTGCTCAACGCGTTGCTTGGGAAGTCCTTCCACCCAAAATGCCAAGCCCGCCCCGCGTGGACTGACAAAGAACATTCCGCCTGAACCAGTGCCATTGATCCCGTACTGCGTGCGCAGCGTGTCAAGGTAATCCTGTTGCTTGGCAAAGATCAGAACATTCGGATACTCAGGCGAGCGCTTGCGAAGGCCCGACTGAGCGATGAGCTGCTTGGTGAACTCACCGTACATGGTGTCAAGGTGATCCGCGTACTGCTTGGTCTGCGCAGATCCAAGGTCACTGCGAATGGTGTAGTAGCGGCTGTTCGGAAGTTTCTTTCCAAGCGCGGGTGCGGTGCGATCCCACCATGTGCCAACGGCCTGTTGCGGAACACTGCTTGCGCCAAGCAATACTGCGAACAGCGCCAAGGCGGCGACGTTCATCACTCGGACGGCACCACGTTGCAGGTTTGTCCGGATCGGTGCGGGCACAAATTGAGGATAGATGGAGGGCTCACAGGATCGCGGTTGCCCGGCGGGAGGTAAGCCTTTACCGGACTCTCCAGTCATTCCGGGGCAATTTCTCCAAAAAGACTTGGCCGCGGACTTGCAAGACGGAATTTTCGGTGCATACTCTTCATAACCCTTTCTTCGGAAGAAGGGAGCCGTGAAAAGGGCCAGCAACCACTCTGGTGGTCTGAGGTTTGTTTGAATTGGGAATAAGGGCCCGAATCAAACTGCTAAGGGACACTGGGAAAAGGGAACTCTCGTGTTTCGTTCGCTCCGAAAAGAGCGTCCGCCACAAGTGCTACCAGACTGGGTGCGAGGGATTGAAGGGAAAGGGAGACCGGCCGCGAACTCTAGAAAAGGGCGCGGCCGAGTTTCTTTTTAGGGCTTTTTACCCGGGTGTGCACTCACTTCTCAAGATGCTGACTGATCCAAGGGAACGAATGCGCGGAAGCATCCGTATACTTCCCGATTCGCGATCGGAGCGCTGTTTCTGCGCCCCCGTTCGCGGACCCAGGAGCCCCAGACGCGATGATTGACCACACGATGCCTTCGGTCCGCCGAGTGCCTGCCGGAGCCAGGTTTGCACGACTCGTCACCAGCGCCGCATGCGGTGCTGCGCTGCTTGCGTCTGCTGCCCACGCACAGTCAACAAAGCCGGCGACACCCGCGAAGACGACCGTCGCCACGCCGGTTGCCACTGCGGCACCCGCCGCCGCCAAGTCCGTCGCCGATACCCGGAAAGAAGCGATGGCTTCCTTGGAAGCCCGCTACGTATGCGGTCCAGCCTCCGCCGACGAATTCGGACTTCGAATTGTCTGGCAGACCGAGCCGCTCGTCACCCGGGATGCCGTCCTGCACATCGTCAACGCCTCCCCAGACAGCGTCTGGTTTGGCGACAGCAGCGGCAGCATCGTCCGCTTGCGCCGCGACAACGGCGAAACCGTCTGGCGCAGTTCAACGTTTCAGGGCATCGAGCGCATGCTGGCGTTGGAGTACCTGCCCACGGAACGCCATGACAACGTCTATGTAGTGACCGAGCTTGGCTCCGTGATCATGGACGCCGCCACCGGCAACCTCTTGAAGCGCACCCGCTTCTCGCAGCTGCCTTCGAACGTTCCTGCGATCTATGGCCAGACCATGATCTATGGAACCAACACCGGACTCTCCAGTTGGTTCCTCTACTCCACGGGCTACAACTGGCGTGCTACCACGCTTGGTGGTCATGTGGTGGCTCCGGTGACTGTTACGGGCGATATTGCCATCGTTGGTTCCACCAATGGAACCGTCTTGGCGATGGATGCGCCGTCGGCAGGAATCCGCTGGTCTCGCAAATTGTCAGCCGGCGTGGAAACCCCGATCGCTGCCGATTCGCAGGCGTGCTACGTGGCAAGCCACGACCAAAGCCTGTGGGCGTTCGATCACATGCGCGGTCGCGTTCTGTGGCAGTACTTCACGCAGACCTCCTTGCGGAATCCCCCAGTTCGTATCGCTGATGGTCTGTATCTACAGATCCCCGGCGAAGGTTTGGTGAGCTTCACCCCGCTTCCAAACAACAAGCCCGACGGCGAGGTCCTCTGGAAGAGCAAGGCTCCTGGCAACATCATTGGACGCATGGATACCAATGTCATGGCCTGGGACCGCGCCACCCACACGCTGAGTGCGGTTGATGTCGGCAATGGCCGCATCGTCCACCAAGTCGTTCTGCCAAAGGTGCAATCCATCCAGTTCTTCCCGATGATCGACGGCGACGTCTTCATCGCTGCCAAGGATGGAACTGTGGAGCGCTTGGAGTCGCTCACTCGTAAGCCACGCAACACTGGCGGCGATGTACAGAACGCCGAGCCAGCCTCTGCTCGAACCACCATCGTTGCTCCGGCTGTTGGTGGCGCATCATCCAAGCGCCCGGGCTGATCGCATCGTGGCTGAACACATCCGCATTCGTCGTGCTCTGATTTCCGTGAGCGACAAATCAGGGCTCGTGGAATTCGCGCGCGAACTAGCTGCGATGGGCGTGGAAATCATTTCGACTGGCGGCACTGCTGCGGCCCTCGCCAAGGCTGGAATTTCCGTGTTGCCCATCGAAAGCGTCACTGGATTTCCAGAGATGATGGATGGCCGCGTCAAGACGCTGCACCCCAAAGTGCACGGCGGACTGCTCGGCGTACGCAACAATCCAGAACACGTAGCGGCCATGAACGCGCACAGCATTGTGCCGATCGATCTGGTCTGCGTGAATCTCTATCCGTTTGAAGCAACGGTTGCGAAGCCCGGCATTGCAGAGCATGACGCCATCGAGAACATTGATATTGGCGGGCCATCAATGCTGCGAAGTGCGGCAAAGAATTTCGAGAGCGTGACGGTCGTCACTGACGGTGCGCAGTACCCACGAGTCATTGCCGAGATGCGCGCCAATGCTGGCGCCACCACCATGGCGCTGCGCCGCGAATGTGCGCAAGCAGTCTTTGCACGAACCGCTGAATACGACGGAGCGATCGCGCGCTGGATGAATACTGCGGGCTTTGCGCATGCTGCGGCAGCAGATGCAGACGGAGACGCCGCGCAAATCTTTCCGCGCCAAGCGAATATTCGGCTCGAACTTGCTGACGAACTTCGTTACGGTGAAAATCCCCATCAACGCGGTGCGGTGTACGCGGATCGTTCATTTACAGGGCCAAGCGTGGTGGGCGCGCAGCTCTTGCATGGCAAGCCGCTTTCGTACAACAATTTGCTGGACGCCGCGGCAGCTTTGGAGTTGGTGCAAGACCTGCATGCGCAGCGCCCCGCCTGCACTGCCTGCGCGGTGATTAAGCACACGAACCCCTGTGGCGCAGCGATCGCTGATTCGGTGCTTGCGGCATTCGAACACGCATGGAGCGGTGATCCGATGGCTGCATTCGGCGGCATTGTTGCATTCAGCAGCACTGTGGACGTAGCGACCGCCGAAGCGATGGCAACAGGCGAGCGATTCCTTGAAGTAGTCATTGCACCGGGCTATGAACCGAAGGCCCTTGAAACACTGCAGGCGCGATGGAAGAACGCGCGCCTCTTGGCCACGTCTCATGCCAGCCCCGCGCTCGACCGAGCACTGACGTGGCGCAGCATTCCTGGAGGAATGTTGGTGCAAGAGCGAGACGTGCATCGCATTGACGCGGCGCAATTCACGCATGCAGCGGGACCAGTGCCAAGCGCTGCAACGCTTGCAGACGCGGCGCTGATGTTTGCGGTGGCCAAGCACTTGAAGTCAAACGCCGTGTGCATCGGTGCCAACGGAACATTGTTCGGCGCGGGTGCTGGGCAAATGGATCGCGTGGCCAGTTGTCGCAACGCGGTGGAGAAGGCGAAAGCCAAGCTTGCAGCAATGGCTGCAGGAACGGTGGCAGTGGCGGCAAGTGATGCATTCTTCCCCTTCGCTGACGGACCCGCGCTCCTTGCCGATGCCGGGGTGCGCTGCATCGTTCACCCGGGTGGAAGTAAGCGCGACCAAGACACGTTTGACCTCTGCAACGCGCGCGGCATCACCTGCCTCCTCACCGGCTCACGGCACTTCCGCCACTAAATAGGTGCCGTTCACCACTGTCCCTAATTAAATTGCTGCCGTTCACCGCGGTCGCCTTTGTGGCTAAACTTTGCCTCCCATGAAGCTCGATCATCCGACGCTACCAGTCCTCAAGGCGGCCTTCCCGGACGTTAAGTTCCTCGCCGCTGAATTCCGCGGTCAGACCACGGTGATCGTTCCCAAGGACCGCATCAAAGAGGTCTGCCGTCATCTGCGCGATGATCCGCAGTGCTCCTATGAATTCTGCGCCGACGTGACCGCGGTCGATTACCTGAACTATCCATCGCCGCAACCGGGACGATTCGCAGTGGTGTGGTGCTTGACCAGTTACTCCAAGGACCAACGCTTGCGGCTCAAGACTTATCTTGATCCGTCCGTCGACACCGCGGGCATCGAACCTGATCCGGAACTGGTGGTCGACACCGTGACCGATGTGTGGCCGGCAGCGGAGTGGCTTGAGCGTGAAGTGTTCGACATGTTCGGCATCCGCTTCAAGGGTCACCCCGATCTGCGTCGCATCTTGATGTGGAAGGACTTCCCGGGGCATCCGCTCCGCAAGGACTATCCGCTGCGCGGTCGTGGCGAGCGCGAGATGCATCGCGTCGTGACCCGCGATTCCGCCTGACGGCGCGGCGCGCACCGTGGAAACACGCGAACACCTCGGACTGAAAGAACTCGCGTCAGCGTGGCTCATCTCCATGGGATGCCGCGCGGTGGCGCACGAAGTGCCCTGCCCGATCGCGCGCTTTCGCGTGGACGCCGCGGGTTGGGCGGAGCATGACTGGCGCCTGGGCGCGGACCCGGCTGCGCACGCCAACATCTTTGCCGCCGAACGCGCGGGTGACGCACTGCGTTCACCACGCACCGTCGTAGTGGAATGCAAGGCATCGCGCGCGGATTTCATGCGGGATGGGCTGCGTGTTGATGACTTGCTCGCGGAGCGTGATCGACTGATTGCGCGCAAAGCGGAGATTGAATCTGACCTGATTCCCGTGCATGAGCCGCACCTGCGCAACTCTGCAGGCGCGCTGTTTGAGGAGCACGCCAGTTGGGATTTCAGCCGAAGTCGATTGCTCCCTTATCGCCGCGTGCTTGGGCAACTGGCGAAACTGGAAGAGCGCATGCACGGGCAAACCAAGTTCAACCTGATTGCACGGTGGCGGCTCGCGGATGAGTTGTGGATCCTTGCATCCACCGGCGTGGTGAAGTCGCGCGAAGTGCCGACGGGTTGGGGACTCGCCGAATGTTCACCCGCGGTGTTGCGACGCGGTGTGAAGCATGCGCTTGCCATGGGTACGTTGCCGCTGCGCGTGATCGTTCCGGCGCCGCGTCATGCCAGCCCGGAGTATCGACGCGCGCGCATATTGCGAAACATTGCGATCGAATTGACGCGGGGTCAGTTTCCAAGGGTGTCGTCAGGGGCGGCGGGAGATTCCGCAGACGGCTCCGGCCACGGCGGCGCTGGGACGAACACCACGTCCGTGTCCGGGTTGCCGTCATCATCCGATCCGTTGGCACCGACCGACCACAGCGTGTAGCCCGGATGCCATGCCGCGGCCGGGTCTGGCGGCAGTACGCGGTAGACGAACGACCCCTTGCGGAACGGATCCTTCGGCACGGCGTCGACGAACCGCGGCCGTAGTTCATCCAGCGAGTTCGGCAAGCGGCCTTCCGAGCGCCGAAACCGCTCGATGGCGACAACGGTCGCGAGTGCACGCTCGAGGAGCGCACCGCGCAGCTCGAGCGAGGTGGAGCGGTACCCGTTGATGCCCGAGAATGGCGCGCCCGCGATGGGGCCGGCGTCGGCAAGCGCGAACACGGCGGCCGATGCCTTCTGCTGGTTTCGGTCCGAAGGGTCGGCCATCAGCTCCTCGAACAGGGCTCCAGCATGGGCACGGATCGCCTGCCGCTGCGGCCAGTAGAGCCCGACCCAGTGGATACCCGAGCTTTCGGCCTGCCACTTTATCGGCGGATCGGACCACGACGGCCACACCACGCCAAGCGGATTCGTGAACCACGCTGCCAGCCCGTCAACATCCCACTCCACAATCTCGGCCTTCATTGCCTCCATCGATGGGCGCACGGACTGCCGGCGGATGGCGGCCTCGAGCGCGATCGCCAGTTCTCCGCCACCGTCGGCGCGCAGGGCCTCGGCGGTGACGCGGACGGTTGCAGCCGCGTCACCGCTCATGACCATGAACGGCGGCATGCTGGCGTAGATGCGCCGCGCGGACAGGTGCCACTCGAGCGCGCGCGCGAAAGCTGGACCGTCGCGGCGCTCGATGGCCGCCGCCATCGCGAAGTCGGCAAGTTGCCACAGGTGGGAGGCCGCCAAACCGCGGATCCATTCCTTGCCGTAGCCGGTTTTGATTGCGGGAGACCGCATCGGCGCTGCGCGACCTTCGGCGATCCGATCGGCGACCATGGCGATCCCGGTGACGGCGGTGCCGCTGATCTGCAGCGAATCCAGGTCTTTCGCCGCGGTCTCCGCCCCGCCCCCGCTGCCGATGGAAGGAACGCCCCATCGGATGTTCCGCGCGAACCGGTCCACCGCGCGCGCATGGATGGCACCGAGCTCCTCCGGCTGCCAGTGGGCGATCGCACCAAGCTGCACGGAGATCGACTCGCCGGACGGCTGCATGCCCTCCGGGCACAACGTGGCGTCGAGCCGCTCGGGCGTGGAACGCGCGGCCTGGTCCGAACGCGCCGACCACGACTCGGCGAGAACCAGCGCGCCCACGGGCAGCACCGCCAGGCCGACGATGAGCGCAACGACCACCGTGATCCGGCGCGCGGTCTGCACCACGGTACGCCGGCGCTTCGCCGTCAAGAACCGGCGCTGATCGGCCACCATGCCCGGCGGAGGCATGAAGCGCAGGGCGCCGTCGATGCCGGGCACGCAATGCTCACGGTAGATGGCGAGGTCGATGCCGGTGCCGCACTCCGGGCACGTCACCGCGAAGTCAACGGACACCAGTAGGCCCATGGCGCTGTAGTCGCAGGACGGGCAGAGCCCGACCTCGCCGAGCACCCGGCGCACCAACAGGCGCAGCAGGACGTCGCGCGAGATCAGCGTGCCGAATCCGAACGCTGCAGTCACAGCGGCAAGGATGAAGACTTCCACGATGAAGGTCCACCCGAGGTTCGCGCTGGAAACCGACACGCAGACCCATCCCACCGCGAATGCCACCCCCACCCCGAGCACCAGCGAAACGAGACCGACGGCCACTCGCGCCAGCACTCCACCGTACACCCGTTGCAGGTAGCTCCTGCACTGCTCGTCGGTGAAGACGTCAAGCTCTGGAAACGCCCGGTAGATCGGTGACGCAATGATGCGCATGGTTTGCAACGGCGCCTGAAGCGCTCCGGGCGGGACTCGAACCCTCAACCTGCCGCTTAGAAGGCGGCTGCTCTATCCAGTTGAGCTACCGGAGCATGACGCGTGTCATGGTACGGCGCAAATTTTATTGTGGATGCAAGAAAAAGGGCGGCGTGTCGGCGGCGAAACCGCAAGTGCCTTTACTGTGCTCCGAGCCTCAAAGGCACAGGGCCGCTATCGCAAGGGACGGCCGGAAAGGATCGGGGATATGAGAACTGAAATGAATGTGATTGGCGGAGTTGGAGTAGCAGCCATCATTGGGTGTTGCATGGTGTATTCGCAGGGTTGGTGCGCCACACAGGCGGTGACGGAGGCGCCACAGGTTCCAGTTGATGATGCAGTCAACCAGGCGGCGCTCTATCTATTGGCGAACCCGCCGTGTGGGGCGTTGGTCACTGATCCATGCCCAACGATGCTGGAGCGACTGTGCGGCGCGGATCCAACAGGGAACGGTGGAATGGGCGGACTAGCCGCCATGTGTGACTGCGAATGCGGCAATGGCTGGTGGACACGGGCACCAGTATCCGTCTCGCTCTCACCAGGGAAGCCACTGACCATGAGTCCGATCAGCGAAACCAACAACTCGGTGTTCTGGCGATGGCAATTGTCGGAGATCGCGCAACCCGAGCACGTTGAGGCTGCCGTGGAGATGTCTGGATACAGTTCGTGGTGGCATGCGGGCTCGATCACCAAGCGCGCCATGGCGCGTCAGGCAACCCTCGCGCGCGAACAATGGGTGGGCACTGGGATCCCATGCCCGCGGCTGGTCACTATTGCTGCAATGGGGGGCGCCATGCTTGAACTCTCCCTGACGTGCTCGCCAAGTGTTGGCTGCACGGCAAGCGGATCGGCCACTGCTGCGGGCGCGTGCAGCTCCGTGGGTCGTGCGAGTGCTGACATCGTTGACAAGACCGTTCGTGGCACTGTTGGCTACAGCAGTTACAGCCACACCGTAGTAGTCGATGGCGACTTTGGCTTCGCTGTTGCCGACGACAGTGTTGGCATCGACGGCAAGATTTCCAAAAAGGTGGACTGGAAATTGGACGGCCCGGGAAGCGTCTCCGGGACGGCTGCCTACGTAGTTACACCTGATCGTTCGTATTGCGCGTTTACCAACCGACCAATTGACTTTCGATCGAACGGATGGGCGATCGCGAGCGGCGCTATGTCGGTGGATGAAAATGGCTCCACCAGCATGTCGGCGCTGGCGATTGTTGGGTTGTCGGTGCGTTGATGAAACGGTCATGACAGGCGCAAATCACTGCGCAAATACGCAAAGTAAGAGGGGAAACATCATGAATCGGAACGTGAAGCGGCGCGTACGCGCGCTGGTCTGGGCGGTTGTAGGTGCAGTGAGCGGATTGACTCTGGGGGCGCGGGTGTTCGGACAAGACGACGCGCTGGATCGGGCGCGTGCCATGACGGAGCAGATGGCTGCCGAACAACATCGCCTCTTGCAGCAATTTAAAGATCAGTTGAACCAGCAAGAAACTGGTCGCAACTGGAGTGCATTGCTTGCACATAAAGCCACCGTCGACTCGGCGTTCGCGCCGCTTCACTTGATCCGCGATGCAATGGAGTCACTCACGGACGGCTCGCAAGGAGTGGACCTGTTGCGATCACTGCGTACCGAATGGCGCGATGCGCCGGTGACGGCGCAGTGGTCGCACCCGGATGGCGCCGATCGTGCGCGACGTGCACTGGCGGCGTGGGTGCCCACACCACGGACGACCGGGTCAAGTACCGGCACGGAGTCGGGGGCGGCTGCCGAGCAGTTGGTACTGCAGGTCGAAGTACGCACCGGTTCGGAAGCCTGGGTGGGAACAGATGCCCCGCCAATGATTGCTTGGACCATTGACGCAAAGTGGGACAGCGCTGGGCCCGAACTTCATGCGCGCAGTTGGTGGAAGATTCCGCTGGCCGAACCGGTGCGGATTGACTTTCCACTGGCTCTGGAGGGGCTGGATATCTGGCTGAATTCATCCGGCGTACGACTGCAGGACGATCGCGGAGCCGCCCATGCGGAATCATGGGGATCATGGGCACCGACTCCACTCTTCAACAACCCGCCAACTCTCTATGCCGCGTTCGACGCGCTTCGGCTTATACGAGCGAAAGACAGCGCTGTCACCACGCAGAGCGAATCGCCGAGCGCGGATGCTGCCGCGGACAACCCCTCCGTGCGAACGCGCGTCATCAGGCGTGCCGATGGATCGCTCGTTCGTACCGAGCGGTGGACTTGGGAGGGTGATGTATTGCGATCCGTAGTCATCGAACAAGAACCGGTCCGCCTCGTGCATCACTCCGAACAGGGAGTTGAACTAATCACTGAGGTAGATGGAGTGGAGAAAGTCCGTACGCCGCACCGACCACACTCTGAAATTGTGCAGTTCGCTGAACGGGCTCGCATTGAGATTTCGTTCCGAACTGCAGACCCAACGCGCGACCGTGTTCTGAGCAGTGACGCTCGAGTGCCTGATCGATTGGTGCTGACTGTCGGCGAGCACTGTCGTGCATGGGCGGAATTCGTATCGGTGCGCCTGAGTAAAGCCTCCGAGCCTGATGCGTGGTGCGCGGATCGCAATAGTCGGCTCGCTGCAACTGCAACCGCACATGCCGCACTGAATGCACAAATCGCTGCGGCTATCGCCACGACCGCACACGATGATGTGGCGCGCATACTTGAAGCAATTGCTGCGCAACATGCAAGCTGTGGCGCTCCCTATGCACAACGAATGGCTGAGTGGGAGCTTGCGGCCGTGCACATGCTTGATGTGGGAATGGAGCGCGCGTGCGAGGAAATTCTGGCCGCCCGCTGGCTTCCCGATATTGGGCATCGCGATGCGGTGCGTGCTGCACAACGTTGGCAAACGGCTGGAAATGGGCGATTTGCACTGCTTCTAGCGCGCTTTGGTGGAGTCAAGCCAGAGGAGCTCACGCCACCCGATGCGGTGGAGGATGACAGTGATGAACTCTGGGATGACCGTGACGATGAACTCTGGAGGGCCAGTGACGAAGTCCGCAGTGATGATCCAGCCGGTGCGTCGAGCGTGGCGGCTGCTCCTTGTGACGCCTCATCACTCCAGAACGGTGCGCGTTCGCTCTATGACCACGTGCAGGCAGTGGTCATTGCCACGGTGCGCGACCAACGCATGCTGACCACCATGTTGACGAATCTGTGCCGCGCCTGCACGGATCACCGCGATGAATTGCGCGTAGTGGATGATGCTCGCGTTTGCGCCGTCGCGCGCGATGCACGGGTCTTCTTGGCGAGTGCATTCCGCGATGGAAAAAGTGTTCCGGAACCAAGTGCATATGGCCGTCGATTTGCCAAGGACACGGTGTCTATGGCAATCATTGGGTTAGCAAGTGATGATGCCGTGGCTTTCATGCGCGCCGGCTGGGACGTGTACGCACATGCGGCGATTGCCGCGCTGCAGAGGGCGCAACGCGCGGCGCGGGTGATGGAGCGCTCCGCAGGTACTCCTGGAGGCGGATCGTCCAGCACGGATGACGAATCGGCACGGACTTCTACCGACCGCGCAATCGGCATCGCTGTGAAGCGCCAATTGGATGACTACCGTGCCCTGGTCGGCAATGCGTATCACTCCGACATGCAGGTTTCGGCAGACATCGCGCTCCCAAATGCAACGGAAGTGAGCCGCGCGATGGACGCCGTCATTGCAGTGGCAGTCACTCGGGAGCGCCAGCGGGCCTCCGTCATCGGGTCGATCTTCGGTCAGGAGCTGGGGTTAGCGCGTGAGCAAGCTGCCGACCGCCGAACGGTGGGGATAGCGGTCACACCCGCGATCACCATGTTTACCGAATGGTGTTTATCCGACGGGCGATCATTTCCGCGGCCAACTCATTGAGCGATCGCACACGAACGATCAAAAATGGCAACGGCCGGACGGCGCGAATCCGCAGCCGTCCGGCTTTGTTGCCTACCCGCCGCCTTCTACTTCGGCGGGTCCAAAGCGATCTCCGCAAAGCACGGAGCCCTCACCGAGTCCTGACCCGAAGGCCACCGGACTCACGGAGAAGTTCGAATGCAACACTGAGCGCTGCAAGTGACTTCACAGAAATGATTGAAGTGATAAGACCGAGAATCAGCGGGTCAGGGGCGGCCAGTGCCGTCTATGCGTGCCCGTCCGTTCGTGCCGGCGGTACAACGCCCGGACGGGCTCAACCGGCGCCCGGATGCGCTCATGCGACGCCAAGACGGGCTTAAGAAAGCCAGCCAGGGATCATGCAAACGCCGGGAAGGGCTTAAGAAACGGCGCGAAGCAGCGTGACTCGACCAATCGGCACCCATTCGGCCACCAAGATGTCGCCATTGGCGAGCCAAATGGCGTCATGCGGGTGCACAAACTTGCCAGGAATGAACTGGTCGCGCGATGCGCCGCGGAGGGAGCTGGGCTTGCCATCGCTAAAGCCATCGCAGAGCTGGACAATGAGCTCATTCTTGGAGTCCAAAATCGTCACAACGCTGTCCAGATCAGGGACCAGCATGCGGTCGCCGCGAACCTTCATGTCGCAGGGCTGACGCATTGCATTGTTCACAAATCCCAGGTGCGTTCCGTCCAATGAAAGGTACTGAATGCGTCGATTGCCTCGGTCGGCCACCACCAACGCGGGCTCGCGTGTGAAATTGGTGCCGCGCAAGTCAACATAGATGCCGTGCGGGCACGCCACCTGGCCCGGGTCCTGACCGGGACGGGCAATGACCTTCTTCCACTTGCCGTCCTTGGAGAACGCGTGGACGAAACTGCCTCCGTAGCCGTCGCCAACAAATACTGTTCCATCCGGACCGAACGCCGCATTGGTTGGGCACCACTTGTCAGCGGATGCATACACGCCGCTTTCCATGGGGCAGCCGGCTTCCCAGAGCACTTTGCCGTTCAAGTCCGTCTTTACCACCATGCATCGGCGCGTATCGCAGTGGTACAGGAACTCCGCGCCGTCTTCTGCATGCAGGTCAAGACCATGCGCGCCGCCCTCGAATTCCTTGCCGAAGCTCCGGATGAACTTGCCATCGGAGGAATACACGTACACCGCGTCCTTCAGGGTGCTTGATGGGTGCACCGTGTGCGCCACGTAAATGTTTCCCTTGGCATCCTGCGCAACACCATGCGTGTCGCCGAACGCTGCGCCACCGGGCGGCGGCACCAGCCAATCGTGGTGCACTTCAAAGCGGGCGGAACCAGAGCCAACCACCATCGCCCCTGGCGTTGCTGCCGGAGCAACCGGTGGCGTGACGGGTGCAGTGCCCGAGGCCGTGCCCGGCGCAGCGCTACCACCGGCCTGCAAATTCCCGAACGACCGGGCCGCGATGGTTGCCGCGAATCCAGCAGCGCCGAGTGCAGCAGCAGTCGTCAGAAACGATCGTCGCGTGTTGTCCATAGGTTCATAAATTACCTACGAACGCCTTCATGGTTGCGAACGAAACCTACCACATGATGAACATTCGCACCCAAATCACCGTTACGGACCAACTGGCGGACCTTCTGTGCCTGTGGTGCCCGGCAATGCGGACCCAACCACAATCTCCACGCCCGGGTGAGTGGCGCGGAATCGATCAATGCCCTGCGCGGTGACTTGGGTGTTAAACACGTACACGCGCTGTAGGCGCGGCAACTTACCGAGCACCGTAAACACCCCATCGGTGGCGCCGGAACTCACGAGATTGACCGTTTCTACGTCCAACGTGCGCGACAACAGAACGGTGATTCCAACGTCCGTGAGCGCCGTGTTGTCCACGCGTACCGATCGCACAAACGGCATGGATGGCATCTGCATCATCCCTGCGTCGGACACGGACGCGCGCGCGAAGGAGAGCTCTTCAATCAGCGGAGCAATGGGAATGAGCGCGGAGATGTCTGCATCGCCAACACCCTTTCCACCCGGAATACTGACTGACAAG
>CAMDCW010000043.1 GCA_945890745.1 Phycisphaera mikurensis NBRC 102666
CGCATGCCCCACAGCAAGAGTCCAACGACCGCGGCAATCAGAAAGCATCCAACACCAAGAACTACCAACGGAATCACGATCGCTAACGCCAATACCACTAGCACAACCCGAAACAGCAGTCGTATGAGCCCGGCCATGGGATTGCCGCCGCCGCCACCGCCGCCCGTGCCGCCGCCCGGCCCTGCGCCGGAGCCGGGACCGATTTCAATGTTTTTCACAACGATCGTGCGAGTTTCCATGTCGGCGGGGAATCGTATCGCAGTGCCATCTACGATGCACGTCTTCAGACAGGAAGTCGATGACAGACGTACCCGCCAACTCCGGCATGGAAGCCACTCGAACCGCATCCGTCGATGACGGTTCGCCAAAGTTTGCACACTTGCATTTGCACAGTGAGTACTCGCTGCTTGACGGCGGTAATCGCATCAAGATGCTGGTCGCTCGCGTCAAGGCGCTTGGTATGGATTCCGTGGCGGTCACTGACCACGGCAATCTGTTTGGAGCGCTGGAGTTTTATCTTGAGGCGCGCGAGCAGGGCATCAAGCCGATTCTTGGTATCGAGGCGTACGTTGCACCGGGTGATCGCCGCGACCGTACCCACACGGGCGTTGTTGATGGCGGGTTTCACCTGGTACTGCTTGCGCAAGACCTTGATGGTTGGCGCAATCTTCTGAAACTTTCCAGCGACGCGTTTCTGAACGGCTTCTATTACAAGCCGCGCATGGATAAGTCGACGCTTGCGGAATTCAATCGCGGGCTGATTGCCATCAATGGTCACCTTGGTTCAAGCATCGCGTTTCATCTTGATCAGTTCGTCAAGAGCAACCAGTCCAAGCACTGGGAGGCCGCGCTCGAAGAAGCACGCTGGCACGCAGAGAACTTTGGTCCGGACGCGAACGGCGAGCCGCGCTTCTACATTGAGTTGCAGCGCCACGTAGAAGATCAAGAGCGCATCAATCCACTGCTGAAGAAGATTGCCAAGAAGCTTGGGCTTCCACTGGTGTGCGACAACGACGCGCACTTTCTGCGCAAGGAAGATCACGACGCGCATGACACCTTGTGCTGTATCTCCATGGCTCGCACCAAGGATGCGCCGGACCGATTGCGCTACCCAGAAGAGCTTTATGTCAAGAGTCCAGCAGAAATGCATGCACTCTTTGCAGAGGACGATGCAGAACGTGAAGCGCTTGCCAACACCATTCGCATTGCGGATCGCTGCAACGTCACGCTGCCCAAGGACATGAAGTATGCGCCGGTGGTGCGCATTCGTCATGGCGGCAAGAAGCCGAAGTATGACCCAGCGAAAGATGGCGATCTCACTGAATGGTTCAAGGGGTATTGCCAGACCATCGAACTGTTTCCGTTTGACAGCACCAAAGATGCCGACGTCACCGAAGCAACACTGCGCGCCGACTGTGACCGTGCGCTGCGCGATCTTGCCGAAGCTGGTCTGATTTGGCGCTACGGTGTTGATGGCATCACCCCGGTCGTTCGCGCGCGTTGCGAGCGTGAGTTGAAGGTTCTCTCTGATAAAGCAATCAGCGCGTACTTCTTGATTGTGTGGGACTTTGTCAACTGGGCTCGTCAGCATGGCATTCCAGCGACGGCGCGTGGTTCGGGCGTAGGCACCATGGTTGGCTACGTGCTGGGGCTTTCCAACGCGTGTCCGGTTCGTTACGGTCTTCTGTTTGAGCGCTTCACCGATCCGGATCGCAGTGAACTTCCCGATATTGATATCGACCTGTGCCAGAATGGGCGCGCGGCGGTCATTCAGCATGTGCGGCAGAAGTATGGGCACGTTGCGCAGATCGCTACGTTTGGCCGATTGAAGGCCAAGAATGCCATCAAGGACGTGGCGCGTGTCTTTGGGTTGCTTCCCGCTGAAGGGCAGCGCATTGCCAATCTGGTGCCCGAAGCGCCGGATATGACCTTTGACAAGGCGTTTGCCTTGAGCCCGCAGTTCAAAGAAGCGTATGACGCCGACGAGCAGGTGCGGCGCGTTGTGGATGCGGCCAAGGAGCTTGAAAACCACGCGCGCACGCAGGGAATTCACGCAGCGGGCGTGGTCATCGCCACGCAACCGCTCGACACCATTGTGCCGCTGTGCCGACCGACCGGCGGCGGTGAAGAAGTGGTGACGCAGTGGGAAGGACCGCTGTGCGAGAAGGCCGGCCTGCTGAAGATGGACTTCCTGGGTTTGCGCACGCTGTCCACTATTGAGTTGGCGAAGAAGTTGATTCGCGACTCAATGTCTGACGATGCAATCTGGCATGCCACTGGTCGTCTACGTGGCGATGGCGGTCCGCACCCACTGGATCTCGATCGTATTCAGCTTGATGACCAGCGCGTCCTTGGGCTGTTCCGCCGTGCAGAAACTGGTGGCGTGTTCCAGTTTGAATCGGGCGGCATGCGTCGACTGTTGGCAGACATGCAGCCGGACCGGTTGGAGGATTTGATCGCTGCCAACGCCTTGTTCCGCCCGGGTCCGATGAGTTTGATTCCCGATTACAACGCGCGCAAGCATGGCAGGCATGTGGTGCCGCTCGTCCATGAGGCGGTCGATCCGCTCTTGGCGGAGACGTATGGAATCATGGTCTATCAGGAGCAGGTGATGCAGGTGGTGCATCTCCTTGGAGGCATTCCACTCCGACAGGCATACGCGCTGATTAAAGCGATCAGTAAGAAGAACGAGAAGATGATCTCTGCGACCCGCGCAGAATTTGTGCACGGCTCCGCGGAACGCGGACTCAATGAAGCGCGCGCCAATGAGCTCTTTGACCTCATCGTGAAATTCGCTGGATACGGCTTCAATAAGAGCCATTCCACGGGTTACGCCATTGTTGCCTATCAAACCGCGTATCTCAAGACTTGGTTCCCCAATCACTTCATGGCGGCGGTGCTGACCTTTGAAAGCCAAGCACAGAAGGTGGAAGATTGGGCGGTCTATCTTGATGAGTGCAGGCGCACCGTCTATCCGGATAGCACCGATGCACGACCGCACGTTGGTGTTGAAGTTCGTCCGCCCGATGTCAATCTTTCCGACGCGGACTTCTCGGTGGTCTATGTGGATGAAGAACCCCACGATAATTGCCACGGACACGTGCGCTTTGGCCTGAAGGCCATCAAGGGTTCTGGCGAGAGTGCCATTGTGGCCATCATTGCGGAACGCAAGAAGGGCGGTCGCTTCAAGGACCTCTTTGAGTTCTGCGATCGCGTGGATCTGCGCTCAGTGAATCGCGCCACCATTGAGGCGCTGATCAAGGGCGGTGCATTCGATGGATTGCACGGCGTGGAATCGCGCGCAGCGTTGGTTGCGACTATTGAGGACGCTATTCGGAGCGGGCAGACCAAGAATGAAGATCGCCGTGTTGGGCAGATGACATTCTTTGGGGACTTTGAAGTTGGCGCGCCCGCAGGCGCTGCTGGTTCAGCCGCCGTCACCACGCTGCGCAAGACCACGCCGTGGGAGCGCATGCAGGCGCTCGCCTATGAGAAAGAGGCGCTTGGATTCCATGTCAGTGGGCACCCGCTTGATCAATACAAGGACGAAATAGCCACATTCTGCTCGGGATCTATTGAGAAGATCGCGCAGATGGGTCAAGATGCATCCGTGGTAGTCGGTGGAATGCTGACGCGCGTGCGTGCCGTGGTGGCCAAGTCTGGCAAGAGCGCTGGGCAGCGAATGGCCATGTTCACCATCGCCGATCAAGCAACAGCGATCGAGGGCGTGTTGTTTGCGCAGACCTTTGCAACGTTCGGTGAGCAAATGCAGCAGGATGGCGTGGTGCTGATGGTGGCGCGGCTTGACCACTCGCGCGGTTCGCCGCAGTTGGTGGTTGATCGAGTCATACCGATTGAAGATGCCGCGCAGCATCTGGCGACCCGTATCGAAATCACTGTTGATGGCGACAATCCGGAATCACGGCAGGTGACGTCAGCATTACAGATGGCCAGCGGAATTCTCCGGCAAGCATCGGGCACCATTGTTGCGTTGCACGGTCGGCCGGTGGACGTGAACATTCGCGTGCAAGTGAACGGACGCAATGTATTGATGCATTCCAACTCACTGCACGTGGTGCCCGAGCGAGCGCTGCTCTCCAAGTTGGCAACAACGCTCGAAGGCGTTGGTCGCGTGCGCGTGCTTGGTGGATTTGTCCCGCAACGCGAACGTCCCAAGTGGCAGCAACGGCGCCCAGCACACGCTGACAGCGGCGAATAGCCACGAATATCAGTAGGGATGAATAACGCATCTTGCCCCTGCAGGCGCAAGCGGCTGTTATTTCCGGACACAGGAAACAGTGCTCAAGGCATGGGCGTGGCGAGCCGATGTTGGTGGGGCATGAAGTCAGCAACCACTCGGATCGAACGCGCGCTGTGGGCGTTAGCGCTGGCAATCGCAGCCATCGCGATTGGAGTTTTTGCGTGGCGTCGTGAACCAGCGGTTCGAATGCTTGCCGATGGGTTCATTCGACGCGCCACTGCAGCGGAGACTTGCGCTCCTGTCGGCGTTCCGCCGCAGAGTGGACCAGTGCGGCTTCCAACCTGCCGCAGCACTGTCAATGAGCGTGATCCGTGGCTGGTGCCCGGTGCGCATGGCCCTGATCTTGGAGCGCTCGCGGCTCTCTCTGCCGATGTTGAACAACGGCGTTGGACATGGGAAGACGTCAATACTGTTCCGATCGTTCGCTGGGACGGTGACACGCGCGTCGTCAAGCCTGGATCAAAGGGGCGAGTGCTCACCGTTCGCGGTGACATTGACGTCACGCGCGCGCTGGCCATGGAGCGTGCGTTTGGCTATGAGATCGATCACGCGGTGATTCGCTACGGTGACGATGCTGAGCTCGTCAGTAAGCGTGCCTCGCTGGATGGCGTTCTGGCCGTGCACGGGGTGCAACGTCGACGCACCCAAGAAGGGGATGTGCTTTCGCCGAATTATGAATGGATGGTGTCTGCAAGCCTCGATGATGTTCGCCCGTTGGCCCGGGCGATTCTTGCCGAGGCACGCCGCCGTGGCGCGAGTGGTTTGCGCGACGAATTCGGCGCGTTTGTGAGTTACATCCAGCAATTGAAATATGGAAACGCGCCCGACCCCGGTGATACCAAGCATCGCTTTGGTCTGTCCATGCCGCTGTGGTGCCTGGCAACGGCCACTGGCGACTGTGACACGCGCGCAGTGCTGTTAGTGGCGCTGACGCGCAGCATTGGATTGTGTGAAGTTCACTTGGTGCGCGACGCGGATCATCAGCACATGCTTGCCGCGGCTGCCATTCCGGTGCGCGAGGGCGATCGGTTGGTTCGCCCGAACGGTCGATCATTCGTACTGGTGGAAACAACCGACGACTGGCCGATTGGGCATGTTGCAGTACGAACCCGCGGTGAACGATTGCAGACGCTCTTCCTTGCGGACGTTGGTGGTTCGCTCAGCGGATCGAAATCAGCAGCGCAACAGCAGCCGTCAACGCCGCAGCCCATTTCCATGCGCGCGCAGCGGACGGCACCGGTACCAAGTACGTCGGGACGATCCACGCCAGCACGATCACGGCAGTGACCGCCCAACGAACGTTCGGCCACGGCGAAGTGCCCGACGTGGGCGCCTCCCAAATGATCCAGATCATGACGCCAAGGGTTCCCAGAATCCATCCGAGTGGTCGACCGCCCAGCTGAAGACCTTCGGCAAAGGTGACGTGATGACCCGGCTCATCGCCGTGATTGACCTGACCAGGAGTTTGCGGGGAGTCCGACATGGGTGGAATGGTAGGCGCGGGAAAGCGGCGTGTATTTCAGTCCGTGGGCGATGGAGCGCTGCTCAATTCACGCGTCAAACGCTTGCTGCGTGAGATTTGGGTGCGGATGCATCCATCGCATCCATAGGCATTCAAAGTTCTGGCCTCGCTTGGTATTCACGTTCATGGTGAGCACCCCTTGCGGCCCAATGACGCGTACGCGCGAGTTCGGCCAGCCGTCGGCGAAGAGGACAGAATCCTCCACTGTCCAGCGCACCACGCCATGCTGGATCCATCCTTGCCCAACCATGACTGGTGTAAACAGCGCGCGCCTTCGGATCAGGCGGATCAAGAGCAATATTGCGCCAATGCCGAAGCCGAACAGAATCGGGCTGAAAGCTCCGAAGCGCCACACGGCAAACCCACAAATCATGGCGTAGACGACTAACTTACGACCGCCACTTGCCATGCCGCTATCGATCTGTTCGGGTTCAAGCGGTCGATCGGTGCGCTCAAACTTGGCCACGCGATCGGCAATCCGTGGTGATAAATAGGCACGTGTATCACTTCCACTGCGCACTTTCCTGATCCATCGTTTGGTCTTTGATTTCGTCCAGTTATCGCGGGGCGGACCGGATTCCTGCAGTTCAGCGACCATGAATCCCCGTGCAGGTTCGGAAGCTGGAATGGTTGCTTCAAAGGCACGCGCAGCCATGGCGGCAGCCCTGCGAATCAAGAGCGCCGCAAGACCGAAGCCACCGGCGGCAATGACCAGATCAGTGACGATAATGGTCACCTGCTGGACGGTGCTCCACTGAGAAATGGAAGCGTTTTCTGCCACGATGAAACTGACCGCGAAAAACGCACCCACTACCGTCGCAGTCAGAATGCCCAGAACAACCAGCGTGAACACGCCCATCATCCATGACGCCGGATGCACGTAAACCCGCCATCTCCAGCGCGGCACTGTCACGCATGCGGGCATCACTGCCTCGGTGGAGTGCGGCGCGTGCCCAGCAGCGAGTGCGTGCGAATCACCGGTCCCCGCATCATCAGTGTGCAGTGGATTCATGGGCAAAGTCGCGTAGTCACATACGAACCATCGTCTTGCCGGACGTAGATCATTCGGTCATGCAGCCGATGTTTGTGACCTTGCCAGAATTCGATGCGTTCCGGCGCGATTCGGAATCCACCCCAATGTGATGGCCGCGGAATCTCTTGCCCAGCGAAGCGCGTTTCGAATTCCTGCACTGCCGCCTCCAGCGCGGCGCGCGTTCCGATCGGGCGGCTTTGTTGACTTGCACACGCATTGACGCGGTTCTCGCGTGGACGACTATTCCAATACGCGTCGCTTTCGGCTTCGGTGGTGTGTGCTACCGATCCTTCAATGCGTACTTGCCGATCAAGTTGATCCCAATGAAAGTTGACGCACGCGCGCGGGTGTGCGCGCAACGCCTCACCTTTGCGGCTATCGCGGTTGGTATAGAAGACGACGCCACGCGCGTCGAATCCGCGGCACAACACCACGCGAACGCTCGGCTTGCCATCCGGGTCGATGGTTGCAAGACTCATCGCGTTTGGATTGGGAACAGTGGTTGCCTCGTGGGCGGCTTCGTACCAGCGTGTGAACGCATCCATGGGCGCTTGTGGCGGGTGGTCAAAGTTGAGTGCGCTTGCAGGATGTTCAATCGGTGGATGTTTCATCATGACTCGTTACTCCGTTGGATCAATGCCAAAGTAGCGCAACCACGCGTCGACTTGTTTGTCAGTCAGGGGCCCATGCTCGCGCTTGGCGACGCTGCGTTTGCTGCGCGGCGCGCGTGCCGCGTCGGTGGCTAATTGTCGCAGGAATTCATCAGCGCCCAAGATCTTGGCACCGCGCCGCTTGCCGGAGCGTTGCACGGCGCGGTCGTTGGAAACCACGGTGATGCGGCGCGGGTGGGAACTCTCGTTCACCAGTGCTTCAATCGCCGCGTCCGCGCTTCGGCCGCCTCCGGCGTAGGTGACGCGGACAAGCCCGCGTTCCACGGCGCGCATCTCCTTGGGGCGCGTTCCATCGCACAGAATGACCGCCTGATGGCGCCCCCAGCGGCTGGCCGCCACTAAGTCGGCAAGGTCTGGCGCGTCCAAACCAGCCAATTCCGGCGGCAAAACGCCGGTGACATGCAGAACGTTGTAGGCATCGACGATGAGCATGAGCGCAGCGGGGCGGTGGTGATCGGTGCCCCTTATCGGACATCCTATGTTCTGATGGAAGGGGGGATTGTGTTTCCTAGCGAAAACGGGTCTAATGCCCCGTTCCCCAGTGCGGACGCGATGTCCGACGCGCGGGGTACGAACAGAACGAAAGGTTTTCTCGATATGGCAATTAAGGTCAAGGCGCGTGGAGGCGAAACCGTCGAGCAGATGGTCCGCCGCTTCAAGAAGCTCTGTGAAAAAGACGGGCTGACGAAAGAAGTGAAGCGCCGCCAGTATTACGAGAAGCCCTCCGAGATCAAGCGTCGCGCAGCGATTCGTCGCGCTGGTCCGCGTCCGTTGCTCGGTCGTCCCGGCTCACGTCCAGGTTCGCCTTCTGCCGCACCAGCTGCGCGCACGAGTGGCGGCCGTTCAGGTGCCGGCTCACGTTCCGGTGGCGGCCGTGAAGGCGGCAGCGGCGGCGGTGGTCGCAGCGGCGGTCGCGGCGCGTGAGCATCGCCACCGTTGAATATGTTGGCGAGCAGTGTGGCCAGCACTTTGGCGAGCATTCATCATGATTAGAACCAAGTCCAAGGGTGACCCGGCTGCAGTCCGCGCATTCGCCATAGATTTGGCGCGCGCGTGCATGCTGGATAAGTGCACCAATGTCACGCTCTCCGACCTGCGCGGTATCAGCCAGGTCTGTGATTACATCATCATTGCCAGCGGTACTTCCGATCGGCAGATGAAGAGCGTGGCGCAGGCACTTGAAGATCTTGGCAAGAAGATTGGTCAGCCACCGTTCCGTTCGGACCGGGATACGGGCACTACGTGGATCGTTGTCGATTTCGTCGATGTGGTTGTTCATCTCTTTGAGCCTGACCAGCGCGCGTACTACGACCTGGAATCGCTCTGGGCCGATGGCATTGCAGTGGATGTTCCTGCGCCAGTTCGGGCGTAAGCGCCACCGCGCCGCCGGTCAATCGTTCGCAGCATCAGCAGCAATTGAAGGCATACCTATGCAACAGACGTTGATTTTTCGACTGGCAGCAGTCGCCGTTTTCGCGTTGTTCGTTCACCGTGGTCCAACGGTTCATGCTTCGAACCCGCTCTGGCAGGCTGCTCCGTCAGCCGCAAGCCCCACCGCCTTTGATGGCCTGTGGATGGGTTCGACAACCGGTGCGCGGCCAGTAGACGTGGTGCTTGGCGTGGAAACCACCAATGGGAAGCTCAGCGCGCAGGGCGCGTTGCCAGCGTTTGGATCGCTTGGCGAATCCATCATTGGCATTGCCGAGAAGGATGGGCATCTCACTGGAAGTTTCAGCGCCATGGTTGGAAGCATTCGCTTTGATGTGACGCGCACGGGCGATGCACTTGATGGGGTTCTCATCGCTACTCCACCCGGATCGCCACAGGCCATCGAAATGCCCGTGCATTTAGAACGAACGATTGAAGCGGTGGGCGCGAAAGATGCCCGCACGTGGGCGGGACAGTTGCAGGCAGGCGGGCAGACACTAGTGATGGGACTCACCATCGCGCCGCACGGCGCAGACCGATGGGCGGGAGCGATCGACATTCCCGCGCAGAAGATTGCGGGGCTTTCGCTCTTCGTCACACGCAGCGCTGATGGTGTGTTCACGGTTCGGCTACCTGTTCCAGGAAACGCCACGATCAACCTGCGTGAAGATGGCGCGGATTTACGCGGCGAGTTCAGTCAAGCCACATTCAAGGGACCGTTGGTGTTCCGGCCGCACACCGCTGGCACTCCGCTTCCTGCGCCCGGCGCTCCCGTTCGTCCGCAGGAGCCCAAGGCGCCGTTTCCATACGCCATTCTTTCGCAACGTGTGAAGCACCCGTTGGGTCACACCTTGGAAGGAACGCTGTTTCTTCCGGACGGTGCATCCAAGGCCCACCCAGTGCCAGCGGTACTGCTTGTTTCGGGTAGCGGTCCGCAGGATCGCGACGAGGCGCTCATGGGACACAAACCGTTCTTAGTACTGGCCGATGCGCTGGCGCGGCGTGGCATCGCCGTGCTTCGGTGCGACGATCGCGGCGTCGGTGGATCGACTGGTTCGTACGCCACAGCGGTGACTGATGATTTCATGAGCGATGCAGTGCTGGAGTTTGGCACGCTGGCAAACATCGAAGGTATCGATGCCGCGCGACTGGGGATGATTGGTCACAGCGAGGGCGGTCTGGTTGCGCCGATGGCCGTTGTACATATGGACGAGAAGCACGCGACACAACCCGCAAGCGCTGCGCGTCCGGCGTTCATCGTCCTGATGGCTGGTACTGGCGTGAACGGCGATGCAATTCTGCGCGAACAGAACAAGCGGATCTTGCTGGCAACCGGGCTGACCGAGGAGCAGATTGCACCGGCAGTCGCTGCTCACGCTGCGTATCTAGATGCTGTGAAGTCCGGCGCAAGTGCAGACGTATTGCGGGCGTCTGCAAAGAAGTTGGTGCTTGCGCAAATTGCGCTTGGCGGAACGGACCCCGCAACCATTCCGGCAGCAACCCTTGAAGCACAGGTGGATGCCGCCCTTGCGCAGATTGGTTCCCCGTGGATGAAGCGATTCTTGGTGCTTGATCCCGCGGTGTCGTTACGCAAAGTGAAGTGCCCGGTACTGGTTCTGAACGGCACACTTGATACGCAAGTAGACGCTGTGCAGAATGTTCCCCCGATTGAGGCAGCCTTGAAAGTCAGTGGCGCGCCAACCACGGTGAAGGTCATGCCTGACCTCAATCACCTGTTCCAACGCGCGCAGACGGGCGCCATTGATGAGTATTCCAAGATCGAAATCACCATCGACCCTGAAGTGCTTGATGTGATTGCCTCGTGGGTACTAGCTCAGCCGCCACGACCGGCGGTGCTGCCAGCGCTCTCCAAATAGCCCAATAAATCAAGCACTTCTTGCCGCGTGCGCGAATTCAGCATTCCCTGCGGCATGCTTGATGTGGTGATTTGTTCGCTGTGCGCAATCTCCGCTCGCTCCACGCGTTCGCGATCTGCACCAAGTGGATTGGTGGAGATGGTCAGTGACTCTTTGTCGCTCGCAACTATCCGACCGACCACCATACTTCCGTCCTTCAGAGTGACAGCCGTATCGCGCCACTGATCGCTCACTGCAGCGTTGGGCTCAAGAATGGCGCGTAGGAGATCGCCGCGCGCAAATCGACTGCCGACGCCGGTCAGGTCGGGTCCGTTTGCGCCGCCTTGGCCACCGACTCGATGGCATTGAATGCACATGGCTTCATGGAAGAGTTGCGCTCCGTGCACACGATCCGGCGCGGTGTCGCTTGGCTCCGCAACGGAGAGTTCGGCGACGGTCCATGAGTGACTTTGCGCGCTGGTGGTGCGCGGTGCAGGCGTTGAAAGTGCGGCCTGCGTGCGACCGGTCTGTGCAACGCCTGGTGCGTTTGATCCGTCCGACTTGCTTTCCTGGCCTGCGGGTGCTGCTTCCGGGCGGTGCACATGCTTCTCGGCATCGCTCCTTACTTGGTCGATGAATCCGCGCAGGCTAAATCCGCCAGCGCTGTCATTGGTTGATTCAAGCCAGCGCCAGTAGGCGGTGCGCAGTTCTTCAGTCCAGCCGATTGGCACAGTGCGCAACATGGTTGCCCAACGAAGCGCGTCGGCGCGATCACTCGCTTCCGTCAGGCGTTTCATGGCAGCTGGCACGGCTTCGGGTCTTCCCATTTCACACGCGAGACCAAGGGCGGCTTCGGCAACACGCGGATCGGAGTCGTTGAAGAATCGTTGGGCCAGTTGCGAGGCAGTAGTGCTGGCCGCCTCACCAGTGGGTCCTGTGAAATCCGCGCTGTGTCGCGCCCACGCCACTTGCACGGCACGCAGTACGAGTAATGTTGTCGATGCATCCGTGCTCGGCTGTGCACCGATTGCAGCAGCATTCATCACCGCTGATGCCCAATCCGCGCCGGACATCCGCGCTAATGCCAACGCCGCTTGAGCGCGGGCGCGCGGTGCAGTGGCCTGTGTGGCAGCGTTGACTGCATCAGCGCCGGTTGCTTCCATAGCGTTGCGTGCAGCGAATGCAACGAAACGATCATCAGAGGTCAGCGCAGCGACGATGGTTGGAAGTTTGGCTGCATCGGGCACTGCCGCAAGATTCTCAAGTGCGCGTCGAGCCGCCCGCTCCGGCGCATGTGTTGCGTCCACTGCATTCACGCGTTCCGCTACGGATGCGGGTTTATTAGCTGATATTCGGTAGATTCCGCTCTGCGTTCCACGGCCGCCGGTGACCACATACATCGCCCCGTCCGGCCCCCATGCCATGTCAGTCACGGGCATGGGGCGCCCGGTGACGAACGGTTGCCACATGCCCACATACGTGGAATCCTGTGCGGTGAGTGACACAGCCAAGATGCGCCCGTACGTCCAGTCCGCGGCAAACAGCATGTTCCGCCATGGAGCTGGGAACGCACCACCGGAGCCATGCAGCATGCCAGTCGGTGATGAGGAATCAGTTTCGCATACCGGTGGCAGTGTGTCTGGCATCCATGACGGCAAGCAGCCACTGCCCGATCGCCATCCGTATTCGCCGCCATTCACCACATGCACTAGGCGCGGCGCGCGGTACCACGGCGCGCCGATGTCCCACTCCATGTCGCTGTCATAGGTGAACAGTTCGCCGTCCGGATTGAATGCCAAGTCGTAGTGATTTCGAAATCCGCTGGCAAAGACAGTGGTTACACCAGTTGCTGGATCAACGCGCAGCACCGTTCCGCCGGGCGCGACAATACCCACCGCGTGTCCGCGCGGATCCCACATGCGCTCGCCGACGAGATCTTCACCCCACGGGCGACATGCGCCGTTGCTGACGCCCTCCGGAACCGCGGTGTGATTTCCAATCGCAACGTAGATCGCGCCGTCCGGACCCTGTACCACGCCGTGCGCGCCATGTTCGCCGCCATCATCTTTCCAATGCAGCACCTGCGTCTGCTTCTCGTAGTTGCCGTCGCCATCTGCATCAGCCAACCGCCACAGCCCGGACTGCGGGCCGGCTGCGGAAGAATCCACCCACAACTCATTGCCGGCAAAGCACAGACCCTGCGCACTTCCAGGTGCGCCAGTGAGTTCGGTGATGCGCACATCTTCACCAGTGAAACCAGTGCTGACGCGGGGAATCTCCATGCGCAACGTCTTGCCGGATTGCGGGCTGACGACGGCGCGACCCTGCGGATCAAATGCCAAGGACACCCAACTTCCCTGGTCGGCTTCCGCACTGGCAACCAGCTCAACGGTGAATCCATCCGGCACGGTGAGCGCGGATGCCGCCGGTGCTTCCGTGATGGGACGCACTTCAAGATCCTTCCAACGCACTTCCATGGGTGCGCCTTGGTGGAGCTGAAATCCAATTTGGCCGTCACGCTTAAATCGGCTTGCGTCGCCATCAGTCACGTCCGTCATCAGTGTGCCATTGATCCAGTGTCGAACGCGTGTGCCACGCGCTTCAACTCGGTAGTCGTTCCACTCGCCCGGACGCATCACATTCTTCAGGACCGCGTCGGGCGCAAAGTTTGCTACCACGCGCTTGCCGGCGGGAGCCCACTCCACTTGCTCGCCGCGACCGCTCATGATTTCTCGGCCCAGCCCCTCGTACAAAATGCCGGTGTAAGCATTGGATGAATCCAAGTCCGCTTGGAAGCCAGCCATGTCCGCGCGTCCCTCCACGCGGCGACTTCGATACTGGATACCACTGTTACCCGCGGTGATGAACACCTTGCAGCGCAAGTCAAAGTCTTGCGGCATGTCGCCGCTCCAGACGAGGTAGCCGCTGGCGGGGAGCGGATGCTCCGCGGTTGACTTTCCGACGATGGCCCCGTCCTGCACGGACCAAAAGGTTCGGTCGCCATCCCAACCATCGAGCGTCTTGCCATCAAACGGGTGCAGGATGGTCCCATCAGCAGCGGCAGCCGGGGCGAGTAAGGCAAGGAGCAGGGCGGCGGCGGGGGCAATCATCATGGTCACTCTTGTAGTGGCATCCGTGGACTCCGCTGCGTATTCCACTATCCTTTCCCCCCATGTCATTTGGACTTGGTCATGGTCGTACGCTTGATGTCACTGGCATCGGCCTCACGCAGCGCGAGCTGCCGCCTGCAGATGCGGGTCGGCTCGGTCCTGCCTATTTCTTTCCGGCGCGCCCCGATGCGCCGTTTGAATTAGAGATCGGTTCTGGCAAAGGCACATTTCTGCTGCAAGAGGCGCCTTCGCACCCGGATGTCAACTTTCTTGGCATCGAATATGCGGGCGAGTTCTACCGCTATGCGGCCGACCGCATTCGACGTGCGGAATTGACGAATGTCCGCATGTTGTACGCGGATGCCACGGAGTTCTTGACGCATTGGCTGCCGGATAGTTGCTGCTCAGTGCTGCATCTGTATTTCAGCGATCCGTGGCCAAAGGCGCGCCATCACAAGCGACGCGTGGTGCAAGATGCCACCCTCGCGCAATTTCACCGCATACTCCGCCCGAATGGTGAGCTTCGTTTAGTGACGGACCATGACGAACTGTGGGCTTGGTATCAAGAACACATCGCTCGCAGCGGTCACATCTTTACACCAGTGAGCTTTGAGCGCCCCGTAAGCGCAGCAGATGGCGAAGTTGTTGGCACCAATTTTGAGCGTAAATACCAGCGCGAAGGTCGACCGTTTCACGCGGTCACATTGCGCCGGGTGTAGCGAAACTGGCGCGGCTATTCCGCTGCTCAGGTCCCGCGGAACGCCAGCCGTGCCTGAGAAACATCCGGATACAACTGGAAGATGCCGTCCAGCCGGGTGAGGCGCAAGACCTGCACCGCCATGCCGTGCAAGCCGGCAATCTTGACCTCTCCACCGTGCTGCTTCATTTGCTTGTGCAGCATCAGCATCTTGCCGAGTCCTGCACTGGAGAGAATGTCCAGCTTGGAGCAATCGATGATGACGCCCTTCATCCCGCAATCGATTGCCTGCTGAACCACCTGGGTGATTTGTTCAGCGGTGCCTTTGTTCAGGCCACCGTCGGCAACAATCACAATCACTTTGTCGTCGGCTTCGGCGAGGTACGTCTCCATGGAGGGGCAGGGTATCGCAAAGGCGAAGGGTCACGCGGTTGGCTTGCGCCAGCCGAATTCTGTCACTTTCTGTAACACCGCCGCCGACTGCCGAACGCAGCGCCGGCATGCGTGCGGAGTGTCCTCGCCGATCGGCAGGGCGCCCGGTGCAGCCGGCATGTGCCACGATGGTTCCGAGCGCAACTCAAGACAGAGGACGCACTTGGAGGGGGTCTCCGGAACGGCCGACTCCACCATCACCAAGACGCGGTACGCGGCCGCCAAGCAATCGCCACAGATACAACTGCCTTGGTGGCCTTCCACCATGGGGCGTGCTTCGGTCCACTCCTGCATGCAGAAGTCGCACAGCACGTCGGTCATCTCCACGTTGTCTTCGTTGCATCCTGGTTTGCGCATGGATGGTTGAGCCTATCATCCCCGCCATGGCTCGAAGGATTGGTTCGCTAGCCGCCCGTGCATTGATCGTCTTCGGCATTGGCACGGCAGTAGTGACCTCGATTGTCGTCACTGGGGCGTGGCTCATGGTCGATCGCCTCATGGACGATGCCAGCGTCAACGCTGACGCATCCGCGGCGGAATCTGCAGACCTTGACCTATTGCTGATCCGCTGGCTGTTGGTCGTGGGAGGTAGTTTGGTAGTGGCGACGGGCATCACCTTGCTGTGGCTGGTGCTGCGCCGCGATGTACTTTCGCCGCTGCGGCAATTACAAGACACCGCGGAGCGGGTGAGTCGCGGCGAGCAGAGCGCGCGCGTACAAGTGCGCAGCCGGGATGAAGTGGAGTCATTCGCTGACAGTTTGAATCGCATGCTCGATGCCAACGAGCGCGTGCAGCGGCAACTTTCGGGAATGAACCAAGCGCTTGATTTGAAGATCGGCGAACTCTCCGAGGCCAATGTGGGACTGGGCGAGTCCAACAGACTCAAGAGCGAATTCTTAGCCAATGTCAGCCATGAATTGCGCACACCGCTGAACTCCATCATTGGGTTTGCGGATTTGCTGGAAGAAATTGCCCGCGGCGATGGAGCGGCTGACCCCAAGCGGCTCCGTTACATCAACAACATTCAGCGCAGCGGTCGATCGCTCTTGGACATGATTAATGAACTGCTCGATATGGCCAAGATTGAGGCTGGCCGCATGGAAGTGACCATGAGTCCCACGTCGGTAGCAGACTTGCTGGAAGGATTGCAAGCAATCATGCGCCCGGTAGCGCTGCAGAAGCGGATCGACTTTGAGCAGCGCTTGACCGACGCGTTGCCCCGAGTAGAGACCGACGCGGGAAAGCTGCAGCAGATTCTGTACAACTTCATGTCGAACGCCGTGAAATTCTCGCCTGAGGATGGAGTGGTCATCGTTGGTGCCGAGTTGCTGAATCGCAACGGTGCGCAAGTGGTGCGTATCAGCGTGACCGATCACGGCCCCGGCGTACCGGCGGACATGCAAGACACGATCTTTGAGAAGTTCCGGCAAGTGGATGCAACGCACACGCGCCGCGCGGGTGGCACCGGTCTTGGATTGGCTATCTGCCGCGAGTTAGCAGAGTTGCTCGGCTGCACGGTTGGATTGCTGAGCGCCACGGGCCGCGGCAGCACATTCTGGGTGGAAGTGCCGCTCGTGCATCGCCCGCGCGAACTACGACCATTGATGCAGGCGTGAGCGGGTGATGCCGCAGAAACACTAGCCGCTTACCAGCCTCTCGCTAGCCCCTCGCCAGCGTGTGACACGTCACCAGTTTGTCACATCGACCGCATATCAACGCGTTCCGTGATCCGCTGATCGGCATCGGGTGCCATCCGCCGCGGGGTGCTGGCATCAAGGCGAGCCGGCATTCCTTGCGGCCAGAGTGCGCTGGCTACTTCAAGCACCGCACGTGCAACGCTTTCCGGTGCAACCGAACCGTCTGGGCAGAAGTAGTCGTAATCAGCCCATGACAGCGTCAGTGAAACGCCCGCGAGCGATCCGTCTGCACGAATGTCCTGCACATCGAAGCGCCACCCCGTGGGTTCTTCGCGTTCGGAGATGATCTCAAAGGTGCCAGGCATG
>CAMDCW010000044.1 GCA_945890745.1 Phycisphaera mikurensis NBRC 102666
CGCCCGCCACTCAGGCCGCTCCCGCCACTCCCGCCACTCCCGCCACGCCCATAGTGACCGCTGTCACCACACCGCGCTTCGGTGCCAAGGATTCCTGGCGTTTGAACTTCGAAGGCGAATGGATGGGGGACTTTCAAGATGCCAACGAATTGCAAGGCCGAATCGGTGCGGCGTGGTTCTTTGTGGACAATGCAGAGTTGGCCTTGTACGGAACCGGTGGCTACGTCTCGCAGCCTGGTCAGGATGCCGGCATGTACGGCATCGACCTGGAAGCGCGCTGGCACTTTCTGGCCCGGGAAACCTGGTCGCTCTTTGGCAGTATTGGCTGCGGTGTGATGGGTTCCACTGCTTCAGTGCCCAGTGATGGCTCGGAGTTCAACTTCACCCCAAGTATCGGTGCAGGTGCCACCCTTGAAGTTGCTGAGAACACGCGGCTGTACATGTCGGCGCGCTGGTACCACATCTCCAACGCGCAGACGTATGCCGACAACCCAGGCCGCGACAACCTTGGCGTCTGGGTCGGCCTCAGCTTTGGCATGTGACTCAGCTGCGGTAACCCTGCGGATGTGCTTGCATCCATTTCCATGCGCTCTCCACCATCGGAGCAAGCGTTCGATGCCGCGGTGACCACTTGAGTTCACGCATGATGCGTGTTGGGTCAGAAAGTAATTCCGGCGGATCGCCGTCGCGTCGCGCTGCGACCGTCACTGGAATAGCGCGGCCCACGACGCGTTCGCATTCAGCAAACACTTCGCGCACGCTGAAGCCATGACCAATGCCAACGTTGTACGCCTCGCATGCGTGTGACTTGAGTGCGTGCAATGCGTCTACGTGGGCGCATGCCAAGTCTTCAACGTGCACGTAGTCGCGGATGCATGTGCCGTCAGGCGTTGGATAGTCAGTTCCAAAGAGTTGCAATGCAGGGCGCAAACCAATCGCCGCTTGCAGTGCAGACGGCACCAAGTGCGTCTCCGGATCATGATCTTCGCCAAGCAATCCGTCCGACGCCGAACCTGCCACATTGAAATAGCGAAGCATGGTTGCGCCAAACGCGCGACCATCTTTACGCGCCGCTTCCACTTCCTCGCGGATCATGCATTCGCAGGCCAGTTTGCTGGCGCCGTAGGGGTTCACCGGTCGCTGTGGTGTTTGCTCAGAGATGGGCATGTGCTCCGGTGCGCCGTAGGTGGCAGCAGTGGAGGAGAAGACCATGCGCTCCGTTCCGGCCGCGCGCATGGCTTCAAGCAGGCTGCTGGTGCCACCAACGCCGCAGCTCCAGTACATGGCGGGTTGCGCTACGGACTCACCCACCAACGTGTAGGCGGCAAAGTGCAGCACTGCATCGGGGCGCTCCTCGGCGAGCAGTGCAGCAAGCGGGGCGCGCTCGCGCAGATCGAGTTTCGCAAAGCGCAGGCGCCCCTGGGCAACGGTGCTCAGCGCATCGATGGCACCCTGATGGCCGCGCACCAGGGAGTCCACGGCCACCACGCGGGAGGCTCCACGTGCAAGTAATTCACGAACGGTGTGCGATCCGATGTAGCCGGCAGCGCCTGTAACGAGGTACTTCATGATCGGCGAATGTTATCGGGTCGTTTCAGGGAGATGTTCCTGCCGAGGATGGGTATGATTCACTTTTGATGAGCCGCCACGGATGGTGGCTCGCCCCCAGCCGCGCTTGTTGCGGCTCCCGCCTGTGGTTCTTCTCGCATGGATTTCGCCACCCCGACTCGACCTTCTCTCCGTGATGCCGTCCCGGCCTGCCCCGCAGCCGAGGTTGTGCATTCATCCTCAGCAGAACTGCGCCTCTCCGGTACTGCCGCATTGGGCGTCATCGCTCCCAATGACCCTCGTTTAGTGGCACTCCGGCAGGCCTGCGCCCTCCTGGAAACCCTGGAAGCCGAAAGCCAGTCGCTTGACCTGCGGCTTGAGGCCTCCAAGCGCTTGGACCCGATGCGCCACGTTCTTGGGAAGACCTCCCTTGAATCCGCCATCGACCAGACTCGAACCCTGATCCGTGAGCTTGACGAGCACCTCTGTGCCGCCGCGGAGTCCGCCCGTGCGGCCAGCCGCACCGTCGCTCGCACTCATCCGAAAGACATTCAGTGACAGCTACAGCAGATAACGGCCACTCCGCCGCGCACGCGTTCGCCCAAGGTGCAGCCATTGACTTGGCCGCCGTTCCTGAGTCCGAGCGCAAGCGCGCGTTTGATGAAGCCTTTGAGTATCGCGGCGACATCACGCTGACGCTCACCGATGGTGCACGCGTGGAGTGCTACCTCTTTGATCGACGCATCGGCGCCACGCTTGCGGATTCATTCGTGCGCGTCATGGAATCCGGCGGCGGCGAGAAGCGGTCCATCCCCTACAAGCAGATTGCACGCTTGGAGTTCACTGGTAAGGACACTGCCGCAGGAAAGACCTGGGAGAACTGGGTCCGACGCTATGTGGAGAAGCGCCTTGCTGGTGAGCAGGCGAACATTGATGCTGAAGTATTGGATTGAAATGAGCGCTCCCCAAGGGGACGCGCTCATGGGTCATACCGATGCTTCGTATTGAACAGCCTTAGGCTTGAAACTCGCGACCACTCTCGGTGTCGAGGATCTTCCAACCAAATTCCCGGGCGATGCGCATGATCATGATCCAGGCGATGTCGTCGTCGGAGATGGTCAACACCATCTGCCGAACCGGATCTTGATTGAGTGGCAATTGAAATTCCAAGCCGGGTCCGTACAGCGTGTCTCCGCCGGCAGTCTCGGGTCCGGTGTTGCAATGTGCCAGGCCAGCGGTGACTTCGGAGCGTGAGCCGAGCGCGGGCATGTTGCCGTTGGTGGCTGGCTCTCTGCTGAGGATGACAAATTGGCGACGCGACATGGGGGAGGGCAGAAGATAGCGGAATCACCGTTCCCTGTCAGGGTCAGCGTCCAAGTGCGCGACAGACGGCATCCACCAATCGACTGAGCGGCACCGGCTTGACCAAATAGGCAGAGGCACCCAACGATTCCGCCAATGCCGCGTGGCGCCGGCCCTGATTGGCGGTGACCATCACCACCGGCACGGGCGGCACCAGGGCGCGGCAACGCTCCAGGACGGTAAATCCTGATTGACCGGGAAGCATCAAGTCAAGCACCGCCGCGTCCGGCCGGGCGGACAGGAGGTGATGCAGCGCCATGCTTCCGTCAGCCACCTCATCGATGACCGCCTTCTCCGCGCGCAGTGCAATACACATGGCGGCTCGAATATCCGGATCATCATCCACCACCAGGAGCCGGATGCCTTCTAAGCGTGCCACCGGCGTTTCTTGGGGAGCAGGGCTACTCACGCCGCACCACTCGATCGCTCCAGCACTCGTTGGTCAGTATCAGCGCTGATCCGTTCGATCATGGCCTCGTTGATCCAGGGCAAGGTGCGCAACTTCGCCTTGATTCGCTCAGGAAGCGGCTTGCCCTCGCGTTCCCACTTGGGGCGAGCGCGCCAACGGCGATGAATCCATAGGTACTGGTCCGGTGCGCGCATGATGGCGCGCTCCATGGCATGGGTATAGCGGGCGGTGATGTAGAAGACGGGATCTTCATGGTCACGCCAGTCTTCCGGTTGAATGATGTCAATGGTGTGAATCTCAAAGTTGAATCCATTGCCGGTACGCAGCGCCACACCCACGGCCACCGGTAGGTCATAGCGCATGGCCAGCAGGGCGATCGACTTGTAGGCACTGGCCATCTGCCCGAAGTAGGGCACAAAGATGCCATCGTTTCCAGCACTCTGGTCAGCGATGAAGGCAATGCGGCCCCCGTTGTAAATGATGGCCTGCAGCTCTTCCGTCGCACCAAATTTGGTGATGATCTTCATGCCTCGGTTCTCGCGCAATCCGGTGGCCCACTGCCAGATGAACGGATTGTCGAGCGGGCGCGCCAGGGCATGCATCCGAAAGCCCATCAGCGTGGGGAAGAACCCCAGCAGTTCCCAATTGCCAGCATGTGGTCCAAGAAAGATGGCGGGACGTTCGCCGATCATCAGCTTGGTGCCGGGCCGGGCGTTACTCAGGTCAACATGGCGCTGCCAAGACTCTTCAGTCACCACGCGCGGCAATTGAAACGCATCAACCATGTAGGTGCGGAACATGTAGCGCACGCTGGCTTTGGCAAGCTCCACGCACTCTTCGTCAGACAGGTTGGGAAAAGCGCGCCGAATATTTCCGGTGGCACGTGCCAGGCGTTCCGGATTGAACCGCGCCCAGATGTTCGCCACCGTCTCGGCGGTGCGCAGATTCTGCTCAGGAGGAAAGGCACCAAACAGCCACGCGAACGATCGCGCTGCCAAGTACTGCAGCAGATAGATGCCTACCTGGACTGGCCCCGTGCGTTTGCGCCGGGATTTGGCCATAGCGCGCGGTCAGCGCCCCTCGTTGGTCAGAACTTGCATGCGGTTCCAATTGAGCACCGGAACGCGCGCGGTCTGCGCTTCGTTGAAGAGCGTCTGGTACGTCTCGAACGCCTTCTTCTGGTCGAAGTGCGAGGTGTACTGACCCTCGTCGGCGTCGGATGAAAGATCAAGCGGCTTGAGTGGCTGTACGCCCATGACGATGAAGTCAAGGTCACCGCGCAGGGTGTCGCCTTCAACCACGTCGCCGCCCCACGTCTTGATGCGACCGCGCACAAATTCGGCCTCAGCAGCGGTGGCGTTGCCGTCGTTGTCGATGTCAAACTTGCCGTGCACCAGGAACTTGTAGCGGTAGTCGGGGCTAAAGATGACGTTGGCAATCACATCGTCCTTAACGATGGGACGCGGGCGCGGCGCGTAGCGGGTGTTCTCAGGAATCACGCGCGCGGTGGAGGTGTTCTCTTCCACCTTCAGCACCTGCACGCGTGCCTTGCCGGGGATCAGGTCGCCAGTAGTTGGGTTGTACTGAATGGCGCTGGGGCTGTCATACACATCAAAGGTCATGCCAGGCTGCACGCGCTGCTTGGAGCCGATAGAGATGAAGATCTCACCGTTCTGGCCGGTGACATCAATCACGCGTCCATCAGCAAGCGATGCGGCGTTCTCAGGCTTGACGCGGTACTGGTCAACGGTCTTCTGAAGCACTTCAACCTTGCCGGACAATTCGGCGCGTGAACTGGAGACGTTGTCGATCTGACCCTGCAGGTCAGCCATCTCATTGCGATGGCGCTGATCCATGTCGTCCTGATACTTCTTGACGGTGGCAACCGTGTCCTTCACTTCGTCGCCAAACTTCTGGCTGGAGGTGCGGTACGTGGCGATGTCGCCTTCAACGCGCTTACTTGCGGCTTGTGCGCCTTCAGTGGCCTTCTTGGCTTCGTCGCGTGATGCGGTGGCATCGGACTGCGAAGCAGCCATTTGCTTCTTGAGGTTGGCGTTGTCTTGGCTGAGTTGTTCGGTGCGGCTGCGCAGCGTCTCCAACTCAATCTTCAGGCTGGTCACGCCTTCAGCGCCAAGGGACTTCTTGATGTCTTCTACCGGGCTATCAGCGGACTGGCTTGGATCACCAGTGACGAAGCTGGTGAGCGAGCTGTAGGCAGTCTTGATCTTGCCTTCCTTCGCTTGGGCGGCCTTGGCAGTGTCGCCTGACTCCTTCGCCTTTACCTTCGCATCGTTCATTTCGATGTTGAAGTAGATGGTCGAGGCCAAGAGGCCAACGGTCAGGATGACGAAGATGACGAGGCCGACAACGAGGCCGGTCGTGCGCTGATTCATGTCTTACGAACCTCCAACAGGCCGTGGCAGGTGAACATCACTATGGGCGCGGCATCGGCCGAAACCCTTGAGAACGCGCAGTGTCCGGAAACCGGGGCTCCGCGTCAAGTGATGAGTACGGGGCGAACGGCAGGGGAGTTGCGCTCCCCGAGTTGCAGTGCGGACTTTGCTTCCGGAAACTTAGGCCCGCGTGGTCTGCAGGGCTTCGTCAAGCGTGGTCAACCCAGCCCGGACTTTTTCCATGGCATCCACCCGAAGGAGTGCGAGATCGCCAGATCGCAGGGCGGATTCCACAATTCTTCCACTGCTGGCCCGGGTCATGACCAGTTCCCGGGTGGCCTCGGTGGCGGTCAGGAGCTCATAGATCCCCACCCGGCCGCGGTAGCCGGTTCCCCGGCATTCCCGGCACCCAACGGCGCGCGGAATGCCTTCGGGGGGCACCGCTCCAAAGTCTGGCGGCAGATCCGCGTGTTTGGGAGTGACGCGCTCCACGCAGTGAATGCACACGCGACGCACCAAGCGCTGAGCCAGAATGCCTTCCACGGTGCTTGCCACTAAGAAGGGCTCCACGCCCATATCAAGCAGTCGCGTGGCGGCGCCGGCGCTGTCATTGGTGTGCAGCGTGCTGAACACCAAGTGTCCAGTGAGCGAGGCTTGCACGGCAGCGTCGGCGGTTTCCTTGTCGCGAATTTCGCCAATCATCACTACGTCCGGATCATGGCGCAAGATGGCGCGCAGGCCGGTAGCAAAGTCCAGGCCCACCTGATGGCTCACCTGAATTTGATTGACGCCAGCAACGTGGTACTCCACTGGATCTTCAACAGTGATGGCTTTCACTTCCGGCGTGACGATGCGGCGCAGCGATGCATACAACGTGGTGGACTTTCCACTTCCGGTTGGACCCGTCACCAGCATGATTCCGTGTGGACGTTCAATCAGTGCGTTCCAACGAGTTTCAATGCCGGTGGGCATGCCAAGATCGCTGAGCCCGGTGAGTACCGCGCTCTTGGAAAGGATGCGCAACACCACGCCTTCACCAAAGAGCATGGGGATGACGCTGACGCGCAGGTCATGCTCTTGGCCCTTGATTCGTAGGGAAATTCTGCCGTCTTGCGGCCGGCGCTTCTCGGCGATGTTCAGGTTCGCCATGATCTTCAAACGACTGACGATGGCGTTGCGGAATCGACGCACCGTGGGCGGAACGCCAGCATCGACCAGCACGCCGTCGATGCGGTAGCGGATCGCGAGGTCTTGTTCGTACGGCTCGATGTGAACATCGGTGGCTCGTTCGCGCACTGCTTCGACAAGGAGATCATTGACTAGGCGCACCACGCTGGCTTCTTGCGCTTGCGCGGTCTCATCAGTATCGAGGCTGGCATGTTCAAGTTCAGCGCCACTGTGCCCGCCGCCGAGCGCGTCAAGTGTGTCGCCTGCAACGCCGTAGTGTTGACGAATGTATTTCTGTAGGTCTTCCTCATCGGCAAGCACCAGTTCAATGGCGTGTCCGGTGACGATGCGAAGTTCATCAAAACTTGCCAGGTCAGTTGGATCACTGGTAGCGATGCGCAGCGTTCCGTTGGCGCGTGAGACCGGCGCGCATCGCAACTTGAAGATCACCTTTGGGGGAAGCAGTCGCAACGTGGCTGCGTCGGGGACGGCTTCGGTCAGATCGATGATGGGAAGGTGCAGGCGTTCCGAGAAAGTGCGCAGCAAGTCGGAGCGGTGTACGAACCCCAGTCGGATGAGGACTTGGTCGAGTCGATCGCCGCTACGAAGTTGCTCCCGAACCGCCTCAGCGAGGCGTTCGGCGGCCAAAACACCAGATTGGACCAACATCGTGCCAAGGGCCATCGATTCAGGGCTCCGGGGGGCGCTTCCCGAAGCGGGGGCGCCCTGTACTTATTGGCAGTCGGGGGATGGGTTGCGTGAATGGCCAATTCTTGGCATACTGCCCGATTCGTAACTGTCCAAGGAACCCCCTGTGCCGAATACTGAGTCAGCAAAGAAACGCGTCCGTCAGAACGTCAAGCGCAACGCCCTGAACAACTGGCGTAAGCGCCAGGTCAAGGATCAGGTCAAGGCCTTCCTCACAGCGGTCCATGACCGTGATGTGAAGGGCGCCGAGGCTGCGTTCAGCAAGACCGTCGCCGTCCTTGATAAGGTCGCGTCGACGTCCACCCTGCACAAGAACACCGTTTCACGCCGCAAGAGCCGACTGCATAAGCGTCTCAAGGCGCTGCAGGGTGCTGGCGCTGGCGCAACGAAGTGACCGTGCGGGCGGCCTCGATCCGCCTGCTCTGTCTTGATGTTGACGGCGTTCTCACCGACGGTACTGTTCAACTTGACGACCTTGGTCATGAGACCAAGCGATTCAACGTTCGGGATGGGCTCGGCATTTCGCTGTGGAAGCGCCTTGGTGGCGAGGTCGCGGTGATCACTGGTCGGTCGGGCCTTGCGGTCCGGCACCGGCTTGAGGAACTCGGCGTTCGTCACCTGTATTCCGGGAGCAAGAACAAATTTGATGACATCCGCGATGCAGCGAACGCGTGCGGCGTTCCGCTCTCCGCGGTGGCGTTCGTTGGTGATGATCTGCCGGATCTTCCGGCAATGCGCGCCTGCGGCTACCCTGTGGCGGTGCAAGATGCTGCCGCCGAAGTGCGCGCGGTTGCTAGTTTCGTGACCACTGCTTGCGGTGGCCACGGCGCGGTGCGCGAGGTAGTGGAGCACTTGCTGCGAACCCAGAATCGATGGAACGAAGCGCTCGCCATGTTCGATTCCCCATCCGCGCCCGGCACACGGGCAGGTTCGGGCGGTGTGCAACATGAGCAACAGCAGCCCCAAAGCACCTGATCATGAATGGCAGCGTCGGCGGCGACGTCCGTACATTTGGACGGCGGTTGCTGTGGCGCTTTCACTTTCGTTGGTGGTAGTGGCCTGGGTTGTTGACCAACGAAGACCCAGTGATCAGCGACCAATCAAGACGCGTCCGCGTCCGGTGGCAGAATTGGTTGCGCCTTCGCCACTCACTGATCAAGAACGCGAGGGTACCGGTGCGAAGTTTGGTTCGCAGGAGTCCGTGAAATTGGAGCGCGGCGCTTGGGTGCAGGTGGCCGACGCGCAGGGGAATCTGAAGCAGCAATACACGGCATCGCGCATCGATCCGTTGCCGGACAAGCGCTTGGCGATGACGGATCCGCGCGCTGTGTTGTACGGCGATGGTGGTCGCATTGTGACGATGCGTGCCGATGCCATGACGGCGCGCGTGCCGAAGCGTGCGCTGGAAAGTGGCAAGCTGTCTGGCAATGTGGTGATCAGAATCTTTCGGCCCCGCGATGGCA
Source organism: Phycisphaera mikurensis NBRC 102666 (assembly GCA_945890745.1). GTDB lineage: Bacteria > Planctomycetota > Phycisphaerae > Phycisphaerales > SM1A02 > UBA966. The sequence continues at coordinate 9,051 of CAMDCW010000044.1, forward strand.
AGCCGGTTGACCTGAAGAATGATGCGCCCGATGTCACTGTTGAAAGTCCGGAAGCAAGCTTTGACCAAGCGAGCGGCGAGATTCGCTGCGATCGTCAGGTGCGCATTGCGGGTGAGGTAATCACCTTTGATGGCGAAGGACTTTCGCTGACGCTTGCTGCTGACGGCAAGACGTTGGAGCGATTGGTGGTTGATCGCGCGTTGGCTCCGGTGCGGATTTCGCGCGCGGCGATTGAGGCGCAGCAGAAGAAGCGCGGTGATGCCAAGAAGAAGGCGGATTCGGAGAAGGTTGCCGGTGGGGCTGCGGCTGCAAGTGGTGCTGCACAGCCTGCCGTTGCGGAGAAACCGGCGGATGCGGGGAAGGCAGTGGCGGCGGGGAAGCCGGCGGATGGGGCGAAGCCTGCAGTGGCGGGGAAGCCGGCGGATGCGGGGAAGCCGGCGGTCGCGGGCAAGTCGGGCGGGAAGAAGGCGGCCAGTGCGGCAGCGGAGCCGCGGCTCTTCTTACTCACCATGTATGACGATGTGGAGATCGTCTCCAACGAAACAGATCGGCGCACCGTTGTCCGTGGCGACCGTGTTGATGCGTACTTCATCATGCGCGGTGGTTCAGGAATCGGAATGGCACAGCGCGATCCGTTCGGTCCGCCACGTGAGCCGTTCCCGATGCTGGCGGTGTCGGGGTCGCCGGCGCAGCAGTTGCTGGCGCTAGCGATTGCATCGGTACCGGCGGATGATGACCAGGACGTGGTGACGGTGGCGTTCAAGGGGCGCCTGGTGATGGCTCCTGCGCCGGAAGGGACGCCCGTACTCAGTCAGCCGGATGCCGTTCGCATGGTGGTGAATGGAAAGCCCGCGCGCATTGAGGATTCCCGCAGCGAAGCGGTGATTACGGCGCAGCGTGTCACGGTTGAATCAAAGGTTGATCGCGTGGAGCTGGTTGGAACGCTTGAGGAACCCGCTGCGGTTGTGACGCCGGATTTTGCTCTCAATGCAAAGCACTTCACGCTGGATCGTTCGACGGGTCGCGGTGCCAGCGATGGCCCAGGAAACATCGTCATGGGCGGTGCTGGCAAGAAGCCGCTGAGTGTGACGTGGGGCACCAGCATGGCGTTGATATTGGCGCCCGGCACTGGCAATACGGAAGGCACTTTCCGTGGCGCAGAGTTTGTGGGCGCTGTTGATGTTCGGAGCGCTGATATGGAAATGCAGACCGCGCAGCTTTCCATTGAAGCGCTGCCAGTTGGTAAGAAGGATGTGCCGCGCCGGATCGTTGCTTCGGGTGGAGTGAAGGCACGATCGCTTGGTGCCTCGGGCGGGCAGTTTGCCGCCGACCGCGTGGAGGTGGCGCTCTCACCGAACGCCGCGGGCGAGGCGCAACCGCGCACCCTGGTGGCGACGGGCAATGTGGAAGCAGGCGATGGCGCGCAGACGATATGGTCGTCCGCATTGCGTCTGACATTCGTCGATGCGAAGCCGAAGGCGGGCGCAGCAGCCAAGGCTGGCGCAGAAGGCAAGGCGGGCGCAGAGGCGAACGCTGGCGCAGACGCCAAGGCGGGCAAAGGCAAGAAGGGTGGAATGGGGCTCGCGGGTGCTGGTGGCGATGAGCAAGGCGCCATGCGCAGTGATGTTGGTGAAATCGTTGCCGAAGGTCCCGTGGAATTGCGTATGGAAGACGGCGGGCGCGTGTTTGCCACCCGCCTTGAAGGCGATGGAGTGGGGCACAACGCGCGGCTCTTTGGACCGGACGTGTTGGTGGTACGCGGCAATCTTGTGCTCGACCAGTTAGCAAATGTGCAAGTGCAAGATGCGCCGGTGCGACTGAATGCCATTGGGCCTGGTCGCGCAAGCGGATTTAAGGATCCGGTGCTTGCAGTGACCGAAGGCAAGACCGGTCGACCAAAGATTTCCGCTGTCCCGCAGATGCAGGCCACGTGGCGCGAGTCGCTTTCGTATGCCGACGGCGCGGTGAAGGCGAAGGATGGCGGTGCGGATCGTGGGTTGCTGCTGTTGCAGGGTGCGGTGAAGGTGCGCGCTTCGCGCGAGCCGCGTGAGGCGGAGGCGCTGGATGCCGACGAAGTACAGATTGAAATCATGAGCCGTGGCAAGACCCTGGCGAAGGCGGATGGCAAGACGGCGAACGCTGATGGCAAGACGGCGAATGCGGATGGCAAGGCCGCGAACGCGGATGGCAAGGCTGGCGCCAAGCGCGATGGAAAGTCATCCGGCGCAGGCGCTCTCGGCGACGCGCAGGCCATTGGAACGATGCGCGCGACTGGTGAAGTTCGGCTTGAGGCTCGGCAATGGGCCGATGGCAAGCGCGAAGGCGATCCGCGACTCTTCCGCATGAACGCCCCGAACATTTCCTACAACGGTCAAGACGGCTCAGCGTTTGTGGACGGCGCCGGTTCGCTGTTGGTCTTTGATCCGCCGCCGCCGACCGAGCCAGAGAATGCGGATGCCAAGAAGAGTCCGTTTACGCCGCATGGAACGACGCGTTTCACATGGAAGCGGTCGTTGGCGATGGCGCCACGCCCGGATGGCACCAGTCGTCTGACGCTGGAGCGTGATGTAGTGATGGATCATTTGGGGAACTCCACCACCGCCACCGGCACGATGACGGCGGACCGCATGATGGCCACGGTGCGTGCCGCTGAGGGTGCCAAGCCCGCGGCGGGGGCCGGTGACATGGGCGTCTCACTGGGAGGACCGGCGGAACTCACCAAGGTGGAGGCGGATGGTCGCGTGGTGGTGCGGACTTCCGATATGGATATTGAAGCGGGCGAGTTTGAGTTGGATGTGCCGTCGCAGATTGGTATCGCGCGTGCAGAGCAGGGAAGGTTGGTCACGCTGATTCAGCGCGGCACCGCAAACCCAGTGCGCGCGCATGCATTCCGCTGGGATATGGTCAAGGGGACGGTGTCAGTGGAAGGCGCCCGCGGGGGGATTGGGCGCTAGTAGGGGGCGGTCGCGCTGGCAAATTCCGAAATTGTTCACTTTGAGTGATGGTCGGCGGGGGCCGATTTCGTTCTCGTAGGTGAAGCGTTGCTATGGATGCAGGTGGAGCCTGCGAGTGATGGCAATGCTTCCGGTTGATGACCCGTTCCGGGTCGCCGAAATTTACGCCGCGCGCCGACGGTTTCGGCGATGTCACGCCTGCACGGGAGTGTGGGCCAATAACGGGCAGTTTGCCCAGAATTGAAATTGCAATGATTCGAAACGCAACCATCTCTTCGATCGGTATGTCTGTCTTGGCAGCAACGGCGTTTATCGCGGCACCTGTGAGTGCGCAGTCGTCCTTTGGGCAGCTGACTTACGGCGGCTCGGCAATTCCTATGACCTCCGGTACCGGCGTTGGTAACGACGGCTACCGGATGAACACCAGCGCTGGCCCAGGCAGCGCGCAGCTCTTGATCGGTATTAAGGCTCATGAGTATCTCAATGGCAATAACCCGGCGGGTTCAAGCACCGTTTCGTCGCTTTCCGGTGGCGGTTCATGGCTGAACATCAACGGCAGCACTGGTGCGTACACCGGCAACGCCGGCGAGGCCGTGAACAAGGCACCTTGGTGGTCGGCGTACCCTGCGAACAGCGCTACGAGTTGGGGCTTCACTTGGAGCATCACCCTCAATGGTGCGCGTCCAGCGGCTGGCGCCATCAGCATGAATATGCTGATCACGCGCCCGAATGGGCAGGTATCGACGATTCTTTCTGGATGGGATGTCGGTACAGACTTCTCGGCTGGCAACATGGCTTGGCAGCAAAACTGGAACCCCGGCTACCTCGCCGGATGCGGCGGTCAAGCCAATGATCTTGGCGACTGGAAGATCAAGATCACTGCGTTGTCTGGCGCAACCGTCTACGGTGAGCAAGAAATCACCGTCACTGCGATTCCCGCTCCGGGCGCACTTGCGCTCCTCGGCGTCGCTGGTCTGGTCGGTGGCCGTCGCCGCCGCGCCTGCTGACCATTACTTTGCACTCCACGCTGGCTCCGGCCAGCGTCCACACTCCACGCCCCCTGGCGCTCACGCGCTTGGGGGCGTGTGGATTTTTGCGGCTCGGCGGCGGCGCATCACTAGGGCGATGATGCCACTGAGGGCGCCGACTGCGACGGCAGCAATGATGATGAGGCGCACTTTCATGTCGTGGACATGCTGGAGCTCATCAACGCGTTGCGTGAATTCATCCGCTCGTGCCATGATGATGGTGCGGTCAGCTTCAATGATGGCCGGGGCAGTGGCGGCGGTGCGCAGTTCTTCAATCTGTGTGCGTGCACTGTCAAGCACCATGTCAGTCATGGACTTCTCAATCGCCGGTGAGCGCGCGGTTAGCACGCTTTCACGCTCCATGGCAGACGACAGGCGTGTGAGCATTCCTTCGGCATCGGTGCGCTTGGCTGGAGTGGCGTCCGGTACGTGCGAGGCTTCAGTGACGGCGGTGACGTCGGCTGGCCAGGCAGCGCTTTCGTTGGCTTTCAAGTGCGTTTCGGCGGCGGCCATGGTGCGCGCGATGCGATCGTCGGCGCGGGCGCTTGCCAAGGTGCGTTCGAGCCGTGCGATATCTGCACTCAGTGCGTCACAGGCGGTGCGCGCTTCTGTGGACTTCTGTGGTTCGGACCAACGGGTTGAGCCGTGCAATGCAGCGGCGGCCTGAGATGCCTTTTGCGCAGCGGTGAGTTGCTCGCCGGCCACGGGGAGTTGCGATGCGGTGATGGCTGCGGTGGCCGCAGTCATGGCGGTGCGTGCAGTAGCGATCTGTGCGTCAACAGCGGCGCGGGCGGCGGTGTCTTGCAGGGCGCCGATCTGCGTTTGTAGCCGCGCGGACAGGCGAGTGGCGGACTGATTGAGCGACTGCTTGGCGGTGGCTTCAAGCGCGGTGGTATCGATGGCGCGCTGCAGTTCGGTGGCTTTGGTGGCCGCGGTGGTGAGGCCGGCGAGTTTGCCAGCGGCGGCGGTGGCTTCGCGGTCAAGCGCTTCGAGCGATGTCTGCAGGCGCGCGGCGTTGGCGCGCTGTTCCACGTGGGTGCGCGTGGTGGCGATCAGGGTTCGTAGTTCTGCGGCTTGGCGCGTCAGGTCAGCGGTGGGGACGAGCGTCAGTGTGGCGATAGAGGCTTCTGCCGCAGTAACGGTGCTGGTAGCGCGGTCGGCTTCCGCGGCGGTGTCGGCGGCAAGCGCGGTGGTGGCGGCGGTGAGTTGGTTGCCCAGGTTGGTGGCAAGGGTTTGTTGTGCCTGGAGCGCGAGTCCTGCCTGCAGGCGTTGTTCCAAGTCTGCAATTCGTTGCGCGACCGCGGTGCGCTGCTCGGGCGCGATGGCTGGGTCGGACTGCGTGAAGAGGGCGCGGATAGCAGTCATGGCGGACTGCATGTCGGACCAGCGGGACGCGGCGGCATCGGCTTCAGCGCGGGCCAAGCTTGGCTCTAAGAGCGGGATGACATTCACGCCTTGGAAGAAGGCGTTGCGCTGCAGGGTGCGGTCTTGGACTTGTGGGTCCATGCCCAGCTCACATCCGGCCTTGCGGGCGGTGAGCATGGTCATGTTGATGGTCTGCATCGATGTCGCCAGTTGCTCCGGGTTGCGAGCGGCGAGGGCGGCATCGAAGTCTGCCATGGCGGTGGTGAGTTGCGCGGTGAACTGCTCGCGGGCGCGGGCCTGGATTTCAGCTTCGGTTTCCTGGGGAACCACGGGGGCCGGCGGCGCTTCCTGGACGGGCGGCGGGGGTGTCTCGCAGCCCGTGAGGGTGGGGATCGATGCGGCGAGTGCGCCAAGGACGGTCACGGAGAAGCGTCGAGCGAGGGTGTGATTCATGGTTATTTCCAAGGGAAGGATCGGCATAGTGAGGGAGGAATGGGGATAAATCGCGGACTCCGGGGGGATCCAGCGGGAAAAATTGGGCAGTTTGGGACAGGCGCGCGGGCTAGCACTCGGGGGGGAACCAAGGTCGACGCCCTTGAAGGTGGTGTGTTGGGCGCGCAGGTGGTTCTGGGATGACGACTTCGACAGCCGTAGCCAATGGTCACGGAAAGCCCGATGCAACGGGTTGGCCGCATGCTATCTGTACGTACATTATATGTATGGGCGGAATCGAGTTCGAATGGGAGCCCCGCAAGGCCACTCGCCATGAGCAGGCTCAGTACTTGAAGCACGATTAAGCGAGGATCATGATGCGAACCGAATACGACTTTTCGAAATCAAAGCCAAATCCGTACGCGCGAAAGCTGAAGCAGCCCGTGACCATTCGGCTGGACGAGTCCACGGTGCGGTATTTCAAACAATTGGCGCAAGAATTGGACATGCCGTATCAAAGCTTGATCAATCTCTATCTGCGGGATTGTGCGTCCAGTGGACGGTCGCTGTCGTTGAAGTGGCGTCCGAAGAAGAGTGGACGCGCGGCGTAGATCGACGCCTCAAGTGGACAGGGCGTGATCGGCAGGGCGCCGGTTCCAGCGCTCTCGTGACTTTGTGTGCGTGTACCCGTCGGGTTACAACGGTGACGGCACGCCCGCTTCGGCGCACATCAGGTTGGTGGTGATCTCGCTGGAAAGGAAGATCACCGGGAGGCCGCTGCCTGGGTGCGTGCCGCCGCCGACGAGCCAGAGATTGTCGAAGCCCTGCAGGCGATGCTGCGGACGACGGTGCAGCATCTGACCAAGGTTGTGCGCGAGATTGAAAGTGGCGCCGTGCGCAATGCGTTCGGACTTCCAGTCGGCGGGCGTAACCAAGTGTTCCGCGCGGATCCGGGAGCGGATGTCGGTGATGCCAAAGACGGTCTCCAATTGCTTCAGGGTGCGCTCGCGCAGTTCTGCCTTGGACTGTTCCCAGTCAACTTTGCAGTGACCGGGCTTGTCGTTGGGCGTTGGCACCAACACGTAGAGCGCGGAATGTCCAGCCGGCGCAAGTGTTGGGTCAAGGCGCGAAGGATTGCATACGTACGTAGACGGATCCTGTGAAAGCGTGCCGCGTTCGGCGATGTCCTTCAGGTTCTCAACATACGAACGCGAGGTGTAGATGGTGTGGTGCGGCAGATCCACTTCGCCTTCAATGCCGAGGTACATCATGAACGTGCTGCAGCTGTAGCGCTTGGAATCAAGCGTTGCATCCTTGAGTGCACGCGGGCGGAGCGTGTCGGGGATCAGGTTTTTGAGGGCCCACGCGGCGTCGGCGTTCACCACCACATGGTCATGACGATGCTCGGTGCCATTGATTACTACGCCGCAGGCTTTGTTGCCTTCAAACAGGATGCGTTCCACTGGTGCGCCGCAGTGAATCTGCGTGCCCATTTCGGTGGCGGCATCAGCCATCGCTTGCGTCAGCGCGTTGCAGCCACCGATCGGGTGCCAGACGCCGTATTCGTATTCAATGAACGGCAGAATGGAGAAGAGCTCTGGGCACTCAAAGGGGCTCATTCCCAGGTACTTACTCTGGAAACTCATGGCGAGGCGCACGCCGTCATGCTTGAAGTAACCCTTCAGGTGGTCGTACAGCGATTGCCACGGGCGAAGCGCCGGGCCCGCGCGCAACATGTCCGCGCTGAGGAAGTCGGCGAGGCCGCGGATCGGGCGGCGAAGGATCGGCGTCATCACTTCAAGCTTGCGGCGGTTGTCGCGGATGAAGCGTTCGAACGCGGGACCATCGTTTGGCTCAATGGCGGACAACTGCCGCGACATGCGTTCAATATCTTGCGTGGCGTTGATGACCACGGGGTCGCCGGTTGGCTGGCCGATGAGCAGCCGGTACATCGGATCAAGGCGCTTCAGTTCCGCGTAGTCACAGAGCCGGCGCCCGGTGGCGGCGAAGATCTCCTCCAAGACGTAGGGCATCATGAAGAACGTGGGGCCGCAATCAAACCGGTAATCGCCGAGTTCAATCCGGCGGGTTCGTCCGCCGACGGTGGGGTGCGCTTCGTAGACCGTCACGGCAAAGCCCGCGGCTGCCAAGAGCATGGCCGTGGTCAGGCCGCCCGGACCG
>CAMDCW010000045.1 GCA_945890745.1 Phycisphaera mikurensis NBRC 102666
ATGGTGGATGCGCGACTGCCCGATGGCTCGCGCATCAACGCAATCATTCCGCCGCTTGCGGTTGATGGCGCGCAACTCAGTATCCGTCGCTTTCCACCACGCGCGCTCGGCCTCGATTGGTTGGTTGAACGTGGCACCTTGCATGCGGCCACCGCAGACCTCCTCCGCGCCGCTGTTGCTGGACGCTTGAACATCATCATCTCTGGCGGTGCTGGTGTTGGCAAGACCACGCTATTGAACGCTGCATCTGCATCACTTGGTCCACGCGAACGCGTCATCACTATTGAAGATGCTGCGGAACTTCGCCTTGAAGGCTCGCACGTGGTGCGTTTGGAAACGCGCGCTGCCAATGTTGAAAATGTCGGCGCGGTCGCTGCCAGCGATCTGCTGCGAAACGCCTTGCGCATGCGACCAGATCGCATCATCGTCGGCGAGTGCCGCGGCGCGGAAGCGTTCGACATGATGCAAGCGATGAATACTGGCCATGAGGGGTCGATGACCACCCTGCACGCCAACGGTGCGCGCGATGCGCTCCATCGACTTGAATCCATGTTGGCCATGGGCGGCATGGACATGCCACTTCGTGTTCTGCGCGACTATGTGGCTTCCGCAATCAATTTGGTAGTGCACGTCACGCGATTGCCTGATGGGCGACGCGTAGTCAGCGAAGTATGCGAGGTTGGCAGCGCCACCGACGAAGGCGTGCAGGTCCGCATGTTGCACACCTTCCGCCTGATCCGAGTGCACGGGGAAGAAGTAGAAGGCGTTTTTGAAGCCACAGGAACCACACCACATTTCCTGGAACGCTTAGCGTCTCGTGGAATTTCCGTTGACCCGAGCGCCTTTGCCGCCGGGCCACTGCCGGAGAAACGATCGGCAGGAACGCCATGATCGGCATGAGTGGCTCACTTTGGGCAGCCATGCTCGCTGCCGCTAGCGTTGGAACTGCGTGGTACTTCTTGGCGGTCCGACCCAAGCTTCGGCAGCAACCGTTGGATAGCACCATTGATGTTGCCATCATGGACAGTCTGCCCGGAATTGCCAGTGTTCCTGGCATGTTCGACGCGCCCGCCGCAGCGCCCACACCTTCAACGCAAGCGCGCGTTGCGGAGCTGATCAGCAATCCGCGCGTGCGTCCATACCTCGGCATCGCGGTTGCGGCGGTCATCTGGATGGTCGGCGGACGCGGCGGTCTCGCCGTTGCGTTTCTCGCGCTCTGGTACGCCGGTCGTGCACTCCTACGCGCACGCGAACGCAACCGGGTGTCCCTTGAGCAGGAGCGATGCGCGTTGCACGCCATCACTACCGCTAGCCGTGCGTTGCGTGCAGGCATCCCCATCGCCGGCATGATGCAAATTCTTGCCAACGAAGGCGAAGGTGATGCTGGCAAAGCATTTCAAGAAATCGTGCAGCGCGAGAATCTCGGTGAGGAGTTACCCACCAGCGTTCGAGGCGTCCTATTGAATTCGCCGCTTCCGGCACTTCGCGCATTTGGCCTCGCACTGTTGGTGCAATTTGAGGCCGGTGGAAACATTGCAGACACCACCGATCGTCTCGCCCGATCACTCATCGACCGCGGCAGAATCCGCCGGCGCGCCAAGACCATTGTTTCGTACGGCCGCACCACGGCGTTCGCGCTTGCCTTTGGACCAGTCGTGATCACGCCCCTCATGGCAATCAATGTGACCGGATACTCGGAATTCATTCTGGATAGGCCACTTGGCAACATGCTCTTGGCCGTATCAGCAATACTCTTGGCCACCGGTCTTGTGTGGGTGCATCGCATCAGTCGCATTGAAGTGACCCCGAGCAAGGATTGGGCATGAGCGCAGCCAATTCACCAACCCTCTCGGTGGCGACCGGCTCAGTTTCAAGCACGCCAGCACTGGTGCGCTCGGCGGCAACGCTGATACCTGCGAAGTATCGGCGGCAGCTGACCGATGCTGGCATCGTTGAGCCGCAAGCACAGACCAACTTCTTGGTGCTGCACGCACTTGCCGTGACCGTCGGCGCGCTCGCTGCGGTTTGGCTGGTGCTGGGGAAACAACCATCAATCGCCACATGGTTGCCTGCGCTGGCGATGGGAGCGCTGGCCGGATGGTGGCTGCCGCGTTCATGGCTTGAATGGAAGCAGACGCAACGACGAATTGAAATCGTCAGTGACTTTCCGGTGATGCTCGACCTCCTGCAAATCTCCTTGCAAGGCGGTATGGGACTACCTGCCGCGTGGGATGTAGTGGCGTTCAATCTGTCAGGAACGGGCGATGCCATGGCGCAAGAAATGCGCCGGGTTGCCTTTGAAGTCAATTTCGGAACCACGTGGTCGCAATCCCTGAGTGCTGCATCGGAACGAACCGGCGTCCCCGACTTTCGATCACTCGGGTCGCTCCTGCAACAGACGGAACGATTCGGCACGGAACTTTCGCAAGCCATTCAGGTGTTATCCGATTCACTGCGTAACGAAGAGATCGAATCAATCGAAGAGCGCGCGCATCGAGCCTCGGTGCTCATGCTCGTGCCGATTGGCGTGCTGCTGCTTCCGTCCACACTCCTACTCATTCTGGTTCCGATGTTCACCATGCTCCTCGAGACGCTGCAAGACGCCAACAACACCTGAGCACGCACTCCGCCAGAGGAATCCATACCGATGTCATCCAAACAGTCGCCCCAACACTTCCACACTGCCTTCGCGATCGGCAGCACGCTGCTCGCACTTATTGGCTGCAGCAGCCCTCCAAAGCAAGAACCGGATCGTCGCGTCATCAAGGATGACGTGCAGTACGCCGCGGATCAGCAATTCGTGCGCGAGCCTTTCGATGAGCAAGCTCGTCTGGGCGTGCTGCGCCAGCGAACGCTGTTTGAGGCTGACTTTCAGATTGATTCTGCCGCACTCTCTCCGCTCGGTCGCAAAGACGTCACCATCTTGGCGCAGGCTGTACTTGAAGACGGTGGACAAATTTCGGTGCGTCAGGGTTCTGCCAGCGCTGAGCTCTATGCGGCGCGGATCGCGGAAGTGCGGGCGCGACTCGTTGCGGCGGGCGTTCATGTGGAACGCATTGAGCTGGTTGATCGCAGCGCTGGCGGTACCGGCGAGGCCACTGCCGAGGCGTTGGTCATTCGCAAGGACATTCGTACCACCCCCTTGCCTAACCCGAGTGGCGAAAAACTGAGTCCACAAGGCGGCGCTAGCACGCTGCAGGGAACACCATGAACACCATGAACATGCATACTCGCCTCTTGAAACTTCTGGCCGCCTCCGCGTTTGCATCGGTACTGCTGACTGCTGGTTGCCAGTCCACCGAGGAAAAACCCAAGGATTGGTTTGAGGGCGGTCCCATGCAGCCAGCCACCGCGGACACGTTGCAAATGACCGCACGCGTATTGGCAACCAAAGGCCGCACCGAACAGGCCGGGTTCCTCCTGAACCGCATGCTCAGCGAGTTCCCGGATCACCTGGGCACCTACACGGAGGGCGCCGAGATACTTCTGATCGAGGGCCGAGTGGCCGAGGCGATCAAGTGGCTCGACCGCGGCCTAGTGAAATATCCCAATCAACCAATCCTCCTGAACAACCGTGGGATGTGCCATCTGCTGGCTGCCGATATTCCGGCAGCAACCCGGGACTTTGAGACGGCCTACGCCGCGGATCCAGCGGACGCCGACTATGTGTCAAATCTGGCGTTGGCGAAGGCGCTTGCCGGCGACGAGGCCGGCGCGGAGCAACTGTGGAACCGAGTGGTGCCACCAACGGATGTGGAGTCCAACATCAAATTGAGCCGTTTGGCGCGCGCGAAATTCAAGGCGGCCAGTCAGTAACCAGCGCTGAGCAGGCGCACACGGGGGCGGCGCGCGGGGGACGAATATGGAGAGATAATCTCCATTCATAGCACTTATGAACTACAGATAGCCCTGATAACCCGGGAATAGTGTTCGACTCTGCATGGAATTGATTGCGGGCCATGATGACGCGCGGTAAACTCCCGACGTCGCAATCTCAGTTTCTCCCTGCAAACGTGTATGGGGACTGACTCGGGTCCCCATGTCATTTCACAGAGGAAAGAACACAATGAGTATCGCAAACAAGATCATGAACTTCATCAAGGATGAGCGCGGCGCTGAGTGCATCGAATACGCACTGACCTCAGTCGTCATCGGCGGCGGAACGGCTGCTGGCCTGACCGCTACCAAGGACCTCCTGCAGACGAAGTCGGCTGATATGCGCGACGCGATCGACGTCGATCCGACCTAAGTTCGGTATCCGATTGATACAAGTACAGGGCCCCGCCGACCGGCGGGGCCTTGTTACTTTTAGTGCTGTTGGAGCAGCGATCAGCAGTAACCAGCAGGGTTCATTTGTTCAAAAACATATTGAAATCTGAGTAAATAGCATGAACGGGCTACAAAGTAGCCCAATACCGTGAAATTTCGTTAAAGACACCCCATCAGTTGGTTGCCCGTCAACTTTGGAGAATCTAAACTCCCTATGACTGATTTTCTCACGATGTTGTGAAGAGTCGGTAAGTCCCTGTTACAAATGGAAAGAACACAATGACCATCGCAAACAAGATCATGAACTTCATCAAGGATGAGCGCGGCGCTGAGTGCATCGAGTACGCACTGACCTCAGTCGTCATCGGCGGCGGAACGGCTGCTGGCCTGACCGCTACCAAGGACCTGCTGCAGACGAAGTCGACCGATATGCGCGACGCAATCGACGTCGATCCGAGCTAAGTTCGGCATCCGCTTGATTTAACGGCAAGGCCCCGCCAATTGGTGGGGCCTTGCTCATTTTTGTACTTGCCGACCTACACTCACCGCCCCATGTTTAGCTCCATCACGCTCGGATCGTCCCGCTCGCCCGTTACCGTCGTCGGAGTCACCTCGGACGGCAAGACCGTTCCAGCAGCGCACACCAAGGTGCAGGCGGTTGTGGACGCGCTTGATACCCCCGGCTTTGCGGCAGACAGCGGTGAGGTACTCGCAGCGGGCTCCAAGCATGTGCTTCTCGGTCTCGGCGACCCTGCCCTGCTCACGTCTGCGTCTGTCCGGGTTGCTGCAGCCAAACTCATCCGCGTGCTCGACCGGCGTAAGGACAAAGCCATCAGCGTGGATCTCTCCGCGGGGTTCCCAAAGAACCGCACCGATGTGGAAGCGCTCGGACGCGCGTTCGCCGAAGGTCTTGCCATGGCCAACTGGCGCGTTGATCACTTTGACGGCGCTGCATCGCGCAAAGCAGAGCGTGGCGGCGCGTTGGTGATCGAATCCCCCGATGCGGACTTCGCTGATGGCATTCGCCGCGGGCTCCTCCTCGGCGGCGCAGTGAATTACGCCCGCACCATCGGCGCAACGCCTCCCAATATCTGCAACCCCGCCTGGGTTGCCGCGCAAGCCAAGAAATTGGCAAGCGACACCGGCCTCAAGTGCAAGGTCATTGATCATGCGCAAGCCAAGAAGCTGGGCATGGGTGGCTTGACCACGGTGAGTCACAGCAGCGTCGCCAAGGGCTGCCTGATTCACATTTCGCACATCCCGCGCAAGCGTTCGCGCGCGGCGAAGGGCAAGCGGTTGGTCTTGGTTGGCAAGACCCTCACCTATGACACCGGCGGCTACAGCCTGAAGGTGAACAACGGCATGAAGGGCATGAAGTACGACAAGCTGGGTGGCTGTGCGGTGCTTGGCGCCATGAAGGCCATTGCGGAACTGAAGTTGCCGATCGAAGTGCACGCCCTGCTTGCAGTGGCGGAGAACATGGTCTCCGGAGACAGCATGCGTCCGGACGACATCATCACCATGTACAACGGTGTCACCGTTGAAATCACCAACACGGATGCCGAAGGGCGCTTGGTGCTTGCCGACGCGCTCACCTACGCGGAGGAAGACTTGGAAGCCACGGCGATCATTGATGTTGCCACGCTGACGGGCGGCGTGGTGGTTGCGCTTGGGCACTTCTGCGCAGGCTGGTTCTGCAACGATGAAGGCTTATCAAAGGCAGTCGAGGCGGCCAGTGCCGAGAGCGGTGAGAAGCTTTGGAAACTCCCGCTGTGGAAGGAGCACAAGGACTTCATGCGTGGGCAGCACGCGGACCTGATCAACTCAAACCCGCAGCGCAGCGCGCACCCGATCCAAGGCGCGGCGTTCCTGAGTTACTTCGTAGACGAGAAGACGCCATGGGCGCACATTGACATTGCGGGCGTTGGCAACATCGACAGCGCGAACGAAGTCTGCGCTGCCGGCCCCACCGGCTGGGGCGTCCGCCTCCTCACCGACCTCGTCGAACAGCAATCAAAATAGTCCCGTTCCTCCCGGACCATTTTATTTGCTGGGGGCGCGGCCTTCTTCGATCTCGATGATCTTGCGGATGCGGCGCTCGTGACGGCCGCCTTCGAAGTTCGTCTTCATGAAGGTGTCAACGATGCGCTTGGCAAGCGTGGTACCCGTGAGGTCCGCGCTCAGGCATAAGACATTGGCATTGTTGTGAGTACGACTCAACTGCGCACTCAACTCATCCTGCGCCAACGCCGCCAGTACGCCCTTCACCTTGTTCGCGGCAATGCACATACCGATGCCGGTACCGCACATCAAGATGCCGCGGTCCGCCTTGCCATCAGCAACGGCGCGCGACACCAAGTACGCAACATCCGGATAGTCACACATGCTGCCGGCGCAATCGCCCAAGAGTTCCACGTCATGCCCATCAGCCTTGAGGTGTTGAACCAAGGCAGAAACGGTTTGGAAACCACGATGATCGGAGCCGACGGCAACTCGCATGGAGACCAAACTGTACTCCAAGCATGCCGCCCCGCGCGAAGCCCGCCGGCACCCGTACCGCCTAGCGCGGGGCTCCCTCGAGTCATTCGCCGATAGAGCGATTCCCTATAGAGCAATCCCCTATGAGCAATCCCCTCGAGCAATCCCTCGAGCAATTCCCCTTAAAGCAATTCCTTAAGCCGACCCGGCAACACGCGCGAAAGCCGCCCAGCCAACGCGTCGTACGCGGCCTGCCCCATGCCGATCGGATCATCCAAGTCGCCCGCGGGATCAAGCATCTGCACCTTGTCTTGGTCCGGTTCGCCACCCACCAAGGACCGCGCACTCACCATATGCGCTCGTGTCATCGTCAACACGACTGATGCCTTGCGAATCATCTCCGGAGTTAATCGCTTGGAATGACCATCAAACGAAATCCCCAATTTCTTCAGTGACTCCAGCGTCTCGCCACTCACTGGGCTTCCGTCCCACGCAGCCAGTCCAGCAGACGCAACGAACACCTCGCGCCCACGCCCCGGCACCTTGCCTGCCTCAAGAACCATGCGTGCGATCGCTTCGGCCATAGGGGACCGACACGTGTTTCCAGTACATACAAAGAGGACGGTCTGCACGCGCGGCATGGTACGGACCGAAGCCGCTCATTTCATCCCGGGTCGTTCGCCGCCAGATTCGCCTGCCCTTGCGGGCGGGCCGCCAAATCATCCGGCTCATGCGGATCACCGGTCGGATCGAACGCCGCCTGGCAGAACGCGCATCGATACACCGGGGGCTCCCACGCCGGCCCCTGCTGCTCACGACACTGCGGGCACACGCCGCGACGTAGGTACGGCCGCGTCGTTCTCCGCGACAACGCACCAATGGCATCCCCAAGCAATACCGCCGGAACCAGCAGAAAGATCGACAGCAAGACCATAAAGATAGAAATGAGCGGAAGCGTGAAAGTGCCCACGAAGGCAATCCCAAACGCGCCGAGGTACAGGAAAAACACGGTCATTCCGTAGTGGGCGCGAAGGGCGGCAAAGAACCGCTGAAGCATGCCCAAAGCGTACGCGTTCGCGGCGCTCGCCCGGATCCGGCTACACTGAATTTCCGCAAAAACAGCACACGGGAGCAAAGCACATGTCAGCGCACCTCAAGGTCAACTGTGACCGATCAGCAATTGTCGAAGCACTCTCCTTGGCCTCGGCCGTGGTGCCCACCCGCACCACCACGCCGGTTCTCAGCTGCCTCAAGCTGACGGCGAAGGACGGTGTACTGGTCCTGCGCGCCACCGACGGGCAGATTTCTCTGGCGCTGACCGTACCGAACGTGGAAGTGGTCTCCGAAGGCGAAGCACTGATCCCAGCAGACAAGCTCGGTCAGATCGTCCGCACCTGCGAAGATTCCACCGTCACTCTGGAAATGGACAAGAACGTCGTCACCGTCCGCAGCGAGGGCAGCACGTTCAAGATCTTTGGTTACGACCCCAAGGATTATCCCGTGGCGCGCGAGCCACAAGCCACCGGCGCGTTCGAAGCCACCTCCGAGACATTGCGCCGCCTCATCGCTCGCACGCTCTTCGCAACCGCTGTTGAGAACGCGCGCTTCGCCATCAACGGCGTTCTCATGGAACGCAAAGGCAAGCGCATTCGATTGGTGGGCACTGATGGCAAGCGCCTCGCAGTAGCCGCAGGCGCATGCACCGGCGAAGGCGATATGACGCTCATCGTTCCATCGAAGAGCCTGAATATTCTCATGAAGATGCTCAGCGAACCGGATGCAACGGTCACCATCGGCAAGGCCGACGGGCAAGCCGTGTTCCAAGTGGAAGGCGTGGGTCACTTGGTAACGAGCCTCGTGGAAGGAACATTCCCTCCCTTCGAAGACGTCATTCCGAAGGACCAAGACAAGCGCGTCACCTTCGATGCCGCTGATCTCGCCACCGCCATCCGCCGCGCTGCGCTCCTCACCAACGAGGAATCCAAGGGCGTTCGCTTCACCTTCAAGGGCGACATGCTGGTGGTTTCCAGCCGCGCTCCTGAAATGGGCGAAGCGGAAATCCGCGTACCGATGTCCGGTTATGTTGGCGATGCCATCGAAATCGGCTTCCAGCCAGCGTTTATTGTCGATGCTCTGAAAGTGATCGACGGTCAACAAGTGATGATCGAAATGCGCAGCCCACAGAAGCCTGGCGTGTTCAAGGTCGGCCAGGAATTCACCTACGTGGTGATGCCCGTGAACGTGGTGTAAGCAAGCCCCGCCGCGGTTCGCCCGGCGCGCCCGCAATCATCGAGCAACGAAACAGGAGCCTCGACCAATCACGGTCAAGGCTCCTGTTCTTTCAGCACTGCAGCCATACACCACGCCATGGCCGCATCAATTCAAATCATTACCGCGCGTACTTCACACCGCAGCCATACGCCTTGGTGGTGGCAGGCGAAACGGGCTTGCCGTCCTTGAGCGCCTGCACCGTACTGACAACATAATTCTTGTCGCCTTGATCATCGATCGCGCCCGCATAGGCAAGCATTCCCGATGCATCAACGACGAAGCAGTGCGGCGTGGTCTTCGCGCCGTACGCGTGACCAACAGCACCATCGCCATCAATCAAAGCTGGTGCGGAAATCTTGTTCTTCGTCAAATAGTCACCACTTTCCGCTGGCTTACTCGCCATCGATGCGGTGGAGTTAATGAACAGGAATACCACGTCCGAATTGATCGCCTTTGAATCACTCATCATCTTGGCAACTGATCCATCTTCCATCTTGCCCTTGCAGACTGGGCAGCCCGGATTCATCCACTCCATCACCACCACCTTGCCCTTGAAGTCAGACAGGCTGACATCTTTGCCTGCCGAATCCTTCAGCGTGAAGGCTGGCGCTGGCGAGCCGACCTTGGCGGCATCAGCCTTCTCTGCCTTCTTCGATTCCTTCTTGGTGTCCTGCGAGGCGTACTGCGATGGGCTGGCATAAGCAACACCAGTAACGACTGCGGCAGCAACTCCGAGGGTGGCGATCATCTTGAGCGGGTTCATCAAATCTCCTGTGAGGCGCACGGCGCCTAGCTAATGGTGAGTGCACGCACGCGCGCGCACTCTCTTGGCTCACTTCGACGGAGGAGCCTGATCCGATGCACCCACCCCATTGGCGCCAAGCGACGTGCCGGGACCGGCCAATGGGTGAGGAATGGTGAGCCAAACGCACGGATCGGAGGCGCTATTGCCAAAAAGTATCAATCCTGCCACTGCCGGCTGACCCGGACCCTCGCCCATACTGGTGACCATAAATTCAAGCTTAAATTGTTCCCCAGAAACGGTGCCTTCGATCGCCAACGCGCCCTCAGACATGGCCAACTGCATTCCGGCAACTCCCGCCGGGATGAATCGCACCGAGCCAGCCCCTTGCGTCGAACCCCTGATGGACACCTTGCCGTTCTCTAGGCTCGCAAACAACCGCGCTGATGCCGCCGTCGCGGGCAGCGATCGACCGCCGAACGAGCCGCCGTTCAACTGAACGCCCGAACCCGCCTCAGCCACTGGCGGCCAGTTACCACCGCCGGAGAGTTTGGCAACAACGCATCGCTCCTTGCAGACCATGACCTTGGCGCGCACCGACCACACGCCTTGCTGAGCACTATCGCTGTCGCTCTTCCACGGGTCTTCCCGAAGCGCACCCGCGCGGCGTACTGGCACTAAATAATCTGCTGTTCGCGAGTAGCCGTAGAAGACGCCACCATCCATCGAACTCACCTCGGGGCGCGGATACACGGTGGGCCCGGCCTGCCAACCGGCGGGGAGCGTCAACTCAAAGGCGGGCGGATTGCCGTTGTCGCCGGGATTCTCCCAATACAGATGCCAACCGGGCGTGGGACTGATCGTGGCCACCATGATCCATGACTGATCACTCGCCTGCGCCCAACGGAAGGAACTGCGCTCAATACCCTCGGGTGGAGCCTGATCAGGGGTCTGTGAGTTCGATGGCGAGTCAGCGGTTGGAACCGACTGCGGAGCAGAATCTGACGAATCCTGTACGGCGGCGGTCGCGCGCGACGACGCAGACTGCAGAGCGATCGAGACACAAGAAATCAGCAGGGCAACCGGGAGCGCGGAGTTCATCAGCATGCCAACAGTATGCCCATATTGGCACGATCCCGGGTAGCGCCTTGCGAAATTCAGTGATAACGCGGACACTTCCCGCATGACCACCCCACTCCGAGTGCTTGGCACGCGATCCGTACTCCTTGCAGCGATTGCCGCCGCACCCCTCGCCGCGCTCGTTGGTTGCGATATTAAGACCAGCGACCGCGACTTGGTGTTCCTCGACCCACCATCGGCGGTCGAAAAGATGCATCCGCGTACGGGCATGTTTGAGAAGGCCATCGTTTCATGTTGGGTCGATCCGCGCTCTGCGGACGAATACGCCAAGGGGCACATCAATGGCGCCATCAGTGCACCGCTTGTTGATATGACCGAGACTGCAGCGGCGCGACTCGCTGGCCACAATCTCTTTGTGGTCTACGGCGACGCGTTTCAAGATGCGCTTGCCAAGGCGGGCGCCAAGCGACTCTTGGAACTCGGCTTCAAGAACGTCTACGTCTTAGAAGGTGGCATCCGCGCGTGGCAGAAAGATGGCTACACGCTTGTCACCGGTACTGAGCCCGGCGGCGGCACCCCACCGAAGAAGGATGCAGCAGGAATCAAGCCCGCCGAACGCGGTGGCGTGGAAGTTCCTGAACAGGGCGTGCGGTAAAGGGGCTGCGCCCTCGATTACTTCAAAGCTTCAACACCAGCCACGATTTCCGTGAGCTCGGTGGTGATGCGCGCCTGGCGAGCGCGGTTGAAATTACGCTTGAGCGTGCGACCAAGGCCGCCTGCGTTGTCAGTCGCGGCCTTCATGGCCACCATGCGCATGACGTTCTCGCTCACCACTGCGTCAAGAAATGCTTGGTAAAGCGAGACCTTGAGCGAGCGCGGCAGCAAGTCGTTCAGCAGCTCGGGAGCAGATGGGCTGAAATCAAAGTTCGCGTTCGAGACCTTATCGCCAGCCACTTCATCAGCCTTGGGAAGCGTGAGCGGAAGGAGCTGCATCACTTCCGGACGCTGACGCGCCGCGGAGATAAAGCGCATGTAGATGACCTTGACGGAGGCGAATTCGCCCGCAACAAAGCGATCGATGTAATCCTGGCCGATTTTCTCAACAGCCTCGTATTGCGGCTTGTCGCCGATGGCATGTCGAGCGCTGACTTCCTGCTTCTGATACTTGAAGAAGGCAAGCGCCTTACGGCCAGACACATCAACCACTACCTCGCGACCGTTGGCACGAATTTCGTTGAGGAGCTTGGTCACCGTGCGCAGCACCGTGGAGTTGTAAGCGCCGCACAGACCGCGGTCCGAAGCGATCACCAACACCAGGTCCTTCTTGGACGCACGGTTGGATTGTTCAAGCATCGGATGACTTGCGTCACCGGCTTGCGCTGACACTTTGGTCACCAGACCGCGGATCGTGTCGGTGTAGGGACGGCTGTTCTTGGCACGCGCAAGCGCCGCCGTGAACTTAGCGGTAGCGATCATCTGCATCGTCTTAGTGATGCGCTGAATCGTCTTCACGGCGCCCATGCGCTTCTTGATTTCGCGTAGCTGTGCCATAGGGGGAAGGATGATAGCGGATCAGGAGCGCTCGCTGCCGAAGCCACGAATTGCCGGAGTTTCCGACGGTTCGCCTAGCACTGCATGCCGTCAAACCCAAGTTCCACCCCGGCAGGAAGCCGGGCGGAAAGTTCGGCGTGGCGGACATCGTGGGTCATATGCGTGAACACCGTGCGCCGCGCGCTGAGTTGCGCGGCAACTTCAAGCGCCTCAGTCAGGCTGAAGTGTGTGGGATGTTTGCGCTCTCGGAGCATGTCCAGCACCAACAGATCGAGCCCCGCGAGCGCCGACCATGATTCCGGCGGAATGGCATTGACATCGGTGCAGTAGGCGATCGGCAGCGTCGCGTGCGTACCAGCCGCGGGCACGACACTCGGAGTCCCTGCTGCTGCGTCGAAGCGCCAGCCAAGAATCGGTAGCGCGCCATGCAAGAGGCGCACTGGCGTGGCATCAATTCCAAAGAGATGCACAGCGCGACCAGGCTCCACCACCGCTGTCACCACATCGGCAACAAAGCTCTTGTTGACATTGCGGTGCGGGCGAAAGATGTGATCATAAATACGCGTCAGTTCGTCAATCACTGTGCGCTCCGCGTACAGATTGATCGGCGCTTTCATGGTCACGTTGTAGAGACGTGCGTCGTCAAGACCAAAGACGTGGTCGACATGCGCGTGGGTAAACAGGATTGCATCAACACGTCGAATGCGGTGCCGCAGTGCGTGCTCGCGATGATCGGGTGGACAGTCGATGAGAATGACCCGCGGCGTGCCGGTGGGATCCGTGAACTCAAGTATCGCGCCGACACGCGATCGGCGGTCGCGCGGATCCGTGCTGGTGCATGTGGCACACTCGCAGGCGATCACCGGGATGCCGGAACTGGTGCCCGTGCCGAGCAGCGTGAATCGCAGATCGGTGACGTGGGGCTGCGCTGCTGCAGCTGCTCGGGAATGAGCGGGAATACCGGTGCCTGCACCGCCCGCTGTGCCAGCATCGATCATGACGCATCCGCTCCCACGAGCACATCGCGCAGTGACCGCACGACCTGCGCAGGATCCTGTGCGCCACACACCACCGAACTGACCGCCACGCCTTGGCAACCAGCCGCTCGTAATTCCCCGATATTTACCGGCGTAATTCCGCCGATCGCCAAATGCGGAACACGCGCGCACTCGGCCAGGTAAGCGCGCAAATAGTTCGACCCGCCTGGAGTGATTGCAGGCTTCAAACTAGTAGCAAACATGGCTCCCACGCCGCACACGTCAGCGCCGGCATCACGCGCTGCACGTGCTTCGATGATCGAATGCGTACTGACGCCAACCAGGAGCGACGTTCCCGCCATGCGTCGAACATCAGCGATGGACATATCGCCCTGACCAACATGAACGCCATCCGCGCCGCACGCAAGCGCGATATCCGCACGATCATTGACAACCACGCTCACACCCGCAGGGCGCGCAGCAGCAATCACCATGCGCACGCGTTCCGCAAGTTCATGTCCTGGCATGTCCTTCTCGCGCACTTGGATGCAATCAGCACCGCCAGCGATTACCGCGGCAAGTACTTCCCGCCACGGATGAACGCACAGCGATTCGGTGAGCAACACGCACACTCGCCACTGCCGACGCGCGGCGCTTCCCATACGCATGAGCAGGTCGCGTTCCGCGTCGTAGGCGCGGTAGCGCAATTGCTCCAGCGCGCCGGCTGCAACCGGGTCGATCGTCTTCATACATTCTTCAAGAGACCGCAACGCTTCACCGAGACGCTTCCCGGCGGCAGCAGTCACATGGTGGTGACTGGAACGCGCGGATTCATGCTCGCCGGCAATGGTCGTTCCAACATCGTGCGCGGCGTCACGGTTCGCCTCAAGCCAGCCGGTGGGAAGCACCGATAGCGCGCCCTGCAAACCGTGGCGGATGTCTTTGAATTGCGTGCAAAGGGTGGTGTCGTCCAGGACAAACCGTGCGGCGTCTTCCAGTACGCGCAGCGCCTCGCGCGCACGATTAGCGTTGGCATCCATGACACGCGCGACCGATTGCATCCCCAAAGCGTAGCAGCGTGGCTATCCTTCACCTTCCATGGCAAACGTTGATCAGCCCGCCGGCTCCGCCCCAAACAATTCCGACCGCCGCAATTTTATTGCTGCGTCGATCGGAATTGCCGCGGCAGCTGTTACTGCGGGATCCGCCAGCGCCGCCACTGTCTTTCAGTCAACCCCCAACGCATCCAAGGAGAAGAAGATGCCATTCACACTGCCAGAACTTCCGTACGCTGAGAACGCCCTCGAACCAACCATTGACGCCAAGACGATGAATATCCATCGCACCAAGCATCATCAGGCATACGTTGACAACCTCAACAAGGCCATTGATGGAACCCCTTGGGCGGCGATGTCGATCGACGAAATCTGCCGCAATGTCAAGGATGCGCCGGACGCTGTGAAGGCTGCCGTCCGCAACAACGGCGGCGGTCATTGGAACCACTCGATGTACTGGAAGTGGATGGCCCCAAAGGGTCAGGGCGGCGCGCCGAGTGCAGCACTGGCGGCGGCGATCGACAAGAGTTTCGGCAGCATGGACAACTTCAAGACCCAGTTTGCTGACGCGGGCATGAAGCGCTTCGGCAGCGGCTGGGCGTGGCTTGTTCGCAAGGCGGACGGCTCATTGGTGATCAGCAGCACGCCGAACCAAGACAACCCGCTGATGGAAGGCATTGCCGATGTCACCGGCACGCCGCTCTTCGGCATTGATGTCTGGGAGCACGCGTACTACCTGAACTACCAGAACCGACGCGCCGAGTACCTGAAGGCTTTCTGGGACATCGTCAACTGGAACGAAATCAGCAAGGCCTGACCACACATTGCACAATCATGCAAACGCCCCGGTCATTCGCCGGGGCGTTTGCGTTGGTGTGCTGATTTACAACACTCGCAACTCGGGGGACACTGAAATCACTGATCGAATTCAATCGACACGCGCACGCACTCATCAAGATCCAGCGCTCACCCCCATCACCCCTTCTTCGCCTTCTCCTTCGCAATCCGCGCGTCAATCGACTCGATACTGATATCGCCACTGCCCGCGCGCGGGAAGCCCGGCTTCTGCAAGTACGTGTATGCCTCGGTGCGTAAATGGCCCATCATGTCATGGCCGCGTCGGCGCATCCGTTCCGCGCGCAGCGCACCAATATCAATCGGCGCCACTACCACCTTTGCGAACGGACCTGGCTCGGCCTGCGCCAGAATGCGGCCGTCGAAATCAACCACCATGCTTCCACCCGGCCAACTGAACGGCGGATAGTCCGGCACATTCGCTGCTTGATTCGCAGCCACCACATACGCCGTGTTCTCCACCGCGCGCGCGCGATTGAAGAGCGTCCACCAATCCATCGGCGCCTGCGCGCCCCATGGATCCATGTATGCACTCACGCGAATCAATACCTCCGCGCCGTTCGCCGTTAACTGCCGAATTGCCTCAGGAAACAGCCAGTCGTAGCAAATTGCGCAACCGAGTTTGCCGATCTCTGTGTCCACCACCGGAAAGAGCGGTTCCGAATATCCAGGAATGTCATGCGGACTCGCATGCACCTCCCACGGAATCCATGGATTCACTTTGCGATACTTACTCAGCACGCCATCCGGCCCAATGAGGAGCGTCGCATTGAACACAGCGCCCGGATACTTCGGATCTTGCTCAATGAAACTACCAGTCTGCACATACACGCCGTTCTGCTTGCAGAAGCGAAGATACGGAGCAATCACATCGTCCGGCCGTAGCGCCGTGTGCTCCAGCAATTCCTTCACCGTGGTGTACATCGGTGCGCAATGCGCAAACTCCGGGAACACGAAGAGCCGAACATCATGGAACGGCGCGTACCCAGCGAGCGTTCCTTCCGCCATCTTCACCAGTTGCTCCACCCGCGCAGGCACATCTTCACGCTTCTTTAAGGCCGGCAACGAGGTCTGCATCGCCGCCGCGTAGTACCGGCAAGAAGTGGGATAGTCATGCATTTCAGTAATTCTAGGAGAAGCCCGGCACGGACGCCGAAAGTGGCGTATTTACTGCGGATTTATACGCTTTATACTTTCTAGGATCACCCCAAAATCACCGTTTCTAGGATCCGTTATCTGTCCAATCTTTCCGAACTGCTGCAAGAGACGGAGCGAGAGATGGATCGTGGAACAGGTCGTGCAACAGGTCTTGCAACAGGTCTGGGAACAACTCTCGAAACAGGTCTCGGAACGAACTTAGTGGATCCCAGCAATCATCGCTTCGAACGCAGCACGGTTTGATTCAACCGTCGCTTGCGGCCCCA
>CAMDCW010000046.1 GCA_945890745.1 Phycisphaera mikurensis NBRC 102666
ATCATCAGGATGATGGGGTTACTGAGGATCTTCCAAATCAACTGGAAGTAGCCGTACTTTTTGTCCTTGGTGTCATCATCAGAGGCGTCGTGCGTATCGAGCGGATCAAATCCTGCTTGATCGGGCCGGTCTCTCAGGAGCACCACGTCAATCAGTGCCCACACGACCATGATCATTGCTGGGATCAAGAAGATCAACCACAGCGCCGGAACCGTCCGGCCATCCAAGATGAAGAGTGAATTCAAGATCGTGCGCGTGGTGGTTGGTACGGCAGGCTGCTCTAGCTTTACCGCATCAGCAATGGCTCGCCCCCAGTCGAATGCGAAGTACACGCCCAGTGAGATCAGCGTGCCGAAAATGGCGCCGAACGTGCCGCGCTCACGGACGTGGAACCAATAGCTCTTGACCTTGATGGTGCTGACTGCACCAAAGCTTTGGAAGAGCATGTTGAGACTGTAAAGAACCGCCAATGCCACGCCGAGTTTCACTTGCAGCTTGTCGTACATAAAGAGGTAAAGCGCACCCGCCATACATGCGTTCATCAGCGCGGAACCAATCGCTCCAATCAACATGCCACGCTTGCCACCCAACTTGTCAACAAGAGGCCCAATGAAAAACAGACCGATCGCATACGTGGTGGCGCCTGCACTGGCGATGAAACCGAACTCTGCTTTGGTCATCAGCGCACCAAGCGCAACCGCCGCCACAGTCAGGTTGTAACGCCCCATGTACAGAAATGAATAGGTCATCCCCAGCGGGAACCAGTTCACAAAGCGCCGCCACATGAACTTCCGCGTGTGCTTGAGCGGGTTGGTCAGGAAGTACAGGGTGATGATGTAGGCGAGAGCGAGGCTGACCAGAAAGAGAGTCATGAGGCGTTCCAGTGTTGAGTGAGTCAGGACGCAGGCTGACAGAGCGTAACTGAACGCGGCACGGCGTCGCTGTTCCGGGGGGAGTGGCTCAGAGTTCGAACGGACAGGCTGCCCTATGGCCCATACTGCCCTGTTTGCCAACTCACACCGCCACCGCGGCTCCTTGATCGATGATGGCGTTCAGCGTGGCGCTTGGCCGCAGCGCCGCAGCGACGCGCTTGGCATCCGGGTGGTAGTAGCCCCCGATGTCGATCGCCTTACCCTGCACCGCGTTCAGTTCCGCCACGATCTTCTGCTCATTTGCCGTGAGTTCCGCAGCAATCGGTGCAAAGTGCGCAGCGAGGGCTGCGTCCTTGGTCTGCCGAGCAACCGCCTGCGCCCAGTACAGCGCCAAGTAGAAGTGGCTGCCACGGTTGTCAAGATCACCAACCTTGCGGGCTGGTCCCTTGTTGTTGCGCAGGTACTCGCCGGTGGCGGCATCAAGCGTTTCTGCAAGAACGGCTGCACGCGCGTTGCCGGTGCGCTGCGCCATGTGCTCAAAGCTTGCGGCAAGGGCCATGAATTCACCCAGTGAATCCCAACGCAGACTGTTCTCCGCAACAAACTGCTGCACATGCTTGGGGGCCGAGCCACCCGCGCCGGTCTCAAAGAGCCCGCCGCCGTTCATGAGCGGCACAATGGAAAGCATCTTGGCGCTGGTACCCACTTCAAGAATCGGGAAGAGATCCGTGAGATAGTCGCGCAACACATTGCCAGTGACTGAAATGGTGTCCAGGCTCTTCTTCATGCGCTCAAGGCTGAAGAGGCAGGCCGCGGCCGGTTCGAGCACGCGGATGTCAAGTCCCTTGGTGTCATGATCGGCCAGGTAGGCGTTGACCTTGTTCAAGAGTTGTGCGTCGTGCGCACGCTTGGAATCAAGCCAGAAGACCGCAGGGGTTCCGGTTGCACGCGCACGCGCGACCGCCAACTTCACCCAGTCGCGAACGGCGGCATCAGTGACGCGACACGCGCGCCAGATATCACCAGCTTGCACTGCGTGCTCGATCAGCGTTGTGCCAGCAGCATCAACCACGCGCACCGTGCCAGCGGTCTTGATTTCAAAGGTCTTGTCATGGCTGCCGTATTCCTCCGCAGCCTGCGCCATCAAGCCAACATTGGGCACACTGCCCATGGTGCGCGGATCGAACGCGCCGTGCGTTCGGCAGAAATCAATCACGGCTTGGTAGATGCCGGCGTAGCTGCGGTCCGGAATGACGGCAACGACATCCTGCGTCTTACCCGCGGCGTTCCACATCTTGCCGCCCTCGCGCAACATCGCGGGCATTGATGCGTCCACGATGACATCGCTCGGCACATGAAGGTTGGTGATGCCCTTGTCGCTATCGACCATGGCGATCGCGGGGCCATGCGCGTAGACCGCCTGAATGTCCGCCTCGATGGCAGCGCGTTCAGCAGCTGGAAGCGTGGCGATCTTGGTAACCAGGTCGCCGAATCCGTTCTTGACATCCACGCCGATCCGCTCGAGCGTTGCAGCGTGTTTGGTGAATACTGGCTTGAAATACGCGCGTACGGCATGACCAAAGATGATCGGGTCAGAGACCTTCATCATGGTGGCCTTCAGATGCAACGAGAAAAGCAGCCCAGAAGCGCGCGCGTCTGCAATCTGCGCTTCAAGGAACGCGCACAACTCGTGCTTACTCAGGAACGTTCCATCAATGATGTCGCCCGCGTTGAGCTTGATGCCTTCCTTGAGCACTGTCACGGTGCCGCTGGTTCCGACATGCTCAATACGCACTGTCGTGGCTGCTGGCACGGTAACGGAGCATTCATTACCAAAGAAATCACCATGCGTCATGGTGGCAACGTGCGCCTTGCTGTCTTGGCTCCATGCGCCCATCTTGTGAGGATTTGCGCGTGCGTAATCCTTGACGGCGTTCGGCGCGCGGCGATCGGAGTTGCCCTCGCGGATCACCGGATTCACTGCGCTACCCTTGATGCGGTCATAGCGCGACTTGGTGTCGCGTTCGATTTCGGTCTTCGGTTCATCCATGTAAGCGGGGATGGCGTAACCCTGCTGTTGCAGTTCCACGATCGCCGCCTTCAGCTGCGGTACTGATGCACTGACGTTTGGCAACTTGATGATGTTGGCACCCGGCGTCAAGCACAGGCGACCGAGTTCAGCGAGCGCATCGGGGATGCGTTGCTCAGGCTTCAGACTTTCGGGGAAGCTGGAGATGATGCGGCCAGCCAACGAAATGTCCCGCAACTCAACCGGTATTCCTGCGGGACCTGCGAAGGCGCGAATGATCGGCAGAAATGAGTACGTGGCGAGCGCCGGGGCCTCGTCGGTGTGCGTGTAAATGATGGAGGGGGCGGCGGAAGTGGCGGGGGTGGTCATGGCGCTGATCCTGGTGAAATTCGCGTGTTGGTCCCTGACGGACTGAGACGCGCATTGTACGGAGACGTCACGGAACCTCTCGACGTACCCGGTGTTCGCCGTTCGCACCGCTTCCACCCTCACCTGCGACTGCCCGCACGACCTCAATGGGGACCGAACGGCCAACGGCGGCGACCTAGCCCTTGTGCTTTTAAGCTGGGGCGTGGCAAACGGCGCCGCCGTTGCAGACACCAATCATGACGGAATTGTTGACGACCAAGACCTTGGGGTCGTGCTGGCTGCTTGGGGACCTTGCCCGTCACGCAGGTGGTCAGGCCTGCGCGATGCCCTCGCGGATCGCAAATCGCATCAGGTCAGAGCGGCTGTCGATGCCCAACTTCTTCATCATTCGCTCCTGATGCCCATCAATTGTCTTTGGACTACGCGATAGTTCCCGCGCGATCTCCACCCGCGACTGACCGCCGCCGATGTGCCGCAGCACTTCAATCTCACGGGAAGTCAGTCGGTCGACCGCGCTGATCGGCATCGCTGTCTCAGACGCAGCGCGCCGCGTTCGGCGTGAGCTCCGTACTGCGCGCGCTGATGGGCATTGCGCGGTCACCTTCGGTCCGATCACGAACGTCCCACGCGTGCTGTGCGCGATTCGCTTCAGGCCGTCCATGATGTCAACCAAGTCCTCGCCCTTAGAGAAATATCCCGATCCGCCGCACCGATACGCCGCTGCGAGCAGCCCGTCACGAATATGAGCGCTGAGGAAGGCGAACCGGACTTCTGGGAATTGCCGATGTAGGCGATCAGCGGCCTCGAACACGTCCGGACCGGGCATCTCAATATCAAGCGTCACCACGTCGGGGCGAGTCCGCTCGACTTCCTCAAGAAGTTGCGATGCATCCGAAAGCCGACCAACGAAGTCAATGCCGGGGTCAAGTGACATCTGCACGCGCATTCCTTCCGCAAGGAGCACATGATCATCAACGCACAACACGCGGACAACCACTTCACTTGTACCAGTGATGGGGCTGATCGCCTTCTTTCGTGCAACAACGCGAGCTACTGTCGATTCCTGCGGAACATTCATGGTGGACTGTGTCATCGGAAATATCCTTCTGCAATTTGCCTCAATTTCAAGTCCATCACACTTCGGTGCAACGGACGAACACCCAGGACGCAAGGCAGTCATTCACACTGTAATGAAATTCCCTGTCATCTCAATTGAATTGATCCGGAATGGCAATAAAGACAACTTTGACGTGATTTCCATCCACAAATTTAGGGGAAATCAACCTGAATACATACAGCGCCGCACACCCCATCATGTGCCAGTCGATCATCGGTATTGACATTCTGTGCTCATGGAAGAGCGTGACTGCATCAATGGGAGAACGCACATGAAAGTCACCATCAGGCTCAACCACCCAAGTACTGAAATCGATGTCACCGATGGAATCATTGGCGCGATTGCAGCCGAGATCAGCAGGATTGCTGGCGGCAACGAGGTACTGAACCGCCTTGAGGCAGAGATGTGCCTTGATCGAATCTTGGCAGGCGGACACTCTTCGGACTATGCAGGTTCCAAAGGTGACCCACAATGAGCACCGTCTCATCGTTCAGCGACCAACGCGAAGAAATGGTCCGCAAACAGGTGATCGCGCGTGGCGTAGTTGACCGGCATGTACTGGCCGCCATGCGGGAAGTACCGCGCGAAGTGTTTGTTGGCGACCGCTACCACGAGTTCGCGTATGAAGACTCGCCACTTCCAATTGAGGAAGGGCAGACGATATCGCAGCCATACATTGTGGCACTCATGATTGAGGCAGCGCATGTGCGCCCAGGCGACAACGTGCTCGAGGTAGGTGCCGGATCCGGTTACGCAAGCGCCGTCCTGAGTCGAATCGCCCAACATGTACATGCTCTTGAATGGCATCGCCCACTCGCTGACGTGGCACGCTCGCGTCTGCGACGGCTTGGTTACCGCAATGTCACCGTGCTCCAAGGCGATGGCTCAATTGGATGTCCAGCCCATGCTCCGTTTGATGTGATCATCGTTTCTGCCGGCGGGCCGGATGTTCCTGAGCCGCTTCTTCGGCAACTGTGCATCGGCGGACGGCTGATTATTCCTGTGGGTCATGAGCCGCGTACGCAGGAGTTGCTAAAAATTGAGCGCACGGGCGAGAACCAGTTCGAACGTGAATCACTGGGGCAAGTTCGGTTCGTGCCTTTGATTGGTACGGAAGGATGGGCGGCGGATGGTCATCCTATTGCAGCCCAACGCGCCGTGGCGCCCGTACGGATCCACACCGAGTCACGTGAGCGGATGGCAAAGGCGATCGCAGCGGCATGCGAACCGATCATTGATCCTGAGACCACGTCGCTTGATGCGCTCCTCGCCCGGATTGGCGACGCGCGCGTGGTGATGATCGGAGAGTCGACGCACGGAACATCGGAGTTCTATCGATTCCGCAACAGAATCACCCGAGAACTGATCACAAAACGAGGGTTCAGCATTGTGGCAATTGAGGGCGATTGGCCCGATGTTGCAGTCATTGATCGCCATGTGCACGGAAAGGCAACTGCCGCTGAGTGCAAGGAAGCGTTTACGCGCTTCCCCGCATGGATGTGGCGCAATCGGGAAACTGCTGAGTTCGTTGACTGGCTAGCAGCACGCAACCTGCGCCCGATGACAGGCGATAGTGATGTCGGCATTTATGGTCTTGATCTCTACAGCCTAGGCAAGTCAATTTCTGCCGTGTTGGAGTTCCTCGACCGTGAAGATCCAACCGCAGCTGAGGCCGCTCGCATTCGTTACGGATGTTTCTCGCCGTGGGAAAGCGACCCAGCAACATACGGTCGAGCCACCGCGAGCGGTCGACTGAAGGGCTGCGAACGAGAAGCAGTGGAGATGTTGACCAGCATGCTTGAAATGCGTCTCAAGGATCCAATTCGCACCCGCGATCCCCTGTTCGATGCACGACGAAATGCAGCAGTCGTCCACCAAGCCGAGCGGTACTACCGCGCCATGTATTACGGCGCGCGGGAGTCGTGGAACCTTCGGGACGAACACATGTTCTCAACCCTACAAGCTGTGCTTGACCATCGCGGCCCTCAATCACGTGCGGTTGTTTGGGCTCACAATTCACATGTCGGTCATGCCGGCGCGACCGAGATGACGGACCGCGGCGAGACCAACCTCGGACAACTCGCGCGCAAGGACTTCGGCCCGGGCGCGTACTTGATTGGAATGGGCACGCACTGCGGCACCGTGGCGGCCGCTTCCGGATGGGATGAGCCAATGCGTGTTCGTGCCTTGCGCGAATCGCACCCCGATAGTTACGAAAGCATCTTTCATGCATCGGGGGTTCCACGCTTTATGTTGCCACTACGAAAGACGCATGATCCAGCGCTACGCGAAGCATTGGCGTCACCGCGCCTGGAGCGAGCGGTCGGCGTTATCTATCGGCCGGATACTGAGATTCTCAGCCATTACTTTCAGGCAACCCTGCCCGGTCAGTTCGATGAATGGGTTTGGTTCGACCAAACGAAGGCGGTGACAGCGAATGCGGAGGCAACTGACGACTTCGACCCGAGCACATTCCCGTTCGGGCTCTGACATGAGGATGTGCGTGTTTGGCGGAAACATCCCACGCGCGCACTTCGTTGACTTCCGAAATCAAGTTGGTACGGTTGGTGGATCGTTCACACACAGCGCGACAGGTGATCGCCCCACTGCAATCGAGGGCATCCAGGACGTTTCAAGCGATCTGACGATCAACATACGACCCTGAATTGGCGGATTGGTGCTTGGCTTGTTCAGATCTAGCGCTAAACTTGAGGGCATGAAGATCCGTATTCGCCTCGGCGCCCTGCTCATCGGTGGAAGCGCCCTCGTCGTTGGTCAGATGAATTCAATCGCAGACTCCACCACCGGCGCTGCGGCTGCATCGGCAGACTGCGCCACCGCGCCGGGCGCTGCACTGGGCGACAACTCATACGACACCACGTCCGCGACCGCTGGCTTGGTATTCGGGTCCAACGCGCCGTGCGGAGCGCACACCATCTACAAGGCGATGTACTGGACGTTCACACCGGCCACCGATGGTCTCTACACATTCACAACATGCGGCATGGCAACGTGGGACACGCGCCTCGCAGTG
Source organism: Phycisphaera mikurensis NBRC 102666 (assembly GCA_945890745.1). Taxonomy (GTDB): domain Bacteria; phylum Planctomycetota; class Phycisphaerae; order Phycisphaerales; family SM1A02; genus UBA966. Next base: position 7,422 of record CAMDCW010000046.1, read on the forward strand.
ATGTCCACGTGTTCGCCAGCCGGCACCGTGCTCTCCTGCAACGACGACGCATGTAACTACCAGAGCAGCACGACCGCGACACTGGTGGCCGGCACCACGTACCGCGTTGCGATCGGCGGCTTCGGAACGAATGACGGCGGCGTGGGCACCATGAACATCTCGTTCGGCGGCACCGGCGGCGGTGGCGGCGGCGGTGGCGGCACTGGGTCGCCGGATGTCATCGTGGGTTCAATGCCCGATGTGTCAAAGTACGGCAGTGTCGTTCAGAACGGCGTGACCATTATGGCGTACGCGTTCGGCACCACCAGTTGCAACATTGGCACCGCGCAGTTGGAGTGGTTTGCATCACCGGACAACCGCCATCCCTTCATCCCCATGAATATGTATCGCCTGAAGAACGGTCGCTTCGAGCAGATCGGCATGGGCTGGGGCAAGCATGGATTCACTGCATTACAGGGGACCCTGTGTGGAGCGTGCACGGCATCCAGTACTGGAACTTACTTAGGCATCGGCTGCTCAGATCCGTACTCGTCTGGCTTGAATGGCAGCCAAACTGGGCTTGGAACGCGCACTGAAGTCAACGCGTCCACCGGCTATTTCCCAGGCACTATCAATGGCGGAATGCCAACCGCGCCAGCCACCATTGGTCGCCGCGTGCAGGTGAATGCAAATGATTTGAATCCTGCGTTGAACACCGGGGCAACCTACTTTGCAGAAGGTCAATACATCCAACAACAAGATGCGGTGGCAAACAATGACAACAACAATGCGTCACACCGCGCGTTCACTGTTGGTGCACTCACCAGCGGCGCATACACGCTGGCACTCACCGGCGCAACCTTGCAGCAGAAGCCAGCGATCGAGTCATGGTCTGCGGCTGACTCCACCGTGTTGCTTTCGTATGCCGATGTCACTGGCGATGGTCGCTACATTGTTGGATGCAAGGTCACTGCAAACGGCAACGGTACGTGGCACTACGAGTACGCCATTCACAACTTGAACTCGGATCGCTCCGGCAGATCATTCTCAGTGCCGCTGCCAACTGGCGTGACGGCCACCAACATTGGATTTAAGGACATCAACTACCACTCGGGTGATGCCTACGACCCAACTGACTGGACGGCTTCCACGTCAGGCGGCGCCGTCACGTGGACGGGCGGCACCTACGCCACCAGCGTGAATGGCAATGCGCTTCGATTCGCAACGCTCTACAACTTCTGGTTCGATGCAAGCAGCGCCCCGACCGCAACGAACGGAACGATCGGCCTCTTTAAGCCTGGCGCTGCGGGCGCACCGACGAGTGTCACCGTGGCCATCAAGGGGCCCATCGCTACGGCGATCGCAGGCGACCTGAATGGCGATGGACATGTGGACGGCGCTGACCTCGGCCAGCTGCTTTCGGCCTGGAATACGCCTGGTCCGGGCGACCTCAATGGCGATGGCAATGTCACGGGCGCTGACTTGGGGCTGCTCTTGGCGGCGTGGGGCTGACAGCATGCGCAATGAAGGCGTCACATTCGGGTTGGCGGTCATGATCACCGCGCTGGCATCGGCGCAGGATCTTTCCCAGCCCGGCTCGCTACAGGCTTCGCGCCGCGATGTCACGGTGGTCCGTGCGAGTGGAAGTGGTTTCCTTGCAACGGTGCATTATCCCGCTACTGGCACCGCGATCGGTTCGCCTGTTGATTCGTCCAACGGTCCATATCCGATCGTTGCCTTCGGGCATGGATTCCTCTCCTCGGTCACGCTGTATCAGAGCACGGCAGCACACCTGGCAACGTGGGGATTCATCGTCATCCTGCCGCAGACGCAGGGTTCACTCATCCCAAGTCATTCGGCGCTTGCCGCGGACATGATCAGCTCGCTCGACTGGCTTGCTGCACAAGGTGCCGATGCTGCCTCTCCGTGGGCTGGTGCCGTGTCTTCGGGTCGTCGCGGCGCAGCTGGACATTCAATGGGTGGCGGTTGCGCTGTGCTTGCTGCCCAGCAAGATCCGCGCATCCATGCACTGGTTCCAATGGCGGCCGCCGACACGAATCCGTCATCGGTTGCGGCCGCCGCCTCCGTGCGCTGCGCCACTCGCCTGATCGTTGGGAGTCAGGACACCATCGTCCCGCCGTCAACGGATGTTCCCATGTACGCCAATGTGCCGGGCCCCGCGCAGTTCGTGAGTATCACCGGTGGGTCCCACTGCGGCTTCATTGATTCGGCGATCCCCTTCTGTGACTCAGGCTCCATCACACGAGCGCAGCAACTTGCCACGGTCCGCCGTGAGATCACTGAGTTCCTGCTTCTCTATCTCAAGGGCGATGGCTCACAGTGGAACGCTGTGTGGGGCGCACCACCAGCCGATGCGGGCATTGTGCAGCAATCACGCCAAACCCCCGACCTCAATGGCAATGGCCGCGTGGACGGCGAAGACCTTGGCATTCTGCTCGCTGCCTGGGGCCAAGCAGGTCGCGGTGACCTGGATGGAAACGGCACAGTGGACGGCGCTGACCTTGGGCTCTTCCTCGCTGCTTGGCGACCATGACTACAAAGCAGCACCGCACCCCCAGAAGAGCGTGCGGTGCGAAGTGACTGAGAAATGAACCTTCGGATCCGATCCGTCAGCGACGGCGGCGAAGGCCGGCGAGACCAGCGACGCCGAGCAGAGCGATGGCGCCTGGGGCTGGAACCGCGGTGCCGTTGATGAAGACGTTGTCGATACGGGCGGTGCCGCCGGCTTGGTAGACGCCGGTACTGTTCACCGAATCAACCGTCGCCTGCACGCGGACGAGGATCGAGCCAGCGTTGTCAGCGACCGCGCCGAGCGCGATGCTGGAGGTGTAAGCCGCGTTGTAGGTGGTGGTGTTCCACGTGCCGGCACCCGTCGGAGTCGCGGAATTGACGATCGGAGTGAAGGTCGCCAGCAGGGTTGACCAGTTCGAGCCACCATCGACGCTCATGATGACCGTCCAGGTCGCCGGACCGGTGGGGCTACGGGTGAAGTCCCAACCGAACGACAGGTCGGAGTAGCCGGTGCCGCTGAAGGACGCCTGGTAATAGTCGCCAGCCTTCCAGACATTGCTGGAGAAGGCGTACTGGCTGCCGTTGCCGGCGGGCGAGGTGTACGACGTGTTGTTGGCGCCAGAGGAGGCCAACTGGTGGACGCTGGACAGGTTGGTGCCTGCCGCTGCTGCGCCCTGGTCACCGATACCGACGCTGTAAGAGGTTCCAATGGGCACATTGCCCGCGCCCGAAGGGAACGCGGTGGGAATGGTCCAGCCGACAACCAGGTCAGCGGAAGCGGAAGCGACACAGACGCCTGAGGCGACGATTGCAGCGAGGGAACGCCGGGTCATGACTGACATAGAAATGGCTCCGAAGGGAAACGAAGGGAACAACGCTGCGAAAGGGACGCAGAGAGTGAGCAAAACTAACCCGCCCAACGGCCGAAGCAAGCAACTTTTACTGATAACCGTCCCGGGGACCCACAATTTATACGCCGCCCGCGGATTTCCTACGATCGCCGCATGTCGTCGCCCTTGCCGCCCTTCTCCCCTGCCGACCTGGATGCTCGCGTCACCGCCATGCGAGCGATCGCTGAGCGTGCCGGGCGCCTCACCCTCACCTACTTTCAGCACCCAGGGTTGTCCGTGGAAGTCAAAGCAGACGACACCCCAGTGACCGCCGCGGACCGCGCGTGCGAAACGCTCATCCGGCGGATGATCGCCGCTGACTTTCCACATGACGGACTCATGGGCGAGGAACATGGCACGCAGCCCGGCACAAGCGGCTTCCGCTGGGTGATTGATCCGATCGACGGTACCGTTAGCTTTGCGCGCGGTGTTCCGCTGTACGGCGTACTCATTGCTATTGAATATCTGACGCACGATGGTCCGCGCGTGGTGGCGGGCGTGTGCGAACTGCCCGCACTCGGCGAACGCGTGTGGGCTGCTTCCAACCGCGGCGCGTGGTGGGAGCGCAACGGAGAGCCAGCGGTGCGCGCGCGTGTCACTGGTGTCGAGCGACTTGCCGATGCGCTGGTTGGCACCACCGGCTACGAGTACTTCCGACGCGCCGGCTGCGTGCACGCACTTGACGCCTTGAGCGCCGCCGCGGGTCGGATGCGCGGATGGAGCGATTGCTATTGCCTGGCACTTGCTGCCACTGGTCGCTGCGATGCGGCCGTGGAGCCATGGATGAACCCATGGGACTCCGGTCCGTTCCCAGTGATCTTTGAGGAAGCGGGCGGCGTGTTCAGTTCATGGGACGGAACACCGGGGATTCACGGAAGAACTGCAGTGGCTGCAAACCCGGCGCTGCACGCACAGTTAGTGGCTCTGTTGCGTGGCAACCCCGCACTCACTTGATCCGTGACATGCGGAATTCAAGCGGCTTCTCTGCTGGCTTGCCTTCGGCTGTCTTGGGCTCAACAACCAGCACAAGCATGTCGGTGCCATCAAGGAAGTACGTGACACGCGAGAGATCTCCCGCGTTGGCCTTGGTGGGATCGGCCGCCGGAACGAAGGTGGCACGGTTGGCGCCCGCCTTCTCCAAGACCAGCAGCATCGGTTCGACACGCTTGGGGTCTGGTTCAAAGTTTCCGTGCACATGCATCTGCCGAAGAATCACGCGATCCTTCTCAGCAACGATCTGCGTGAATTCATAGAACGGCACAGCGCCGTTTCCAAGGATGCGACGGAACGATCCGAGCATGGATGATCCGCGCGGAGCCATCCAGTGCTCTTCAATCATGGCGCCGTTCGCCTGCGCTTGCGTCCATCCACCGGTCATGAATGCGAGCGGCTCGAGCGCGGCGTTTGTCTTAGGGGCGGCGGGCGCGGATGCCGTTGCAGCTGGCGCAACCTGAGCGGCAGGCGCGGGTGCAGGCGCCGTTGCAGCAGCGCATGAAATGAGCGAGGCACAAGCGAGGGTCAAGGCGGCACGAATGATCATGTGGAACTCGGCGAGTGAACTGAAAGAAACGCGCCCCGACAGTCGGGGCGCGCGGGACACTCTACAGATTTGCAGTCACCTCGTCACTTAGGGGCACGGACCCCAAGCGCCCAGCACGACACCCAGATCAGCGCCATCAACGACGCCACTTCCGTCAATGTCGCTTGCCGTGGCTTGACCCCAATCACCCAAGAGCTTGCCAAGGTCAGCCCCGGTCACACTGCCGTCGCCATTCAGGTCGGCCGGGCACGCTCCGGCACTTGGACGCAGGTCGAGCACAAACGGCGAGGTGCCGAATGGTCCGCGCGCGGTGCCGGTGATCGTCAATCCGTCAGCCGAAATGCTGAGCGGCAGCGCCAAACGGACGCCGTCCGGCATGGTCACACCGAACTCAGCGGCGTAGTCTTCCATCGCCACATAGCCGCGGCCCTGAATCCAGATGTAGCCCTCGCCCAAGGCGGCCGCAACACTCATGAAGCACAGGATCTTGGTGCCGTCGGGATTCATGGCTGTGGCTCCGCCAACGCCAGGAAGTGGCTGGGCGCCAAGCGATTGATAGCCAGTCGCCGCGCTCCAACGCCACGGGGCACCGGCGTCAATGCTGCTTCGACCCAGCCCAGCAAGCCAGACGCCATTACCGCTGACGGCACTGGCTTCAGACAACTTGGTGGGAGTGGCGAGGCCGTTGGTCAGCACGGTAGCCACATAGTCACCCGAAGAATTCTTGACCCACAAGCATCCTTGGCGAAAGCCGTTGTAATCATCGTTCCATCCAGCAACAACGGTTCCATCATCGCTGATGTCATTGGCGCGGGTCGGCTTGAAGAAGTACTTGGTCGGCATCAACTTGATGGTGTCGGTGGCGGACTCCCACACGAACCCATTCCCAGAGCAACCGTTCCAAACCAATCCGCATACGAACGATGCTGTGGGATTCATGCCCCACGCGCCATCGCGCTCTCTGTCACAGTGCAATCCAAGGCTCCCCACCGCGGGGTCGTATGCAGCCGTATTGATGTTGTACAACGTTGCCTCGGCCTTGGAAACACCGTTCAAGTCGACCAACGTGCTGCAGGTCATGACTGAGCCATCATTGGTGATGCACGGGTTTCCACCAATACCTTGTCCGGGCGGAACCGACTCCTCAAGTGCAACCACCCAAGTGTCCCGAGTCCAGTACCAATACTTCGAATTATCTTGACCAGCCACAACCGTGCCGTTGGCGCTACTGTCGAAGGCGTATGCAAATGGAACCGCTCCAAGGAGGAACAGTTCGCCGGCGTGCGTCGAGGCAATGAAGTGCGCGGAGACGGCGATGGCGAAGGTGGTGAGTGCTCGGTTCATGGGGGAGTTGCGGTTCGTTTGAAAGTTCCTCAAGAGCTGTAGGATGAATGTACGCCGCACAACCCACATTCCCTAGGGAAAAGAGGAACTTTAATGACAAATTTCGATTCGCACTCAAAATCCCCGGTTTCCCGCGCACTTCAATGCCTGAGCCGCGCTCCCTTGCCCACCGTAGTGATCGCTTTGGGAGTGGCACTGCTGGCCGGATGCACCACCGCCAACACACAAGCGCTGATCGGTCATGAGTGGCGCTGTACACGGATTGGATCACGGACACTCACCGAGGATCGCACGCCAACGCTCCTCATGACCGACGAAGGAAAGGCCAGCGGGTTTGCCGGGGTCAATCGATGGTTTGGAACGTACTCGGTCGACGGGTCAACTTTAAAATTTGGAATGATGGGGATGACGCGGATGGCAGGACCTCCGGATCGGATGCAGCTTGAGCAGGCATACGCCGATGCGCTTGCTGCGGTCACACGGTGGTCGGTGAGTAGCGGACGTCTGCAAATGTCCGACAGTAATGCATTGGTTCTCGAATTTGTAAACGCTCAGTAAAAAGCTGTTGGCGCGCGGTGTGGAAGCCGCGCGCCAACCAGAGATCACGAAACAAGCGTCACTCAGAAACTCTTAGGGGCAGTTGCCCCAAGCGCCGAGGAGTGCAGCCAAGTCGGCACCATTCACAACGCCATCGCCGGTTAGGTCGGCCGGGCAACTTCCGCTGCAGGGGCCCCACGCGCCCAGCAGAGCAGCGAGGTCTGCGCCGTTGACGACGCCGTCACCGGTCAGATCAGCTGGGCACGGAGTCGAGCCGAGGTCAATCTTGGCGATGGTATTGATACTGTTCACCGAATCGCCAGCACGAAGGACTAGTTGCCCGGCTGCATTGAGACCCGTGTTGATTCCATTGCCAGACACACCGGTGCCGCCGATGAGCGTGAGCTGGTTGCATGGAGTGCCGGTGAAGTTGGTGTCGCCAGACTTCGCGATGACTCGGAGCCCGGTGACCTCGTCCCACGCGAAGATCCCGACATTGGATGTTGCGCCCAGATTGAAAGCATTGGCGAACACCACGACGCCGGAATCACTGATGCACACCGACGAACTACCGGAAATGCCAGCGTAGGTGGCTCCGGCAATGCCGGGAATTGCATCGAGTGAACGGGCGAGTACCACCACGGTACCGTTCGCCTTACGGACGGCTAGGAAGCTGCTACCGACCGTGGGATCGGTGATGCTGGTGCCATCGGCATTCATCAAGATGCCTTCATAGGCGTACATACCGTTGTTGTTCATCACCGAATTGGCGCCGGTGGAGGAGAACACCAGACCAGAGATGCCGGGCACCGAATCTCCCTTGCGCAGCAGCATGGTGAAGACGCCGTTCTTTGCGGAGAATGTTGCTGAATCGTTCAGGGAAACCGTTGCGCCGGACCCACCGAGGCTGGAGCGGAATACGATTGATCCGTCATTCATCAGCGGGTGCTGAGCCAACGTGATCGGAGCCGTGGTGGCCGTCACAAGACTCTGGAAGTTCAGAGTCGGGTAGCCCGGGATCGGACTTCCCTTACGAGCGAAGATCTCCAGACCGTTGCCCCATGCGTTCGTCAGGTAGACGGTGTCGTTCGACGTGGTAATGCCACTCGCCGCAGCTAACTTGCCAGTGAGGACGACATTGTTGCCATTGCACGCCATTCCGACGGTGTCTGGCTGGAAGACTGTTCCGTCAGTGAATCCAGGGGCCGCATCACCTTTGCGAATGACCACTGTCTTACCTGACGGTCCCATCCACATGACGGCAGAATTATTCTGCGTCACGCCCGCGGCGGTGACCACGCCGGTGCCGGCCAGCGTTGCGCTGACGAGTGCATTGCCATCGTTATTGACATACTGCGGACTGCCAGCACTCACTGACATGGTCACGCCGGTACCCACGGGGTATGCGTCGCCGCCGCGGTAGATGATGTAGTTGTTTGTGCCAGTGGAATCACGCCACATCCAGAATGGGCTGGTCGTGGTGGTGACGCCAGTACCGTTCAAGTTGCCGGTGATCAGCGTGGCGCCGTTGGCGCACTGGTACTGCGAGGTTCCCAAGCCGTTGATTCCGGTAGTGGTGTTGCACACCAGACCAGGTGCAAGTCCGCTTGGCAACGCATTACCTGCGCGAGCGATCTGTGTGAGACCAGCTCCGCCCGTATTGCCGGTGACGAAGATGTGCGTGTTGTTAGGAGCAGTGGTCTGAAGACCGGTGCCCGCAAGTTGGCCGCGGAAGGTCACGATGCCCGTTGGCCCGATCACGGGGTTGTTGAATTGATTGGGAACCCACTGCGCATCCGCTGGGACGCCCGGGATACTGGTGAGGCCAGCAGGGTTTCCGTCGGTCGATGCGATGTTGGTCCATGTTCCATCAGCGAACGTGGAGGCGGTGGCGGTCAACGCCATGATCCTTGAGGTGAGTGAGCGAGTGCGAAGCATGAGACGGACCTTTCAGGGGGTACTCGGGGGTGTTCCAATCAACGCGATTTAATTCAACGCCGGGGCCGGCGCATCAAGCCCTCACACACTGATGTCAGGGTCCACAGGCATCAACATAACCCGTTGATCGCACATATCAAATCTTCCCTAAAGAAACTCTAAGAGTTTATGTGCGATTTAGATTAT
>CAMDCW010000047.1 GCA_945890745.1 Phycisphaera mikurensis NBRC 102666
TGGGGCGCCGCGTACGGCTACGGCTACGGTGGCTACGGCTATGGCTACGGTTACAACGACTGGGGTCGCTGGAACCGCAACTGGGGTATGGATCGTCGCTTTGGTGGCGTTGGTCGTGTCGGCGGCATCGGCGGCATCGGCCGCGGCGTCGGCGGAGTCGGCGGCGTGGGTCGCGGAGTTGGTGGAGTCGGCGGCGTTGGTGGCGTGGGTCGCGGCGCGGGCGGCGCTGGCGGTTGGGGTCGCGCTGATGGCGGACGTAATGCCACCGGCATGGCTGGTGGCGAGGGCCGCGGCGAGACCGGCATGGGTGGATACGGTCGCGAGGGCGGTAACCGCGAGGCCTCAGGCATGGGTGGATACCCGCGTCAGGGCGGCGCAGGCAATCGCGGTTCGTCGGGCTTCCATCAGGCGCAGAACCGTGGCGCTGGCGGCGGTGGGCGCCGTGGCGGCGGCGGCGGCGGACGTCGCTGATCGGTTCGACATTTACACGTGAAGCAATCGCGGGCGCTGGTGCCGATGGCATCAGCGCCCGTGTTCATTTTGCGGGGCGCGTGGTGGCATCACGGTTACGTACTGGACCGCATTCGCCTTACGAGGACGGCCGCTGAGCGCGGCCCTGTCCTCTCCGGCGCCTGCGGCCAGGTGGGGGTGTTTCACAGCCCGTGGTGTTCAAGTGATTTCCGTGTTCGAGCCCCCGCAGTGAGCACGGGATCCTCGGTAAGCGGCGTGTGAAACTGAGAAGTCCGGCAGTTGGGCGTGCGAGTCGTGGGTGCCAACCGGACGAACAGTTTCGCCCGAGGCTAAGCGGAACCTTGTGGAGCGCAGCCGTCCGCGTCCGAGGGTCCCGCGCGCAACGAAGGGGGCGGTCAACGACTCAACTCACTTCAACGGAGAAACTGGGGACAGGGGTGAACGGCACCTATTTATCCAGCGTAACGGTCGAGGATTCGGTACTGGATCGCTTCGGCCACGTGGACTGCCGTGATTTGCTCGGCTCCTTCCAGATCGGCGATGGTGCGGGACATGCGCCGGACTTTGTCGTAGGCGCGCGCACTGAGGCCAAGTTGTTCGATCGCTTCGCCTAAGAGCGCGCGACCCGCGATGTCGAGCGCGGCGCTCGTATCAAGCACCTTGCCGCGGAGGTGTGCATTCAACACCCCGCCCTGTCGCGCACGCTGGATGGCACGCGCGGCGACAACGCGTGCGCGGAGTTCTGCCGTGCCATCACCGGTTGGCGCAGATGCAAGGCGTTCAAACGGGACCGCGCGAACTTCAACATGCAAGTCAATGCGGTCGACGATCGGACCGCTCAGCCGTTCCATGTATTGCTCCTGATCGCGCGCGCCCTTGGTGCCGTCGCGACGATTGCCGCGCGCGGTGGGATTCATGGCGGCCACCAAAATGCTGCGTGCTGGAAATCTGGCGCTGCCGTGCGCGCGGGCCACCGTGATGAATCCGTCTTCAAGCGGTTCGCGCAACGCTTCCAGCGCACTTCGACCAAATTCTGGCAGCTCGTCCATGAACAATACGCCGTGATGCGCCAGGGTCACCTCGCCCGGGCGCGGGACGCCCGCAGCACCGCCGCCAACCAGCGCCACCGTGCTTGCCGTGTGGTGCGGCGCGCGAAACGGTCGCTCGGTCACCAAGCGCGGAACTCCAACACCCGCCGCGCTCCAAATCCGCGTTACTTCCAATGCTTCCTCTGGCTCCAACGGCGGCATGATGCCCGGCAGCGCGCGCGCCATCATGGTTTTGCCGCAACCCGCCGGGCCAATCAGGAGCGCATTGTGCCCACCTGCAGCCGCAATCATCAGGCCGCGCTTTGCTGGCCCCTGCCCGCGAATGTCCCGAAAGTCAACCTCGTGCGCCGCACCCGCGATCGCCGCTCGGACATCAATGGGCTCAGCGCGCAACAACGTGTGCGTGCCGCGGAAGAACGCCACCACTTCGGGCAACGACTCCGCAGCACGCACGTCCACTCCTTCCACCATCGCCGCCTCACGCGCGTTCGCCGCAGGAACAATGATTCCCGCTAAGCCCTGCGCGCGCGCAAGGAGCGCCATCCCAACCGCCCCACGCACGGCTCGTAACGATCCATCAAGGCCCAACTCGCCCGCCAACATCCACGCATCCATGCACGGAACCTTGGTAGCCCGCGTACTGCCCTCCTCCAGTGGCGCGGCCATCAGGAGAGCCACCGCAATCGGCAGGTCGAACGCCGGCCCTTGCTTACGCAAGTCCGCGGGCGCCAGGCTGATGGTGGTGCGATGTCGCGGCGGATCGAACCCGCAGGATGACATGGCACTCTTCACCCGCTCAATACTCTCCCGCACGGCCAGATCCGGCAGCCCAACCAGCGTGATGCGCGGCAGCCCGCGTGCCTGCAGCGACACTTCCACATCACAGCGGACCGCATCAATGCCCTGCAGGGCGAAACTTGGAATCGTTACCAGCATGGATGCCATCATCCGGCCCATGCGGAACCGCCATAGCAAAGACCGCCCTATTTCCTGCAAGTCCGTTACTCTTTCCGAGTGGATCCGCAGATCGTCGTCGAGTACATGGCATTTGGCCTCTTTGGAGGCATGATCGGCGGTCTCTTGGGAATCGGCGGCTCGGTGGGAATCATCCCGCTGGCCACCATCTTCATCAGCCCCGACAAGCAACAACTGCAATGCGCTGCCATGCTCTGCAATGTGGCGGTCGCCTCCACGGCGTACCGTCGCTACCTCATGGCCGGGAAGATCGAATGGACGTTCGCGCGACGGATCGTGCCGGCAGCAATCGTCTTTGTGCTTGCCGGCGTCGCCGCCAGCACGGTGATCGACGCCAGCAGCTTTCGTGTCATATTCGCTGGGTTTCTCTTGATCGTGGCCGTTCGAGAATTTCGACTGCTCGCCATCGGCAGCGAACATGCCCCCGACGATGCGCGCGAACTTTCGCCAGCGCGTGGCGCGGGCATCGGCGCCATCATGGGATTTTTGAGCGGACTGCTTGGAATCGGTGGCGGCGTGGTGGGCGTGCCGCTGATGCGCGCGTGGGCCAGGATTCCCATGAAACGCGCGGTGGTCACCAGCGTCTGCACCATGGTTCCGCTTGCCATGGTTGGCGCCACCATGAAATCGATCACCCTCTGGAACACGCCCATTGATGCCAACGGAGCCACCATGTCCACGCTGGCCGCTGGATCCGCCGCCACGACCGCCAGTACCGCCGCATCTTCTGCAACCATCCCCAGCAATGCGCTCATCCCCGCACTCTGGATCGCTGCCTGCATGATTCCCACCGCCATGGTGGGCAGCTGGATCGGCGCAACCATCAACGTCCATGTCACCGGCAAGGCAGTGCGATGGGTACTCGCCACGTACCTGCCACTGGCCGCTGCTTGGATGGCGTGGCCCGTGATTGTTCAGTGGTTGTTCGCTTCGGCGCAATGATTGCCGCGCGAAGTTGTCGAGCGTTGCTCATGTGTCCAGCGCTGTCCAGACGTCAGAAGTTGCCCTGTGATAACGCTAGACTCGCCGCTCAATGACCCGCGTACTACTTGTTGAGAGTGAACCTGCCACCCGCGATCGCCTCGCGCTGGCACTACGCAAAGCACGCTTTGAGGTGCGCTCGGCAAGCGATGCTGAGAACGGTCTGAAATGTGTTGCCGAAGAACATCCAGAGATTGCACTGTTCGGTACATGTGCTGTTGGTATGTCGCTCGCAGAATTTTGTGGCGCTGCCCGCGCCGCTGCCGCTTCTGGCCACATGCAAGTCATTGCGCTGCTGTCATCAGATGTCACCGCTGCCACTGCCATCCGTGCTGCACTGCTTGCTGGCGCCGATGATGCGCTGCCACTACCAACCGACCCACTGGAACTGATCGAGGCGGTCCGTGCGCAAGAACGCCGAATTCCCGGCTCAGTGCCCACCACCATTACTGGCGCAAGCGTTCATGAAGCGATCGAATCTGCGCTGGCCTCCATGCAACGGCCGGTGCTGGTGGTCACCCTGGAACTTGAAGATGCGGGCGCCATTGCATCGATCGAAGGATGCGAAACCCTCCGCGCATTGGACGAAGTGTGGCGCGCACGTATCCGTGCACTCATTCCGGAACAAGCATTTCTCTTTGCGAAGGCGCCAGGTGAGGCAATTGCATTGCTGCCCGGATCAACACCGCAACCACGAACACTTCTTGCCGCACTAGGCGGCACTGGCCAACCAGCGGAGCCGATTGGCGCCATTGATATGCGCATTCGCGCAGCGCTGGGTGTAGTGGAACTGACCGCCGGCGAAACGCCGTCCATCGAACAAACACTGGCGCGAAGTAAGCAAGCGCTCCGCCTCGCGCGCCATGGACCGCAGCCACGCATCAATTTCTATGACGCAGCGGATGCCACGCGCGCGCTCAATGACCTGCAACTTGCCACCATGCTGCAGCATGCCTTGGAAGATGGGAAATTTCGGTTGGTGTATCAACCGAAGGTGAGCATTGCGACCGGCGCTACCGTTGGTACCGAAGCACTGATTCGTTGGAAACTACCAACCACTGGTGAGTCAATTGCGCCAACGCGCCTCCTTGCCATTGCTGAAGACGCCGGCCTCCTGGATGAAATTGGTGGATGGGCGCTGCGCGAAGCATGCCGGCAGTGCTCGGCGTGGTCGCTCGCCGGTATGGACATTCCGGTCAGCGTGAATCTTGCCGCTAGCCAGTTCCGACGCGGCGACTTGGTGGATGCCGTTCGCCTGGCATTGAGTGAAACGGCATTGCCGGGTCGACTCTTGACGGTTGAAGTTCAAGAAGGCGTGTTAGTGCAAGAGGGGCCACTCGTTCGTCCGCAGTTGGAAGCACTACGAATCAACGGCGTTCGTATCTCCGTGGATGACTTTGGTACAGGTGTTGCGGGCATTGCCGTGCTACGACAATTTCCAATTGATGAACTCAAGATTGACCAGTCCGTTATCGCACGGCTTCCTGGCACCGCCGACGATCGAGCGATGGTGGACACCGCGCTCCGTCACGCGCGACAGCTCAATATCGATTGCGTGGCCGAAGGCGTGGAAAGCGCTGCGCAGTGGGCGTTTCTTGCCGAACATGGCTGGCATGCAGCGCAGGGTTGGCATATCTCCCACCCGATGGCGGGCACGTCCATTCCAGGATTCGTTCGCAACGAACCGGATGCGCTCGCGGCAAGCAGACGCGCTGATGCGTAAGACGCACTGAAGCCGCGCACTGATCCCACGCCCACGGACCCCACGCGCGCTACTTCTGAACCCCCGCGAGATCCAAGAAGAATGCCTGCTCGCGCGCGGCCTGTTGCAGGCGCTCGAAGCGTCCGCTCTTACCGCCGTGACCTGCTTCCATATTGATGTGCAACAAGAACGGATGAGCGTCCGTGCGCAGTCGACGCAAGCGCGCAACAAACTTGGCGGGCTCGTAGTACTGCACCTGTGAATCCCACAGTCCAGTGGTCACCAGCATGGCCGGATAGTCCTTTGCCGTCAAATTGTCATACGGCGAATATGACAAGATGTACTCGTACGCTTCCTTGGATTCCTTGGGATTGCCCCACTGCGTCCACTCATTGGTGGTGAGCGGAATGGTCTCATCAAGCATGGTGGTGAGCGCATCAACAAACGGAACATGCAGACCGATTCCCTTGTAATGGCTCCCGGCTTGATTAGCGACGGCACCCATCAATAGACCGCCCGCCGAACCGCCGGTGGCAAAGATTCGCCCGTCACACCACTGCTCCTGACGCAAGAAATCCGTGGCGTCCACAAAGTCGTTGAACGAGTTCTTCTTGTGCATCAATCGACCGTCTTCGTACCAATCCTGACCCATGTCCGCACCGCCGCGAATGTGTGCGGCAGCAATCAGGAATCCACGATCCATCAAACTCACCGCAGCGGAATCAAACTCCGCATCGGTCGGGAACCCGTACGCGCCGTAACCCTCAATGCGCATGGCATGCTTGCCATCGCGGGCATACGCGTCCTTACGCCACGAAAGCGAAACCGGAATGCGCTTGCCATCACGGCTCGGCGCCCAGGCACGCGCGGTTTCGTATTGATCGCGTTGGTAACCAATGACTGGCTGCACCTTGCGAACCGTGCGCGCTGCTGTTGCCAAGTCAACGTCAATCGTCGTACGCGGCGTGACCATCGACGTGTAGCCGATGCGCACCGACGTATTCGCCGCGTCCATGTTCTCACCAAATGTCATGGCATATGCAGACTCGTCCGCTGGCACCACCGTGCCATTGCCACCAGTCCAAGGAATGATGCGAACACGCGGATTAGCATCCACGCGCTCAAGCACGGCAATTCCTGAATTGAAAGCAACGGCGTCATCGACTGATGCGTCCGCACGTTGCGGCAGAATGATGTTCCACCCGGCGCGGTCATCTGGCGCAGACTCGGGCGCCACCACCAGTCGGAAGTTGCGCGCGCCTTCGTTGGTGCGAATCAGCCATTTGCCGGCACAATGATCGACATAGTTGCGGACATCAGGTCGGCGCGGAAACACGACAACTGCAGGAGCCTCCGGACGATCAAGCGGCACCACGCGTAGTTCGTTGGTGTCGTAACCCTCCATGGTGATCAACAGGTATTTGTCACTGCGGCTGGTGCTAATTTCCGTGAAGAGGGTCTTGTCAGGTTCGTCATATACGAGCGTGTCTGACGCGGCCGGGGTCCCCAATACATGGCGATATACAGGTCCACTCTGCAGCAACACCGGATCTTGGCGAATGTAGAAGACGGATTTGCCGTCTGCAGACCATTCCACTGACTCCAACGTTCCTTCCATGCGATCCGGCAGCATGGCACCCGTGCGTAGATCCTTGAAGCGAACGGTGTGTATGCGGCGGCCGGTGACATCTTGCGTCCACGCCAACATGTTGCCATCGGGACTGACAGCCATCTTGGACACCCGAAAGTAATCCTCGCCTTGGGCCATCGCCGGTACATCAAGCAGCACTTCTGGCTGCACGGATTCATCTTGCGCCGCTGACGTCCCGCGTCGGCGCATGTAGGTTGGGTACTCCGCGCCCGTGTCGAAGCGCGTCCAATACCAGTAGCCGTGATCGAATGCCGGCACGGTGGAATCATCTTCCTTGATGCGTCCACGAATCTCTTTGACGAGCGTCTCCTGCAGCGGAACAAGCCTCGCCATCATGGCCTCGGTGTACGCCTGCTCGGCGTTGAGGTATGCCATGATGTCATCGGGCTTCTTCTCAGAGTTGTCATTACGAAGCCAGTAGTACTCGTCAGTTCGGTCACCAAAGGGACTCTTGATGACGAACACTTCCTGGCGCGCCACCGGCGGCTGGAGTGCTGATGCCGAAGTCGGCTTGTGCATGGCGGCCGGAGGTTCTGCCGTCTCACTCGCTGCGCCCGGTTCCGAGTTCGCGGCAGTCGCCGAGGCCGTACCTCCCGCGCCACCTGACGTACATCCCGCAACGACCAGCACACTCAGTACGGCAGCGACAGGGACGGCTACATGACTCACGATGGCTCGAATGCGCATGCATAGAGCGTAGCGAACCGCCCCACATCCGGAGTGGATGCGGGGCGGTGGTTGGACTTGAACTGTTGCCGCGCTATGAAACGCTAAGCGTGGCCCGCATCGAGTACTTATGCGCTAAAGCTAGAGCCGCATCCGCACGTGGTGCTGGCGTTTGGATTGGTGAAGACAAATCCGCGGCCCATGATCTCATCCTTGAAGTCGATGGTGGTGCCGTTGAGGTACAGGAAGCTCTTTGGATCGCACACCACCCGCACCGTAAAGGTGCCGGCCTCTGCAACCGCAGTCGCGGTGCCACCGTTGCCGGCTTCAACGCGACTGACGGTCTTGCCGTCCTCCGCGGTGCGGTAGGTGAACTCCCACAGTTCATCGGAGTCCTTCTGCACTTCGGTCAGGTCAAGGATGTAACTAAAGCCACTGCATCCACCGCCCTTGACGCCAACGCGGAGACGAATCTTGTCTGCGTCGAGGCCCTGCTGATGGATGATGTTGCTGATTTCGCGGGCTGCTGAATCGCTAATAATGACGGACATAATGAACTCTTTCCGTAGGGTGCGTTGAAACTATCAGTGGGTCGCGGCGTGGGTAGCGGAATCAGCCACCATGCCGTTCTTCTTGCGGTAATCAGCAATGGCCGCGCGGATGGAATCCTCGGCGAGCACGCTGCAGTGAATCTTCACGGGCGGGAGGCTGAGCTCCTCAACAATCTGGGTGTTCTTGATGGTGAGCGCCTCATCAACTGACTTGCCCTTGAGCCATTCAGTGGCCAGACTGCTGGAAGCAATCGCGCTGCCGCAACCAAAGCACTTGAACTTGGCGTCTTCAATGACGCCCTGCTCGTTGACCTTGATGTGCAACTGCATCACATCTCCACACTCTGGGGCGCCGACGATGCCAACGCCAACATCGTTGCGCTTGGCAACGTCAGTGCTGGTGCCGAAACTGCCGACGTTTCGTGGGTGCTGGAAGTGATCAACAACTTTGTCTGAGTAAGCCATGGTTGGGTCCTGTGCGCCGGCGTTGTGCCGGTCAAATGCGTTCGGGTGAAGTGACTGCGCGGATTAGTGCGCCTGCCACTGAATCTTGGAAATGTCGATGCCTTCTTTATGAAGGTCAAACAGCGGGCTCATCAAGCGCAAGTGCTCAACGGCCGCAACGATCTGCTCAATTGCAAAGTCCACTTCTTCCTCAGTGGTCCAGCGACCAAGCGAAAGGCGTAATGATGAATGTGCCAATTCATCGCCAACTCCGAGCCCCTTGAGCACATAGCTCGGCTCGAGACTGGCGCTGGTGCACGCGCTACCGGAACTGCAAGCGATGTCCTTCACGCCCATCATCAGGCTTTCGCCCTCAACAAACCCGAAGGAAATGTTGGTCACGTGTGGAAGGCGCTTCTCTGCATGACCGTTCACCTGCGTGACTTCAATACGGCGCGAAAGTTCAGTTTCCAGCTTGCGGCGGAACTTTACGAGGCGTTCGCGTTCGTGTTCCATCTCGTGCTGGCAGAGTTCGCAGGCCTTACCAAAGCCAACGATTCCGGTGACATTCAGCGTGCCGGAGCGCATTCCGCGCTCATGTCCGCCGCCGTCAATGATTGCCTCCAAGCGAATGCGCGGCTTGCGGCGCCGCACGAACAAGGCGCCCACGCCCTTCGGTCCGTAGATCTTGTGACCACTCCAACTGAGAAGGTCGATGTGATCGCGTTCCACGTCCGTTGGCATCTTGCCAACCCACTGCGTGGCATCAGTGTGGAAGACGATTTCCTTGTCGTGGCACAACTTGCCGATCTGCGGGATCTCATTGATCACGCCGATCTCATTGTTGGCCCACATGATGCTGACCAAGATGGTGTCTGGACGAATGGCCGCAGCAACCATGTCGGCGGTGATCACGCCATCGGTACCAGGCGCAAGGAAGGTGACTTCGAAGCCCTCGCGCTGCAGGCGCTTGCAGGGATCGAGCACTGCCTTGTGTTCATGAATCGCTGAGATGATGTGACCGCGACCGGTCTGGCCTGCCGGAGCCTTTGCGTAAATCTCCGCGGCGCCCTTGATGGCTAGGTTGTTGCTCTCCGTGGCGCCGGACGTGAAGATGATTTCCTTGGGGTTGGCGCCAATCAACGCGGCTGACTGCTCGCGGGCCAACTCGACGCCGTCCTCAGACTCCCAGCCGAACTTGTGGTTACGGCTCGAGGAGTTGCCGAATTTATCGCTGAAGTACGGAAGCATGGCTTCCACCACGCGTGGGTCGCAGCGAGTGGTGGCGGCATGATCGAAATAAATAGGTAGTTTGAGTGCCATGGTGGTTTGCAAGGGATCCGGGGGAGCACAGGACCGTCAGGGCCTGCGGCAATTGAGATCCAGTCGCAACGACAGTCTAGGAGGGCAGGAACCAATTGAAAAGCCTTCCCGGAGCGGATCTCTGTGAATTCTCGGAAATCTAGTCCGGAATTCCCAACCGGAAGTTCCGACACTATGGTGGACACCGCAGATGCAGGTCCTACACGCCCCAGAACAGCTTGCCCCGTACTTTGGCTGCGCATTAGTGCCCACCATGGGCGCTCTTCATGCTGGACATGGAGCCCTGATGCGCCGCATGTCGGGACGAGGCATGCCCGTACTGGCAACAGTGTTTGTCAATCCAACACAATTCGCGCCGCGCGAGGACTTCGCAAAGTATCCGCGCACGCTTGCAGACGATGTGAAACTGGCAGAGGAGTGCGGTGCGGACGCTGTGTTTGCTCCAACTGCGGAGACCATTTATCCATTCGGACTTGATGCAGCGCGCGCCGAAGCCGCTGCGTGGCCGCTCCCCGATGTTGCTCATCAGCCGCGCTTAGAAGATGCCAGTCGCCCCACGCACTTTGGTGGTGTATGTCAAGTGGTAGCGCGGCTCTTCGACCTCACACAGCCGGCAATGGCCGTGTTTGGCGAGAAAGACTTTCAACAGCTGCGCGTCTTGGAAGATATGGCCGCGATGGCGCGCGCAGCGAATGGGCGCTGGGGTTCACTGGTGATTGAAGCTGCTCCAACCGTGCGTGAGCATGATGGTCTTGCCATGAGTAGCCGCAATCGTTATCTCCAGCCCGAACAACGCGATCGGGCGCTGGCACTCGTGCGTGCCTTGCAGCATGCCGCCGCCGCTACCGACCCACCGAGTGCCGAGCGCATCATGCGAACCACGCTTGAGGCGCACGGGCTAACGGTCGATTACGCAGTGGTGCGCCATGCCTCCACCCTGCTACCCGTCACCAGCTGGCATGCCCCCACCCGCGCGCTCATCGCCGCGCGCATCGGCGATGTTCGGCTCATTGACAACATGTCCATGCCAATCCGCGCGGGCTTGGGCGAACCCGGCGGACAGGGGTAGGATTCCCACCATGACTCAGGCTTCGCTCTCGACCGCGCTGCTGGTGATGGTGACAACGATGTTCGTTGCAACTCCAGCGGCGACCGCGGCACCGCAGTATTCCAATCCGCGCCCCGGGAACACGCCGCGGACGACGACACCGCCGGTGAAGACCACGGACAGCGACAGCAAAGCAGACACCCCGGCTGTTCCCACATCAGAGGCGAAGTACTACGCGCCCCTCGACAAGGCGGACCGCGCAGCGCTCAAGGAACACGAGGGATGGATGATTCCCAAGCCGACCGCTGATCTCAAGTGGATTGGTGGCGATGCGATGGACCGCGCGGCATTCCGCGACAAGGTGACGGTGATTCAATCGGTGGGCGGAAAGTCCAGCCCGCGCGCTGCGCTGGAGAAGGTCAAGCGTTCACTTCCTGAAGGCGTTCTTCTGCTTGGACTGCACACCCCAGACCAGGCCGATCGCGCTGACGACATCTTGGAGAAAGACGCACCGTGCCTAGTGGCGATTGACGCATCCGGTGATTGGTGCGACGCACTTGGCGTCTGGAAGAAGCCCGTCAATATTGTGATCGATAAGACCGGTGCGGTTCGCTATGTCGGACTGAGCGAAGCCGGTCTCAAGGCCAAACTGCCAGCGCTTCTTGCAGAGGAAGTGGACGAAAGTATTGAGGCGAAGGAGAAGCCAGACGCTATGGGAGCTGGTGCCGCTGATGCGAAGCCCGCCGCCGAAGTGAAGTGGCCAGAGTTCTTAGCGCCTATTGATCCAAAGTCCGCCGGCGACATGCGCGGTAAAAAGATTCCTGGCTTCACGGTTGCCAAATGGCTTGGACAGCGCCCCGATCCGGGAACCCGTCTGGTGGCCATTGATTTCTGGGCAACCTGGTGCGGTCCATGCCGCGCGGCTATCCCGCACGTCAATGAATTGACCGAAAAATACGGGCAGGACATCCTGTTTGTGGGCATCAGCGACGAGAAGGAAAATGACTTCAACGCTGGAATGAAGAAGCAGAAACTTAAGCCTGCCAACTTCAAGTATCCGCTCGCAATCGACCCCGCGGCAACACTGAAGGAGAAGTTCTTCAACATTCACGGTATCCCGCACATGGCGATCTTCTCAGCCGATGGAATCGTCCGTTGGCAGGGTCACCCCATGTCATTGCAAGAAGAAGACATCGACAAGTTGATCGCTGCCAACCGCGCCAACACCAAGCCATCCGCCGCCACCGGCGCGAAGGACGGCCGCGGCTGGGCGGGCGCAGCAACGACTCAGAAGTCTCGGTGAACGATCGCCAGCGCTGCAGCGTCCAGTGCATCACGGGCTGCGCCGGCTGGCACCTTCGCTAGTTCCGCGCGCGCTGTTGCAACCATCGCCTCGGCGCGATGACGCGCATCAACAAGCGCTCCACCCGCGGTGAGTTCTGCCATCAATGCAACACCATCCCGCGCACGGATCGCGGCGATGGTTCGCTCGCGGCTGGTACCGGCGCAGCGTGCCAGGTGAATGATCACCGGGAGTGTCAACTTCCCCTTCTCAAGGTCGCGCCCGAGACTCTTACCGACCACGTCCTCGCGCCCCTCCAGGTCAAGCAGGTCGTCTTGAACTTGGAAGGCCACGCCAATTCCTTCGCCAAATCGACGAAGCGCCTCGACGGAATCTTCTGGCGCCCCGGAGAGACGCGCGCCGAGTTCGCAGCACGCGCCGATGAGCACCGCGGTCTTGCGACGCACAATCTCAAAGTACGTGCGTTCATCAAGCGACAAATCCTCGCGGTGACTCAGTTGCACCAATTCACCCTCACACAGCGTGTTGGTGACTTCACCAAGACGAAGGTTCAGGGCCGGATCGCCCGCGCGGCTGCATAGGTGAAATGCGTTGGAAATCAGGTAATCGCCAAGCATCACCGCTACTTCATTGCCGCGCAGATGATTGACCGTGCTGCCCTTGCGGCGCACTTCTGCTTCATCAAGCACATCGTCATGCACCAGCGTGGCCATGTGAATCATTTCACAGGTGGCAGCAATGATCACGTGTCGCTCACCCACATTGCCGAACGCTTGCCCGCACAGGAACACCATGGTTGGTCGCAGCATCTTGCCGCGGTAGCGCTCCACGTGCCGACACAACGTATTCACCGGAGGAAGGTCGCTCGCCAACTGCCGCTCGAAGGCCTTGCTCACTTCCGCCAAGAGCGGCGCAAGCGCTGCAATTCCGAGACCTTCGCTGTTGGTGGAAATTGACATAGCGACACTCATTCCTTTGCAATGAACTCAGCGAGCGGAACGCCCGGCCGGGCGCTTGGCTGCTGACTTAGATGTGGCGGTCACCTTCTGCTTGCCAGACACTGGCTTCTCCGCCACGATGTAAGCGATCCATCCACCGCATGCCTCGCCGACGGTCTTACGACGGAACACGCCGTCACCTTCGCCGGTCTTCTTCACGGTGCCTTCCCAATACACAGCTGGGCGTACAAAGCCCGCTTCGATCAGGGTTTCTTGGATTTCAGCCAACGTCCACAGGCGCCAGTCATAGGTGAATGCCTTGCGCAATTCGGAGCCGTCCGGGAATCGAAAGTGAATGTGATTCAGCACTTCGCCGGTGATCGGGTTGTACTTCTCGGTGTCCCACAAGTACGTGAAACCGTCAAGATTGCGCGACTCAGTGATGACCGAGAAACTCTCGTAACCACCGTACGCATCAAGGACGAACAAACCGCCATGCTTGATGTTGCTGAACGCGGCGCGGAAATACTCAAGCAAGCCAGCGCGTGTCTTGAAGAGAAAGTAACTGAAGTTGAGCGCCGCCAGAACATCCGCTGGCTCCGTGGGCGTACTACGAACATCGCCCTTGATCCATTGCATGCGCTTGCACTCATCGGTGGTCAGCGCGGTGCCGTGACGACCCTTGCCCCACGCCATGGTCTTGGTGCACAGGTCAATTCCATACGCGCGATTGTTTGGGCGATGCTGCACCCACGCGCAACTTGCAAAGCCCGTGCCGCAGAAGTCTTCGCGCAACACGGTGGGCACGCGGCTGTAGCGCTCGCGGAAGGCGCGCTCCATGAATGCAATCTCCGCTGACGGCTCTTGCACCGAAAGCTCATAGAGTTCGTGACGATCGCTCGTGCGAGCGGTACGCCAGCCCTTCGCCTTGGCGGCGGGCTTCTTCTTGCGCTTGGTTGCGGTCGCGGAGGGGGACTGACTGCGCTTCTTCTTGAGGGTCTGTGTAGTTGCCATGTGAGGGGACGAATGCTACTCCGCAGTGCACGGTGACGCGGCGCGAGCCATCTTCTTGGCTCATCATGAATCTCAACAATTCACTCAGCGCCGCCGGGGTGCGCCATCGTTGGTGCGGTACCACTGCGCGGCCGATGCTGCCAGCGCGGGCGCTGTCACGCCAAAGTCCTCCGCAAGCGCCTTCTGCCATGGTTTGCCCCCCTTTATCGCTTTGACCCACGAACCAAACTTCTGCTCGCGATCGGCAATCATCAGGTCAACCATGATGTACCCCACCGAGTAACCGATGGCGTTGTCGCCCGGCCAAGTGCCGTCCTTGCCACTCAGCGCCATGATCTTGGTGGCATCACCGCCCTGCCGAAAGAACGCCAATCCCTGCGGGCGCCGGGAAGCGTCCACGTTGGAGTTCTTGACACACGCGCGCGCCACCCAGTCAGCAAATCCTTCGTTCGCCCAATCCGGCATTTGAATGGGCGTTGCGTATCGATACACAATTCCATGAGTGGTCTCATGGACAAGCGTGCTTGCAAAGTCCAGTTCGTTGTTGCCGCGGTAGATGGAAATGAATACCTGCGGCCCCTTCATGTGACACACCCCGCGCAGCATCGCGGGCGCTTTGTGATTGAAGATCGCCGCCTCCGCCAATCGGAACGTGTCTTGCTTATCAAAGGCCAACACCACGGCCTTGCCCCAGAACAGCTTGACGCCCTTGGGAACTGCCAAGATGTCCGACACGCGCGCGTACAGGCCGTCCAGCTCGCGCGACCAACGCAGCAATTCCAAGCGGGAAATATCCCCAAATACCAGGAAGTTGTCCGTCTCTACGGAGTCGTACTTCACGCCGGCCACGGTCATCGCCGCGATGGCCTGTTGTCGCATGGTGTCAATGGCGCTGTTCTGTTCGGCGTCGGTCAGCACTGGCCATGGCTTGGCAGTTGCGTCATCAGGAAGCGCATCGTCTTGCAAGCGACGCTCCCCGTCCATGCGTTCACGTTCTTTGCGCGCAATGCCGGCTGCTTTACCACGCGTGCGCGCGTCATCAATGACTGCAGGCGTTGCTCCCAAGCGCTTGGCTTGCGCAAACGCATCGTCAGCGAACTGTGTGCCGTCGCGCGCACTTGCCAGCAATTCACCAAGCGACGTCCATTGCTCCGCATTCTTTCGATCCATCAACTGCATGTAGACGCGACGCATGTCGGCAGTCACCAGATCCGTCCACGCATGATTTCCAAATGAACCAGTGATGCCGTCTTTGGACCACGCGCTGACCTTTCCAACGAAGGCTGCACCGCTGAGGAGACGCGCGCGAATTTCAATCGGACGTTCCAGCGTGCCGGTCGGGGCAACCGACGGCGTTGCGGGAGTTTGGGCGCCGGCCGCGGACTGACTCGCCGCGAGGCACAGAATGCCGGCTGCCATGATGGCAGTAAGCCTGCGCGGGAGATATGCCAAGGCAGTCATGGTTGATGGAAGCGTAGCTCGTTCGTGCACCCTCATTGCCGCCCGATGGCACAAACCCATTAAGAACCATGTCTTACGCACAAAGTAGCTGCCCACGAGGCTTGGATTTGCTGCTGAAATCCCCGCTAAATCCGGGAAATTCGCAGAGATCGCTCAGTACCCGCAAGCCGCGAACCGATCCCACCATCGGTGGATTTGGAGTGGCAAGCCAATTGCACTCAATATCTGCACGAACCCCTCTGGCAATTCCTAGCATTGCCCGAGAACAATTCGTAAGGTTGAAGCGAAGCATGATCCGCCGAAACGGATCAACCCCCACGAAGGAGGCTGGAAATGTTTGAACGACTCACTGATCGCGCCCGCAAGGTCATGGCCCTGGCTAACCAGGAAGCACAACGCTTCAACCACGAGTACATCGGTACGGAGCACATCCTGCTCGGTCTGGTGAAAGAAGGCTCGGGCGTCGGCGCCAATGTCCTGAAGAACCTCGATATCGATTTGCGCAAGGTTCGCCTCGAAGTGGAGAAGCTCGTCAAGAGCGGCCCCGAGATGGTGACCATGGGCAAGTTGCCACAAACGCCGCGCGCCAAGAAGGTCATTGAGTACGCGATCGAAGAAGCGCGCAATCTCAACCACAACTACGTCGGCACCGAGCATTTGCTGCTCGGCCTGTTGCGTGAGCACGATGGCGTTGCCGCGCAGGTGTTGATGAACCTTGGCCTCAA
>CAMDCW010000048.1 GCA_945890745.1 Phycisphaera mikurensis NBRC 102666
CGCCACATCACCGCCACCGGTGGCGAGAAGGCGTGGGAGGCCAAGACCATGATGAGTTCAAAGGGCGCCATTGAAATTCCCGCCGCCGGCCTCAAGGGCGCCATGGATATGCAAGCGATGGCTCCAGACAGCATTGCCATCGTCATGGACATTCCCGGAATGGGCCAGTCGCGCAGCGGCTTCAACGGCACCGTTGGTTGGACGATCGATCCGATGCGCGGACCATCCCTCATGGATGCCAAGCAGATTGCAGACCTCAAGCGCGATGGCAACTTCCGCCGCGACTTAGACCTGATGCGCAACGCCGGCAACGCCGAAGTGCTTGGGCTTGTTGAATGCGAAACGCGCCCGTGCTGGCAGGTGAAGATTGCCGCATCGACTCCGGACGCCACCCCCAGCAACAATTTCTACGACAAAGAAACCGGTCTGATGGCTGGCATGACCATGATGGCAGCCACACCGATGGGCAGTATTCCGGTGACACTGCTGACTGGTGAATACAAGGACTTTGCTGACGTCAAACTGCCAGTCCGTACCACCACCAAAGTCATGGGGCAGATGCAAGTGATGACCATCGATTCCGTCACGTGGGAAGGCGTCTCTGCCAAAGCATTTGAACTCCCACCGGAAATCGCTGCCATGAAGAACGCTGCGCCTGCACCGGCAACGCCCGCGGCTCCCATCGCCCCCGCCGCCCCCGCCGCCCCCGCCACCAAGTAACCACCCCACGCTGCACTCAATGACCACCTCTGCCGTCAATCTGCGCGCCGTTTGGAAACGCTTTGGCAAGACCGAAGCCGTTCGCGGCATCGACCTTGATGTCCCCGATGGATCCCTCACCGGGTTCATTGGTCCAAACGGCGCTGGCAAGAGCACCACCATCCGGATGATCATGTCGATCATTCATCCCGATGAAGGCTCGGTGCAGGTGTTGGGTGCGGACGCCATTAGTGCCAAGGATCGCATTGGCTATCTGCCGGAAGAGCGCGGACTCTATCGACGCATGCGCGTGATGGAGTTTCTCAAGTTCATGGCAACCCTCAAGGGTCTGCCAGCTGCCGGCTTAGACGCGCGCGTCAACGCCTGGCTGGAACGCGTGCAGTTGACGGACGCCAGTAAGAAGCGCTGCCAAGAATTGTCCAAGGGACAACAGCAAAAGGTTCAATTCATTGCCAGCGTGATTCATGATCCGGAACTCATCATCCTTGATGAGCCATTCAGCGGATTGGATCCAGTCAACGCGCGCCTCATCAACCGCTTGATCCGCGACTTGCATGACGCCGGACGCACCATCATCTTCTCAACGCATGTCATGCATCAGGCCGAGCAGCTCTGTGACCGCATCGTCTTGATCAACCGCGGCGAGAAGATCCTGGATGCATCAATGACAGAGATTCACGCGCGCTTCGATCCGCGCACGGTGCAAGTGGAACCATCCTCGCATAACCCAGCGGACGCATCCCGCCTGGGCGCACTGCCAGGCGTGGAGCGGGCACAATGGAATCCTGAACGCCACGCTGCAGAATTGACCATCGCCCGCGACGTTGATCCGCAAGATGTGATGCGCGCCGCCATTGCCTTGATGCCAGTACGCACTGTTGAATTGCGCAAGACAACACTTGATGATGTCTTCGTTGAACTTGTTGGCGAGGCAATGCCCTCGAGTGAGGAATCCGGCAATGGCTGACCGAATGCACGCCAGTCCAATGCGCAGAATCTGGACGATCGCTTTCCGCGAATTCCGCCACACCGTCATCACCAAGGGATTCATCTTTGGCGCACTGGTGATGCCCGTAGTGATGTTCGCTGCCATTGCTGCCATCGGGATGCTGATCGGAATGCAAATGACTCCGGTGGCAGGCACCTTGGTGGTGATCGATGAAAGCGGCACGGTTGCTGCATTTGCTGCCGAAGAACTCACCCCTGAGCAAGTGGCCAAAGATATGCAAGAGGCGCTCAAGCGAAACTCGGCACTCAAGGGTTGGCCCGGCAGTGATGTGACGCAACAAGCCACTGCCAGCCTTCCATCGATCGATGTCAAGGTGGAATCGGTGCAAGACGCCACTCGCGTGGATGAGCTGCGCGCCAAGGTGCAAGACGGATCGCTCCTTGGCCTCGCCATCGTGTCGCCCGAATTGCTTAACGCCAATCCCAAGGACGCCGAGGGCAACGACCTCACCTACACGCTCATTGTGCCAACGCGAAGCGCGCCTCGCCTCACTGGCATGTTGGAAAAATCCATCGCCAAGGCGATTGTCAAAGCGCGCGTGCAGCGCGTTGGTACGGATTACACATCGCTGCAAGCGCTACTGACCCTGCCGGAAACATCAGTACGACGAATGTCCACTGAAGGAGCGGAAGCGGACGAAAACGCGATCGCCAAGACGCTGCTACCCATGGGATTCATGATGCTCCTCTGGATCGCCACATTTACGAGCGGGCAATACCTGCTCACCACCACCATTGAGGAGAAAGCCAGCAAGGTGATGGAAGTGCTCCTCAGCGCGGTCAGTCCCATGGAACTTCTGTGTGGCAAGATCGTTGGATACGCCATGGTTTCCGCAGTGATGCTGGGCATGTACGGAGCGTTGGGAATTGCCGGACTCAGTGCCGCAGCCATGGGCGACCTGGTGTCACCCGGAATGCTCATTCTCATGCTTGTCTACTTTGTGATGGCCTATGCGTTCGTGTCCACCATGATGGCAAGCGTCGGCAGCGCAGTCAATGATCTCCGCGAAGCGCAAAGTTTGGTAACGCCCGCCATGCTGATCTTGATGTTGCCGATCATGCTGTGGCTACCCATCAGTGAACAACCAAATGGCTGGATCGCCACCATTTCCAGCTTCATCCCGCCAGCGATTCCCTTCGTGATGGTGCTCCGCGTCACGGCCAGCAATGAACAGATCGATACCTGGCAAGTGGTACTCAGCCTGGTGTGGGGCTTCGCCTGGGTTGGAGCCTTCATCTGGGGTGGTGCAAAGATCTTCCGCGTTGGCGTACTGATGCAAGGCAAGCCGCCCTCGCCGCGCGAGCTCCTCAAGTGGATTCGCATGGCCTGAGCAGGTGCACCGAGCGGCTACAGTGACGTTGTGAGCGGCGTCGTCATACTCCTCGTATCAAGTGTCGCGCTGGTGCTGCTATTCAGTGCGCTCGGCGTCGGCGCGGTGTGGTGGGCGCTCTTTGGCGACAAAGCACGCACGCGCCGCTGCCCACGCTGCTGGCATGATCTGTCTGGCACCCCCGGAATGACCTGCGGCGAGTGTGGCCATGTGGCACACCACGAACGCGAACTGCTACAAACGCGTCGACGCTGGGGCGTGGCCATCACGGCACTGGTTGGAATTCTGGTGGTCACCGGTTGGGCGCGACTGGAAATACTCAATTCTTCGTGGGTGGGATTTGTCCCCAACGCGGTGCTTGTGCAACTGCCCCGTCTATTGCCCAGTGGACAGTTGCCCACGTGGGTGCAGAATGAACTCAACAACCGGATCGTGAATGGGCAACTTGATGGCCAGCACATCTTGAATCTGATTGATGTGCTTGATCCGGGCGCGGACGCGCTTGGAAACCCAGATGATTGGCGCACCCTCACGCTTGCGCGTGCAACATTCTCGCTTCCCGCCGAACTTGCCCCAATCACCGATGAACTCGTCGCCTCCGCTGAAGTGCGTCGCGAGGCGCGCGCATTATTTATATCTGCGCGAGCCCGCCGCCTGGCACTCTTTGCCCCATGGATTGAAGTGGTTGTACCCACCGAGTGGCCAACTGGCGTAGCGCCAGTTGCGGGCGTGCGCGGCATCGTGTGGGGCGCTAACACGGAATGGCGCGTCCGGATGCATGATGATCAATCCAACTGGCTCGTCGGTGACGGTATGTCTGCACTGCGCCGTCAGCCTGGATTCGGCGCACTGCAACTACCGATTCCAACGACCGACGGTCGCGTGCACGCAACGCTCGACTATGAAACTCGCCGCCGCGATGACGGAGCCACGGAGTGGAATCCATGGATGGCGCAACCACCACTTGTGATTGATGCGGTGGTTCGCCCGTTTGATCTGGCGCATCTTCAACCGAGTGACGATCCGGAGATCACCCAGACCGCACGCGAGGCGTTTGACTTTCCCGTATCCATCTGGACCGATGACGATCGCCCCGCTGGCATTCGTTTCAACACGCGCGCCTTCGCGAGCCCGGACTACGCAGACATGCTGATCGGCGTGGTGCTAGAACTTCGGGAGAACGGCGTTGCCCGGCGCCGCTCGCACCTGTGGTGGCCGGGCTCGAGCCTGGCCCGCACTGGCTGGGAAGTTGACCTGGAAGATGTACAAGCGCTGCGGCGGCTGCGTGATCTTGCGAGCCAACTTGCGGCCCTGCCAGCCGATCCGGATGGCGGCAATTCCATTCCCGGATGGACCATATCCGTCCGCGGTGACCGACTCATGGCGCTCCGAGCCATGGGCGCCATGAGTTCCGGCAGCAATAATGAGACGAAAATTCGCTTCTGGAGCGGACAGTTTGAGACCCCGCTCCGCGTCAGCGAACGCCCGGAATCAGCCCCAAATAGGGCATTTCGCCGCGAATCGCACCCGGGCGATGCCGGGAGCGCCAAACAAAAATAAATTTCTGTAAGGATGCGTGATCCATAATCTCAGTTCCTTACGCATATCAAGTCGGAGAGATCGGTTAAAGGCTCATTGGACCCACGTTGTGAGGTGCTTCATATGGACCGTGACTTTTCCCCGAGCTACGCAACTTCCACGCATGACGAACCTGCCGCGCGAACATTCGCTCGACCCGCTCGCTCTGCCCATGCAATCCTGGAACATGCTCTCGCCACCCACGGACGCGCGCAGCACGAGTGGCTGCAGCCAGCGGTGGGATCAGCCAGCGCATTCAATCGTCACGAAGCGCGCATGCTCGTTGATGCAGATCGCTGCATCGCGTCGACCGATGATCAAGCACTCGAAGTTGAATTGGTGATCCGCAGCGGATCCGCGAACGCTGACGCCCAGATCCTGTACCGACTGCCCGCCGGCAGTTACTTGTCTGCAAACGACGCGTGGGACTTGCCAATCTTTGATGCCATTTCCGATGATATGGAACGACGCGTCCGGGTTGAACTCCCCGACGGTCGAACCAAGATCACCTGCCGACTGGAACGCGGCGGCCGCCTCAGCGTGCGGCTTCTGAATCAGACGTCCTGAGCGCTTCAACTAATGCGCGCATCGCATCGGCCATCTCGGCAGCAGAACCAAAGCGCTGCTCGGGTGACTTGGCCAAGGCACGCTCAAAGAATGCCACTGCTGGATGTCCAGCCTTCACAGCACCAGTGCTGTCAAGCGCCCGGGCGGGCTCCGCAATGATGGAGCGCAGCATCTCGGCAGACGTGTGACCATCCATTTCGTACGGCAACGTCCCGGCAAGCAGTTCGTAAGCGACCACTCCAAGTTGGTACAGGTCGGACCGATGATCCGCGTGTCGCGAATTGCCAGAAGCTTGTTCGGGGCTCAGATAGCTGAGTGTTCCGATGATCTGCCCGGTGAGCGTGTGCTCTTGGCGCGTATTCAGATCGCCGTCAAGGACGCGCGCTGCACCGAAATCGATGAGTCGCGCACCACCGTTACGTTCGACCAGGATGTTGCCCGGCTTGAGATCGCGATGAATGATGCCATGCCCGTGCGCAACCTCCAGCGCCTCGGCGATCGACACCAGCATCTCCATGCGACGATGCGCAGGAAGATGTTGCTCTCGGCAATGCTTGCGAATGTCTTGGCCATCAATGAAATCCATCACCAAGTACGCGCATCCGCCATCAAGCGTGCCAGCGGAACGCAGCGCGACCAACGCGGGATGTCGAAGACGAGCCAGCAACCGCCATTCACGGCGGAAGCGTGCTGCGGCGCTGCGGCCAGAGCTCGCCAAATGGACCAACTTCACGGCGACAAGTTCGCCGGATTCCGTTTCGCGACAAAGTTGCACCACACCGGCGCCGCCGCGACCAAGTTCGCGAATTGGCTCATAGCCCAACGGAAGCGAAAGTACCGGCGAGATCAACGCCACTTCAACGCCCGCACAATCCCACGCAGACACGCCACCTTCATCTGCACGTAAGAGTGATCGAACCAATTCCACCAGCGCGAGATCGCCGCCGCAGGAATCTTCGACGAACATTAGGCGCTCGTCTGCGGGCATATCGCAAGCACACGTGAAGATGGCTCGGGCGCGGCGAAGGCGGTTTGACTTTGCTGGGTCAACCGTTGGCGCTCGCTGGCCAGTCTGCACTTGGGTACTTGCGCTGCCGTCTGTCATTGACGAACCGACTCACCTTCTTCGTCAAGCCCATGCAACTCAATGCCGAGCTTCTGTGCCAAGAACGCACGCCCGAATCGCCAGTCGCGATTTACGGTTGGCCGGGAGATACCCAGCGCTTCCGAGATCTCCGCAACCGTCATGCCGGCGAACACCTTGCATTCCAAGACCTGCGCAGCCCGCGCGTCCATTTCCTCAAGTTCGGTGAGTGCTTCGTCAATAGCGAACACATCCGCTGGATCCATGCGGCTGTCGTCGGCCAAGAACGCAAGTGCAGCATCTCCGCCACGCTTCGCCGCGCCGCGCTTGGCGGCACCGCGTGAACGGGCGTGATCAACCAGCACGCAGCGCATGGCATGCGCAGTTACCGCCAGCAGGTTGTTTGCGTTGGCAAACTCGCCTGGATTGCGATGCGCAAGGCGCAGAAACGCCTCGCTCACAATGGCGGTCGGCTGCAACGTGTGGCTGGCGCGCTCTTGGCGCATCAACACCGATGCCATTGACCGCAACTGCGGATAAATTTCTTTGAACCCATCTGCGATTGAACGCAGTGTTGACCCGCCCCGTTGGAGCACTGAATCAACAGCCTTTTCCTCTATCTGGATCGAACTCATGGAGTTTCCCTCCTCCGGGGCGAACATAACCGGGAACAACAGCGAGTCAAACAAATGAACGACCTCCAGAAGCGCGTTCTCTCTACAGAATCGCGCCGCGGCATTCACAGGGGAAATACACGCGAAATCACCGATTGATTTACGCCGCGCGCGCACGCCCAATGACCAAATCCAGAGCGATTTTGCAATATCATTCCATGAAATGACTTACGTCAAAATTGGGCGCCAAAGAATCGGTTGATGGCATCTCTGGGACAAGACGTAACTCAATTGTCAAATTGAAGTTCAGAAATCTACGAGTGCCTCCAGAGGCACCAAAATATTTCTTGGAATTTTTTCGACGCGCTGCCGAAGCGCCTGTGTTTGGCACATCCATGCCCTCCGCACGCCATCTAAAACGCCACACGCGCGCTCGTTGAGCGCGCGTGTGGCGTGAGAAGAGAGGCAGGTTTGAAGATCGTCCGTACGACCCTGCCCTCCGCCCTTGGAGGCGTCATCCACGTGCAAAGCGGATCACACTGAATCACATTAAATCTCAAAAAACCATTCGAAGGATTTCCCTACCTACACTCGGACCATGCACTCGTCCCTTTGGGCACCCTGGCGAATGGCCTACATCAGCGCCCTTGAATCGCAAGTCAACGCCGCCAAGGCATCGTCACCAGCGGGCAGCCCCAACTTCCTCGCGGACTACTGGGCGCACCCCGACCGCGATACTGAACAACAGGTCATCCACCGCGATACCCGCGGCATGGTGCTCCTCAATCGGTACCCGTACACCAACGGGCATCTGTTGGTGGCGCTCGGCGAACCGAAACCCACCATCGACGCTTACACCCCACCGGATCGAGCGCACTTCTGGAGGCTGATGGAATTGGCCATGGACTTGTGCCAGCACACCTTTCACCCGCAGGGCATGAACGTCGGACTGAACCTCGGGCGAGCGGCGGGTGCTGGCCTCCCCGAGCACCTGCACGGTCATGTGGTTCCGCGCTGGAACGGCGACACTAACTTTATGAGTGTTCTCGGATCCACCCGGATGATTCCCGACTCCTTGGATCGAACCTTTGACGCCTATCGCGCAGCACTTCCGCAGTCATTGCTTCGCACCGGCCTGTTGCCGGGCTAGACTGCACACGGATTGACGGGGTCCGACCCCATCGGGTGCAGGTTCGACGCCTATTTGCTCGAACCGATGCGAACCCCAAGGGATCGCCACCCAATCGCTGCGACGAAGGCCATGCCTCCCTCGAGTGGAAGGCCGGGATCGACGGCAGGCGAACCCACCTACGCTTGGGGTTCGAGCTTCGCGTCCGCCAGCCCCCGATGGGGTCGGGCTCCGTTCATCCACCCCACCCCACCGCTCTGCTTGTCGTTTTGAAATGAAGCACGCCGCACACCCACGCTCGCTGGTTGAACTCTTCACCGGCTGGCTGTGGGGATTCCATCCGCGCACGCTCCCGCCGATGCAGCGCGCCAACTATGCGCGCGAGTTACTTTCGTGGGCATTCCTTCCAATCATGCTCGGTGCGATTGAGGGCGGCACTATGTCGGTGCTCGTCAAGAAGGCGTGGACGGGAGTGCCGGGCATTTCCCCGGAGCTCTTGGACTTTGCGGTGGCGTTCGTCAGTGCTGCACCGAACTTTGCCAATCTCACCAGTTTCATATGGGCCCGAGTGAGCCGCGGCCGCGACAAGATCCGCTTCATTTCCACCATTCAAATTGGTACTTGTCTCTGCGTTGCGGCGGTTGCCGCTATGCCACTGAATTCCTGGGGACTGCTCGGAACATGCATCTTGGTGCTCCTCGCGCGCGCAGCATGGACGGGCGTCATCACCGTACGCGCGGCAGTGTGGCGCCAGAACTACCCAAAGGAACGGCGTGCGAGCATCGCTGGAAAGATGGCCAGCGTGCAGTCAGTGATGCTGGCGCTCGCAGGATGGATCGTTGGCGCATCGATGGACTTCAGCCCGCAGAGTTTCCACGTCACTTTTCCAGTGCTGGCGATCGTCGGCCTGTACGGCAACTCCATCTTTCGCGGCGTGCGCTTGCGCGGAGCTGGACGACTCGCTCGTTCCGAACGTGCTGAGTCCGGGCGCAGCACGATCAGTACAAATCCCATGCACACCGCCGCCATGGCGGGCGATGCACTGCACACCAATTGGCGCGTCTTAGTAGAAGATCGCGGCTACCGACAATTCATGATCTGGATGTTCGTGTTCGGCATGGGCAACTTGATGATTGGCGCGCCGCAGGCCATCGTCTTAGAAGACGGTCTTGGCGCGAGTTACCTGCAAGCGATTCTTGCCACCACCGTCATTCCGCTGATCACCATGCCACTGATCATTCCGATCTGGGCGCGACTGCTCGACCGCGTTCATGTGGTTCGATTCCGTGCGATTCACAGTTGGAGTTTCGTGGCGGCGGCGGGCACCCTCTGGCTGGCGGCTTCCCTTGGGCAACTCTGGCTCTTCTATGTGGCGGGTGCGTTCATGGGCGTCGGGTTTGCCGGCGGCGCGCTCGCGTGGAACTTGGGGCACCAAGACTTCGCCACTCCGGAGCGCGATGCCCTCTATATGAGCGTCCACGTGACACTGAATGGCATTCGCGGGGTGATTGCCCCCTTCTTGGCGGTCGGCCTGTACAAGTCACTTGGCGCCTGGGGGCTCCAGAACTGGACATTCGGTGCCTGCTTCCTCATCAATACGATCGGCGCCGTGGGATTCGTCCTGCAATGGCGCGGAATGCAGCGCCAGGGCACGGATCACGAGTACGTCCGGTATCCCGAAATCGGGGCCGATGAGGGTGAAGTTCCCACGGATCCGCGCTGAGCATGGCGGAGCATGGCTGAGCATGCTCTTTGAACTAAAGCGCTTCGCATCAACGCCCGGCATCGGTATCCTTCAATGTTCTGCCTTGGGCACGTTGCCCGAGGAACCCGCACCGCCGCATGATGACGCGCGTCATCACGGCAAACACATCACCCATAGAGACAACATGGTCGACTACAACCTGATCGAGGACATTGGCCTCGACGCTGCTGAACTTGAAATCATTCTTTCCGGAATCCACTCTGGCTCTGACGTCGGTGGCGTCGAACCGAAGTCGATGGCGCCCGGAAGCATCCTGAAGGGCATCGTGGTCGGAATGTCCGGTGACTTTGTCATCGTTGACGTCGGACTGAAGAGCGAAGGCCAAGTCGACAAAGCAGAGTTCGATGACATCGGCGTGAACGTCGGTGACGAAGTTGAAGTGTTGCTCGAAGAGATGGAAGACTCCGAAGGTTCGGTAGTTCTCTCCAAGCGCAAGGCTGACCGCATCCGCGGCTGGGAGCAGATCCTGGTCACGCGTAAGGAAGGCGACATCGTTGAGGGCAAGGTCCTCCGCAAGATCAAGGGCGGTCTGCTTGTGGACATCGGCGTGCCGGTGTTCCTGCCAGCATCGCAAGTTGATGTTCGCCGCCCCGGCGACATCGGCGAATACGTTGGCCGCAATGTGCGCGCCTCGATCCTCAAGATCGACGAAGAGCGTAAGAACATCGTCATCAGCCGTCGCAAGCTGATCGAAGAAGAGCGCGACGCTGCCAAGAGCAAGTTGCTCACGGCCGTCAAGGAAGGCGACATCGTTCGCGGAACCGTCACGAACATCGCCGACTTCGGCGCGTTCATCGACCTCGGCGGACTCGATGGCTTGCTGCACATCACCGACATGAGTTGGGGTCGCGTGAATCACCCAACCGAAGTGGTCAAGATCGGCGACGAAGTTGAGGTCAAGATCCTCAACATCGACCGCGATCGCGAGAAGATTGCTCTCGGCCTGAAGCAGAAGGAAACTTCGCCATGGGAAGAGATCGAGAAGAAGTACCCGGTCAATTCGCGCGTCAAGGGCAAGGTTGTCAGCCTCATGTCCTACGGCGCATTCGTGCAGCTTGAGGAAGGCATTGAGGGCCTCGTGCACGTCAGCGAAATGAGCTGGACGCGTCGCGTCAACCACCCGAGCGAGCTCGTGGCTGTTGGCGACGAAGTGGACGTGGTGGTGCTCGAGATCAACAAGGACAAGTTGGAGATCTCGCTCGGCATGAAGCAGACGGAAGTCAATCCGTGGGAACTGGTCTCCGACCGTTACCCGCGCGGCTCCGTTGTGGAGGGCAAGGTTCGCAACCTTTCCAACTACGGCGCATTCGTCGAGATCGAGCCAGGCATCGACGGCCTGCTCCACGTCAGCGACATCAGCTGGACCAAGAAGGTTGCTCATCCGAACGAGCTCTACAAGAAGGGCGACAGCGTGCAGTGCGTCATCCTCGAGGTGGACCAGGAGAAGCAGCGCATCGGCCTGGGCGTCAAGCAACTGACCGAAGATCCGTGGACCGAAGCGATCCCGAGCGCTTACCGCCCGGGCATGATCGTCAAGGGCACCATCACCAAGATCGCCAACTTCGGCGTCTTCGTGGAACTCGAGGACGGCCTCGAGGGTCTCTTGCACATCAGCGAACTCTCCGACCAGAAGGTCGAGAATCCGCAGGATGTGGTCAAGCCTGGCCAGGAAGTCGAAGTCAAGATCCTGCGTGTCGACATCGAAGACCGCAAGATCGGCCTCAGTCTCAAGCGTGCACAGTGGGGTTCCACCGTGGACGAAGAAGCTGGCCAACGTCGGTCGCAGACTGGCGTGCGCCCAGCCCGCGGCGGCATGGACGATCACGGATCGCTTGGAACGTCGAAGATCACTCTCTGATCAACGGCGACAACTTCAAGAAGCAAAGCGCGCCCCGACGGAAACGTCGGGGCGCTTTCTTTTTTGCGCGGGGGTGGGCGACACGATTGCGTGCTGACGGCGTTGTGGCATCACGGTTACGTACTGGCCGCATTCGCCTTACGAGGACGGCCGCTGAGCGCGGCCCTGTCCTCTCCGGCGAGCGCGGCCAGGGATCGCGTTGATGCATCACGATTTCTTGCTGAGGGTTGTGGCATTGCGCCTGCGTACTGGCCGCATCCGCCTTACGAGGATGGCCGCTGAGCGCGGCCCTATCCTCTCCGGCGCCTGCGGCCAGATGGAGGTGTTCCACAAACCCTGGTTGTCAAAGTGATTTCCGTGTTCGAGCCCCCGCAGTGAGCACGGGATCCTCGGTAAGCGGCGTGTGAAACTGAGAAGTCCGGCAGTTGGACGTACGCCTCGTGGGTGCCAACCGGACGAACAGATTCGCCCGAGGCTAAGCGGAACCTTGTGGAGCGCAGCCGTCCGCGTCCGAGGGTCCCGCGCGCAACGGAGGGGGCGGTGGACGTCTCAACTCACTTCAACGGCGAAAATGGGGACAGGGGTGAACGGCACCTATTTAGCGCTGCGCCAAAAACGCCCAGAGCGCGGAACTTCGTCCGCGCTCCTGAGAACCGGCGCCTGAGCGCCCGTCCGGGTGTCTGTTCTCGCGGCTCAGCAGAGCGCGAGGAAAGCAAAGGCAGCCAGCATGAGAATGCGGCGAGCGTTCTCTTCGACTGAGATTACGTGGGTTGCTGCAATGGCTACTGCTCGCATGGTTCTTGTCTTTGCTTTTCGAGTACTTGAGGCGCGGGGGACGGCGTCAGCCGTTGACCCCCCCGCGCTACGATGTAAGTCTTGCCCAATACACCCGGTTCGTCCACTCCTGTGAGCATGAAACGAGCGTAAACTTGTGAAATCACCATGATTATGCGGTCCTTACTAGTCAAAACCATGGTTCTCGGACTCGTCGGTGGAAGCTTCTGGCTTCCGCGCGTGGTTTCCGCAGGTGCGATGGTCTGGCAAAGCGGCCAAAACACCCTGCCCGACCCTGCCAATGCGGTGTCGACGTTCTTTGCCGCTCGCGCGTGGCTGGATGCTGGCGGCACTGGAGCCGCCGTTGCCACGCCTGCCGACGTCCATAGCGCCGCGGTGGTGCTGCGCATGCGCGGACGCATCGTTGGAATTGGGCACGATGCAGGCGATACCAACAAGACCGGCATCGTGGACCGCGCCCTGCGCTCGGCGCTTGATGCGGCGCGTGCGCGGCGCACGTCGCAGCCAACCACTGCAAACGAGAATGACTCCATCGGGACACTCGTCACGCTTGAACTTGAACTTGCAGGCGCACGCGAACCATTGATCGGTCGCACCTTTGAGGAAGTGGCGCGCAACATCGAACCCGGTGAATGCGGCTTGCAACTGACCGACGCTGCACGGACTGCCTATGAACCAGCGTCGCAACTCTTGGCGCGGCGAATGGCCTCGCCCGTCTCGCGCGCGGTGCTCGCCATGGTGACTGAACTTGGTCTGCCTCCACGAGACCTTCCTGATCTGCAAGCGCTGGGCGGCAACACCGCGATGTATGCATCACGATCCATTCGCTTGGCGCAAGTTGATCCAGCAAGTAGCCCGTTCACACTCGCTCGCGTGCTGCCTGCCATTTCCACCGCGCCTGCAACGCGCGCGGACGGAGTCACTGCATGCGCAGCAATCATCGCTCGCCTTGCCGCGCAACTTGAACCCGCTGCCGCTACCGAAGGACTTCCTGCCGATGCTGGAGCGCAAATTGCACGCACCGGCTTGCGCGGTGACTACGTGATTGCCGCCGATCGCTACGAGCCCTTCGCTGCCGGCGCTACCGAACAAGCGCTGTGCGCGTGGGCGCTTGCACGCGCCTCGGCAACCGCTAGTTTTCCAGAAACGCTTCGAAATCAGTCTCAATCAGCTGCAATTGCCGTACTCCGCGCGTTGATGGATCACGACAACTCTGAGTCGGACCCCGCTTCCGAACCCGCCGCGGTGGCCTACGCAATACTGGCGATGGCAGAACTTGCTGCGAGCAATGCACCTGTCGACGCGCCATTTGCCGCATCGATGACCACCGCACTCGGTCGCCTGCTTGCACCCGCCAACCTTGCCACGCTGCGCCCGCACGTGCAAGCAGCTGTGCTTGATGCCGCCGCCGCACTTCATGCAGCGCGCACTCCCATCATTCCAGAGAAGGAACTGATCGCCGCGTTGGATGCCGCGTGGAAATCCATCGACCCCGCAGAACTTCCGATCGTGGCGCCCTTTCTCATCGATGCGGACGCTCGTTGCACGCCCGATTCCTTCGCACAACGCATGAGCGAACATCGCAGCGCACTTGATGCCGCGCGAACGGTGCTTCTTGGAACGCAAGTATCTGCAGACAGTTCCGACCGTCCCAATTCGCTGCTTGATATGCCAGGCGCGTATCCGATGGCGGGCTCAAGTGCCGGGCGAATTTCTGCGCAGTCCACGCGGCCGCAATTCTTCATGGCAATGATCGCTGGACTTCCCGCAACACGATCGCCCGCGCGCGATGCAGAAGACCGCGAGACACTCGCGCTGGCCAATCGATTTGTGCAGCAATTGCAGGCTGCTGCAGCGATCGCCTACTGCGCACCCGCACCGGAACGCGCTCGCGGCGGCGTGTTGGCTTCGCCGGCAGACGCTTCGCAACCAGTGGCGGCGCAGGCATTCGCCATCTTGGCGCTCACCGAGTCCGAGCGTGCCTTGGCGCGTTTGGCATTGCAGACTGACCCCGTTCAGGCCAAATGAGCGCATATTTCAGCCCTGCAAGCGGCAACCGTACAGATCCGTGCCGATTCTCGGATCGGAAACGGCTACTCCAACCGTACACTTCTGCGGCGCGGACGATTCCGCGGCACGATCCTCGCTTGGAGATCTTCACGATGCGCATTCAGACCACTCTCAGTGCCATGCTTGGGCTCGCCACACTTGTGGCGGTCGCTCCTGCTTCCGGTCAGAATCTCTCCGAGCGCATCAACACGGTGCTTGAGCAGCGTGCCACCAAACAGGCAACCGCCAAGGGCCCGATCCTTCGCGCGCTGCTGACCACCAGCATCAGTGTGAAGTTTGAAGACACCAAGGCGAAGGAAGCGTTCGCGTATCTCAAACAACTCATCGGCGTGGAAATGGTGGTGCGCTGGTCTGATGATCCGGGCGCGGGGGACGGACTCGATCCTGAAGCTCGCCTGACGTTTGAGATGAACAGCGCGCAAGCGCTTGTGGTGCTCGAGCGCATGATTGACATGTCCACCACCGAGCCAGCAACGTGGCAACTGCGCCAGGGCTACTTGGAAGTGGGAACAAAGTCGCGACTCAACGCGCGCGGCTCGCAAGAGACTCGCATTTATCCGATTCGTGATCTGCTGTTCGAAGCCCCAACCTTTGACAATGCACCGGAGTTCAACCTCGCGCAGTCAGTGCAAACTGGCGGCGGTGGTGGTGGCGGTGGTGGCACTGGTGGTGGCGGTGGCGGATTCGGCGGCGGTGGTGGCGGAGGTGGCGGTGGTGGCGGTGGTGGCGGAGGCGGAGGCGTGCCGTTCGGTACGCCCGGCGAGCCACCAGAGCGCCGAGCTCCCGAAGAGAAGGCCGACCAACTCATCGAACTCATCAAGTCGCTGGTCGAGCCCGATGTGTGGCTTGACGACAGCGTCGCGTCCATTCGTTACTACGACGGTTCCATCATCGTCCGCGCGCCGGACTACGTGCAGCGGCAAGTGGCTGGCTACGGCTCACTGCCCGCGGAGGGACCGAAGCGCACGGGTGGTCGATACGTTGACATCAATGCACCGATCGGCGTGTCCAAGGTCACCGGCTTTGGAACATCCACCGTTACTGGTGCCGCGGGCGGCGGCAGCACTGGAACCACCGGCGGCGCTGGTGGACGCGGCGGCGCAGGCACGGGCGGCACGGGTGCGGGCGGCGGCTCGTTCATTCCGTCGGGCGGCGCGCCGACTGGACCAGGCGGAAGCGGTGCCACAGGCAGCACGCCCTCGCCTGCAACGACACCTGGCACCGGCGCGAAACCGTGACGGGACGCGCTCGCGCACACGACCATCGCACCATTCGATCTGACCTCCGCAACTGCACGGGGGACGGTGTCACCCATGCT
>CAMDCW010000049.1 GCA_945890745.1 Phycisphaera mikurensis NBRC 102666
AGAGCGCGGCTTCGGGGTACAGGAATTGGATGGCAAGCAAGACCGGAACCGGAGCAAGTGCCGTGAGCAGGAGCCACGTGCGCGGATCGGCGGCCTTCCAACTCCATACATCAAGTTGCGCCCACAGAAGGAGCGCGGCGCCGATGTAGGTGAAGCGCAGCGACTCGCCGGAATCCCACAAGACGGGAATGCCGAAGCGGCGCCCGCCGGCGATGGCGATGATGAACGACCCCACCGCGGCAATGCGCACCAACGTGCGCGCAAAGAGCGCAAGGCGATCCGGCATGACCCGCTGCGCAGCGCGTGCGCGGAGTAGCCCGATGGCAACCAGTACTGCGACTGGCGCAAAGAGCGGCAGCACGTAGGTGGGCAGTTTGCCGCTACTCAATGAAAGAAGTGTGATCGGTGCGATCACCCATGCGGCCATGAAACGCATGCCGCTGCGCCATTCGGTTGCATCGCGCAGACCTTTCCATGCGTTGGGCCAGGCAAGCGTCCACAACAAGGCGCCAATCGGGAACACCACTAAGAATTGCCACCACGGTTCCGGATGCTGATTGGAATCCGGGCTGGCAACGCGCCGGAAATGTTCGACCACAATGAAGTATTCCCAGAAGCCTGGCTCCGCCCGGTGGATCATCCACGCGAACGGCGCGATGGTGATGGCGGCGGCACCCAGCGGGATCCACGGCATGGTGAGCATGTCCTTCCAGCGCCGCTCCCATGCAAGGAACAGCAGCGCGGACACGCCGGGAATGGCAAAGGCAAGCAGACCTTTGGTGAGGAACGCGAAACCCGCGGCCACGCCGGCAAGCGCCAGCCACCCAGCGCGCACGCGGCCGATGGATGTGCATCCGCAGTACAGGGCGCCCATGGAGAGCGCAACGAATGCGGCGAATGGCGGATCAAGGAGCGCGACCGTTCCAATGATGAGCGGCGCAAGCGTGGTGGCCTGCACCATGAATGCCAGCGGTCCGTCTTCGCGGCGGCCGGTGATGCGCACCGCCATCCATGCGGCGACCAGTGCAACTACCAGCGTGGCGACCACACTCGGTAGACGGATGGCGAATGCGTTATGCCCAAAGACGGTCATACTTGCGGCGGTGAGCCAATATCCCATCGGCGGCTTTTCGTAATAGACGAAGCCCGCCATGCGCAGCGCAAGCCAGTTGCCCGTGTCAACCATCTCCGCTGGAATGATTCCGTAGCGCGGTTCGTCCGGCACGACCAATGGACGAACGGTTAATCCCGTGACGCCCAGCGCCAAGAACAAGAGTATGCAGATGATCCAGTTGCGACGTGCATCCATGCGCCGCGAATGCTAGCCGCCGACGCAGAGCCAGCCTTCGCGGCCGGGGATGGTGCCGCGCGCAACGCGACCTTCGCGTGGAGCGGGTTGCCGGGCGAGCCAGTCGCCAAGCGGCTCGAACTGGTGCCCTGCCGCAAGCGCGCGGTCGAGGAACTGCTCAAAGAGTGCGGCTTTGGCTCCGCCCTCGCTCTCCGCGTGAATGGTGAGGACGTGCGGCGCACCGTCG
The DNA here is from genome assembly GCA_945890745.1 of Phycisphaera mikurensis NBRC 102666. Lineage (GTDB taxonomy): Bacteria > Planctomycetota > Phycisphaerae > Phycisphaerales > SM1A02 > UBA966. The sequence goes on from CAMDCW010000049.1 coordinate 1,536, forward strand.
GCAAGGCGGGCGAGCAGCATGTCGTTCCAGCGCTCGTCGGCGCCGGCGCCGCGGCCAACGCCTTCGTCGTACGTGGGCAGGTCCACGGGAATCTGCGGCTGCGCAAGCGTGCGGCCGAGGTGGGGCGTGGATGGCACGTCTGGCATGCGTGGCACGAACGGCACTGCGGGTCCGCGTGCATCGCTTCGCCACGTGAATGCTTGCGATGATGGCAGCGACAGGACGCGATCGTCGCAGCGCCAGCCGGGCGCGGCACATGCGTGGGGGGCGCGGGCGTAGACCGTGGTAAACGCGGCGATGGCGCGAGCGAGTTCGGCGTCAAGGGCGTCGTCTGGAAGTGACTCTGCCCCAACTTGCCAGCGGTGGTGATCCCAGGCGTGCAGCGCAACTTCATGCCCGGCGCGATCCGGAAGGCGCAGCGTGTCGGCCAGATGTTCTGAGATCACCGTGCCCGGCCACAACGTGCCGCGGAAGGCGATGTCCCAGCCGTAGAGATTCGGCGCGCCGGAGCGCAACATCTTCAGAGCAAACGACGGCTTCAACATGCGGCGCACGTGACGACCCATGTTGTCCGGCCCAAGCGTCACAAACCAAGTGGCGCGAACACCGCGGCGCTGCAGCGCGGACAAGAGCCGCGGCAACCCATCACGGGTGCCGCGGAATGTGTCCACGTCGATGCGCAGCGCGACGGTCACGCCGAGCCGGCCGGGGTGCGCGTGCGCGGAGCGCGTGGCGTGGCGTTGGCCGCATCCACTACAAATCCGTTCTCGCGCGCGTGTTGCTGGAGGAACCAGTCGACGGTGCGCTCAACGCTCTCGCGAGTGCTGATGGCAGGCGTCCAGTCAATGGAACGCTGCGCATTGCGAATACTTGGACGGCGGTGCTGCACGTCTTCATAACCGGCGCCGTAGTAGCGCGCGCTTTCGATCTCTTGGTAGCCCGCAAACGGCGGGTAGAACGGTCGCAGCGGATTGCTATCGAATGCTGCAACGATCATCTCCGCCAGTTCCTTGATGCTGGCTTCGTTGTCGGGGTTACCGATATTGAAGATGCCGCCATCGCAGTTGCCGCTCTTGTTGGCAACCACGCGGTATAGGGCTTCGATGCCTTCGTCGACATCAGTGAAGCAGCGACGCTGCTTGCCGCCGTCAACAAGCAGGATGGGCGTGCCTTCCACCAAGTTGAGGATCAGTTGCGTGATGGCACGCGAACTGCCGACGCGCGCGGAGTCCAGCGAATCCAGGCGCGGTCCGATCCAATTGAAGGGGCGGAACAGGCTGAAGCGAAGCCCGCGCTGCGCTCCGTATGCCCAGATGACGCGGTCGAGCAGCTGCTTACTGGTGGAGTAGATCCAACGCTGCCGGTGAATCGGGCCAGTGATGCACGGGCTTGAATCTTCATCGAAGCGCTCGTCGGTACACATTCCGTACACCTCGGAGGTGCTTGGGAAGATCAGGCGCTTGCCGTACTTCACGCAGTCGCGGACCACACGCAAGTTCTCTTCAAAGTCCAGCTCAAAGACGCGCAGTGGGTTGCGGACGTATTCGATCGGTGTAGCGATGGCTACCAGCGGCAGCACCACATCGCACTTGCGAACATGGAATTCAACCCATTCGCGGTTGATGGAAATATCGCCTTCAACAAAGTGGAAGCGTGGATGCTCAGTGAGCGATCCCAGGTTCTCCTTGTGGAGATCCATACCGTAGACCTCAAAGCTGTCGTCCTGCAGGAGACGCTCGGACAGATGGCTGCCGATGAAACCGTTGACGCCCAAGATCAAGACCTTGGTGGTCTTCTTCTTGCTGGACTTGATGGGCGAACCAAGGCGAATCTTGGGGAGAAGGTTGAGTTCCTTGGCCAACTGCGTGCCGTTCGACCAGACGCCGTCGATGGACTGACCTTCAAGAATTTCCAGTGCGCCGGTGCCGCAGGCGATGACGAGCGGCTCCGAGGAGAGCACTTCGCCAGGCTTGCCTGTCCCCTGCGCCAGACGCGTACGCCACACCATCACCTTGCGTGCGCCCGCGTGTGTGAACGCGCCGGGCCATGGCGATGCAACCGCGCGCACCAAGTTGTGGACTTGCGCTGCGGTGAGGTTCCAATCGATCTGTCCGTCGTCCGGACCGCGGCGACCCATGACGGTGGCCTTTGATTCATCCTGCGCAGTGCGCGGTGCCTTGCCCTGCTTGACCAGCGGCAGCACTTCGTCCAAAAGTGCGGCCGATGCGGTGGCCATGCGCTGCGTCAGCGTCCAGGCGTTGTCCTCCGCAAGGATCTCCACGCGCTTCTGTCCAATGATGTCGCCAGCGTCGGCCTTGTCAACCATGTGGTGCACGGTGACGCCGGTCTCGGTCTCGCCATTCACAAGCACCCAGTTGATTGGGCAGCGACCGCGGTACTTGGGCAGCATGCCCGAATGCAGATTCAGGCAACCCGCCGGGAACAGTTCGCGCACCTTGGCGCCCACCATGTTGCGGTAGTGGAACGAGAGCAGAAGCTCCGGCTTCATGTCGCGGATGCGTTCGAGCCAGATGGGGTGATCAAGGCGATCAGGCGCAAACACGGGGATTCCGTGCTCGGCGGCGATGCGTGCCACTGATGCAAACCAAGTGCCTTCTGAAGGAGTGTCGCGGTGCGTGAACACAGCAACCACGTTGAGGCCATTCTTGATCGCTGCCTTCAGACTGGCTGCGCCGATTTCGTGATATGCAAGGACGACGGTACGCATAGTGATGACCTCAGTTGCCGCTCGAACGCGCGGCGTGCGCTTGGGTCGCGGTACCGGGACGCTCGCCGAGCGTCTCCCCGACCACGCGGTCCAGAATGTAACGGGGGCGTTCGCGAACATCGGCGTGAATGCGACCGATGTACTCGCCCATCAGACCGAACGCGATGAACTGCGCGCCGATGAAGAAGAACAGAACTGCAAACAGCGTGAACACGCCGGCGGCGGCCCACTCTGGACCGTAGATCAAGCGCAAGACCAGGAGCAGTGCGCCGAATCCAACAGAGAGTGCGGAGATGGCCACGCCGAGCCAAGTGACCAGACGCAACGGCGCCGCAGTCATGCAGGTGAGCAAGTCAAACTGCAAGTTGATGAGCTTGAGCACCGAGTACTTACTGGTGCCGCGCGAACGCTCCGCATGCGCCACTGGAATTTCCGTCACGCGCTTGGCGAACAGATTGGCAAGCACGGGAATGAACGTGTGACGCTCGCGGCAGAGAAGCATGGCTTCCACCACGCGGCGCCGATATGCGCGCAACATGCAGCCGTAATCGTGCAATTTTACGCCGGTGGTGCGGCGAACCATCAAGTTGACAACGCCGCTAAAGACCTTGCGGAAGAGCGCGTCTTGGCGATCTTGACGAACGGAGCCGACGATGTCGTAGCCCTCGTCCATCTTGGCGCACAGCGCGCCGATTTCTTCGGGCGGATTCTGCAAGTCCGCATCAAGCGTCACCATGATGTCGCCCTGGGCGGAAGCGAAGCCGCAAAGGATGGCATTGTGTTGACCGTAGTTGCGGTTGAGTAGTAGCGACTTGACTTCGCCGGGATGCGCTCGGGCTGCATCGGCAAGCAGGTCGGTGGAGCCGTCGCGGCTGCCGTCGTCAACCAAGATGAGTTCCCACGGGCGACCAAGTGCGCGACACGCGGCAAGGGTGCGCGCGAGCAATTCGGGAAGGTTGTCCTTCTCGTTATAGACGGGAATGATCACGCTGACGGAGGATCGTTCGCTCATCGGATGCCTCCGGCGACAGTGGTGCGAGCGCCTGCGACTACTTCCTTGATGGCGTCCACCACGCCGTGCGCATCGGCATCGGTCATGTCGGGGAAGCACGGGATGGTGCAGATGCGCGCGGAGTTCCACTCAGTGGCGGGGAGTTGTCCGGTCCACTCGGGGCGGTTCTCGCGGTACCAACGGTGCGTGTGCGAAGCGAGGAAGTGAATGCCAGTGCCAATGTTGCGCGCCTTCAGGCCTTCCATGAACGCGTTACGGTCCAGGCCGCAGGCGCGCTCATCAACGCGCACTACAAAGAGATGCCGCGCGTGTCGGTGCGACCACGTGGGGTCGGCAAGCGGCAGGATGCCGTCAACATCCGCAAGACCAGCGCGGTAAATCGCGGAGATTTCATCGCGGCGTTCGATGATGGCGTCAAGGCGCGGTAGCTGGCGCACAGCAAGAACCGCGTTCATATCCGGCATGTTCTGCTTGTAACCAGGCTCTTGTACTTCGGCTTGTGGCGATCGTCCCTGCTGCTTGCGGTCATGCGCGTCAACGGCAAGTCCGTGGAAGCGGAGGCGGCGCACCTTGTTGGCAAGGGTGTCGTCGTTGGTGGTGAGGATGCCGCCTTCGCCCGAGGTGATGTTCTTGATGGGGTGCAACGAGAAGATCGCGGTGTCGCCGCCGCCCACTTCTCTGCCCTTGTACTGCGTGCCGATGGCGTGCGCGGCGTCTTCCAAGATTGGAACGCCACGGCGCGCGCACACCGCGCGGATAGCGTCGATATCAACCGGAGCACCTGCATAGTGCACCGGAATCACCAGCTTGGTGCGGGGAGTGATGGCTGCGTCGATCGCTTCAGCGGAGGCAAGCAGCGTGTCGCGGTCAACATCAACAAAGACATTGCGCGCACCGCGCAGCTCAACCATGTTGGGCGTGGAGACCCATGTCATGGACGCGCCCACTACTTCGTCGCCCGGACCGATGCCCATGGCTTCCAGCGCAAGGTGCATGAGGGCGGTACCGCTTGATGCGGCAATGGCATGCTTTGCGCCGGTGCGCGCAGCAACCATGTCCTCCAGTTCCGCAACTTTGGGACCAGTGGTAATCCAGCCACTACGGAGCACATCCGCAACGGCGGCAATGTCCTCTTCGGTGATGGATGGACGGCAGAAAGGCAGGAAAGTGGCCCGCATCACGGGACTATATCCGGACGTGGGTATTTGGCGATCACGGGCGGGCCGCACAAACATACACGTCGCCGAAGAGTGCGAAGAAGTCGAGTTCAGCTCGTTTGCCTGAATTTCTGCATGATTTCCCACACCGGCCGCCGCAAGTCCGCCCCGCCGACTGCGCAGGCGGTCAGCAGGCCCCCGTCCCAAATTAGGGGCACGTTTCGGCTGCTCTCGACAGCCTTGCCGACCGTATCCTGACTCCGCCGTTGCTGGCGCACCGCGGGTGTTCTCGGCGGCATGAGTCAACCTTCACGGGAGCCCTGCAATGGAAACAACAAAGCCTGAATACGTCCGCCCACAACTCGTCAAGATGGACTGCCTGTCAGAAGTAACCGCTGGGACGACATCAAGCGCTGCTGCCCCTCCGGCTGAGGCTTGACGTGTATGGTCACGCGCCCGGCGGGTTTGAACGCAGATCTTTCCATACTTAATTAAGGTGTGATGATGCCGAGTTCGACGCAGATTGACCCATACCACGCGTCCACCGTGTTCGCCCTCAGCGATCATGCATCGGTGCAGCGGGTTGGAAACTCGGCGGTGATCCTCCTTGCAGACAGCGGGCAGTTGTTCACATGCAACGAAAGCGCACTGTCATTTCTTTCTAAGTTGGATGGAGTCCGAAACTTCGAAGAGATTGTCAGCATGTTCGCTGACGAATTCGGGACGGATCAAGTGACCGCCCATGCCGATCTCTCCACCCTTGCCTCCGCACTACTCAACGAATCTGTGATGTTGGTGAAGCGGTGACAAGGGTGGAGCTGACGGGGGTGGAGCTGACGGGGGTGGAGCTGACGGGGGTGAAGTTGACGGGGGTGACACCGGCGGAGGCGGCGGCGCGTGCGCGGCTTTGGACGCGGTTGCGCTTCCGCGTGTCCCTGTGGTTGGCGGCGCGGCTTCTCCCTTCGCGCGTTGCGAACAAGCCGCTGCAACAGGTGCTCGAGATAGCGGAGCCGACGTCGCTTCGTTTCGCCGGATTACATCATGACTACATCACGGCGCGAGTACTGCGCGCCACCCGCAGACCGTGGCTGATGCGTGATCGACGGTGTCTTCGTCAAGGCTTGCTCGGATGCCGATTCTTGGCAGAAGCAGGCTATGCACCAGAGCTTCACTTTGGAATCGATGGTGATTCAATCGGAACACATCGCCTCGCAGCACACTGCTGGGTCTGTATCCAAGGTAAGCCTGTGCTGAATGACCGCATCAAGGATATGCCCACCATCTTGGTGCATCGCGTCGGTACCGGGGCTGGCGCGCAATGATGCCATGTCGCTCCGCATACAACCTCGGCGATCGAAGACTGATTGTTGAAACAACCAATTCCGCCCTTGCGGAGCAATTTGCCAACAGTTACTCCGAACTATCGGATGTTGACCGCGAAGTTGGAACGAGTAGCGGAGTCGACTCTGCGCCCTTTCACCTGACCATCGAACACGGCGCACTACCCACCGCGAGCGCGGCAGCAGTGCTGACCTTTGAAGGTCCCGTCATGCCGGGCGGTGACTGCCAACTCTTCATTGATGGCGAGCGGACGCTGCTTATTTTCCCAGGGCGCGGCGCAATGCATGCTGATCACCACGCGATGCGTGCGCACGTGACATTCCATCCGGGCGAGGAACGCTCACTGGGGACCACGCTTGGTATCGCGGCCATTGAGGCAGCTGCATTTGCGGGCGGGCAAGCAATGATTCATGCTGCTGCGCTGACGCTGCCAGAAGACAGCCGGATGATTCTGCTCCATGCGCCGAGTGGCGTTGGAAAAACCACCACCGCGCTCGCACTTGTTGCAGGAGGATTTGCTCTGGAGTCTGATGATGTCGCCTTCATTCACAGCGATGGCGTCGTGAAGGCGTGGGGCATGCCCCGCGATCTCAAGGTTCACCGGAAGAGCGTTGCAATGATGCCGTGGGTGCAGCCGCTGCTGACGGGTCCCTGGACCGACGAGGGTGAACGCCGATTACCACGAGAGAAACTCAATCCATTCCGCCGGCGTGGACAACATATGCCGCGTCCAGTGGCAGCATTGTTTCGGCTGTCGCGGGTCGGCTCGCGCAGCGAGATCCGCGTGAGCGACCGTGCGCAGATGTTGGCATCACTCGCAGCCGACAATGTCCGGTCCTCTCGGTATGGACTGCTCCCGATACAGGCTCACCGCTTTCAAATGCTTGCGCAAATGAGTACATCGGTCCCGGTCTATGACCTCTGCATTGGGAAAGATCTGCATCGAATTCCGGGCTTGGTTGATGATTGCGTGCGCAATGAACCGTCACGGACGGGCGATGCGCACCTGCTGCAATTGCCGGAACATATGCCTACGAATTCGTGATACTTTTCCAGCGCCGGACTGCGCCGCAAGCACCGCTTCGGCTGTAACGAGACGGCGCCCCAGTGTCACCGCCCAGCGATTACTAAAGCGCGCCGCCAATGTTCGCACACGTTCATCACCAAATAGATCACTCGCGACGCCAAGTGTCACACCCATTTCAAGCCGCGCGCCAAGACGATCAACCGCGAGATTGAGTGCATCTTCATCAGTAGCCGCAATGCGACGCGCGGCTTGCAGGACATCAACCAGCATGTTGAGCCGGTGGAGTTTGTGCCCGCACGAGGCGTGAATAGTGGCAACGATCAAATCGGCGATCGCAACGTGGTTTCCTTCGCCACGAGCCGCGAGCAACTCAGCGTGACCAAACGGGATGCACCGTCGCAGCGCGCGGGCGTGGACAAGGCTGCCGTGCAGTTCCACCAAAATCGAACGGTTTCCCTCAAGAAACCACTTGTACTCACAATCCCGGTTCGAGTTGTCCCATGCCTTCTGCGGTCGATGGAATCCAACGCCCGGCATCACGCGGTTCGCTTCGTCAAGTGCATGTGGTGCAACTAGAAAGTCGATATCGGTGTACTGCCGATCGCCGCGGTCACGGTAGAGGCGATCGGCGAACCCAGGTCCCTTGACGATCTCAGCAACGATTCCATGCGCCGTAAAGCAATCGGTAATGCGCTTCGCGTGATGATCAAGCAGCATCGATTGGCCGACCGCAACGGTGAGTTGGTCATGATGGGCATCCAAAATCCGCGCAGCCTCGCCGAACAAGGAACCCCTAGTGAAGTGCGCAGCGGCGAGATTTCGCGCAACGATGGGCATCACCCCATGGCGGTCAGCGGCGATCACCACTTCCGAGAGTTCAGAAACCTCGAGCGGTAGTTCTACGGTAGTGACTGATTCGGGGTCCGCAAGTCGGGCAAGCAGCGAGACTTGACGGGACGATAGCCGAGCGTGTGGAGTCAGAGATCGCGACGGAGACGCATGCGCTGCTGAAAGAAGTCCACTGCGCACAATTGATCCTCTGTGCTTAGAAGCCGACGGCGTTCTTGTTCCCAAGCTTGGTCATGTCCACCGTCTTGGTCCAAACCTCAAGGCCGGAACGCAGGTTGGTGAGCGTCAGCCGGAAGGTGTAGGTGACCTGCTTGGTGTCGCCGGCACTGCGCTTCACTTGGGTGATCTTTCCAGTGAGTGAGAAGTCTGGGTCCGGAAGCGGCTCCGAGGTTTCGCCCTTCAGGAATTTCTCACGACGCAGCACTTCTTGGGCCTGCTTGTCTTCAGGGGTGTTGCCGAAAGTGGTTACTACGGCGGCCTGCCCGGTGTTGACCAATTGCTCGCGCATGCGGTAGGTCATTTCGCCGACATCGAAGCGCGAACTGGTGTCATTGACAATCTCGCCCATCACCAACTGGGCAGGCTTGTTCTTGGCGGTCTTCAGGACGCCGGTTTCGGCAAGCGATTCCAGCATGCCGCTCGAAGCTTTCAAGATGTCCTGCATGTCCACGTTTCCAACCGTGATCACGCCTTCGGGGCTACCGGTGTCAACGTAGCGCGCGCGTTCGCATGCCACTGGTGCAAGGAGGGCGATGGGCAAGAGGACGATGACGGAGCGGATGTGCATGGTGGTCGGGATCGTACGTTGGGAGTGCTGGGAGATGACGCGTGATTGATGGACAATGCGAAGGCGTGCGGCGAGCACCGAACGCTTTATGACTCAGACTGTCGCAGTTGCAGACGGAAATCAGAAGCGTCGTCCGATGGAGCAATGGCGCGAATCACTGTTGATCCGCCCGATGGAACGTTGGTGACCTTCCAGACGCTCAATTGTGAGGGGATGACGTTGCCAGCGGTATCGACCCAATCGAATCGATATGAGAACGTCTTGTAGGCGAAACCATTGTTCTCAACATCAATTTGCACTTCCATGGGGCCGCCCTTGGTGCGATTCATGCGCACTTCCTTTGCAGTGAGGAAGAATTGCTGGAAGATGTCATTGACCCGCGTCTGTGCCGAAATCGCAGAATCGGCGGGAGTAGTGCGGGTATAGGTGGTGTTCACCGAACCGCAACCGGCAACGGTGATGGCGGCGGTGATGAATGTTGCGGCACTTGTGGCGCGGAGCGTGCGAAGGGTGCCGAGACCGTTGGTGGTGACGTTCGTGGTTCGAATCATTGGTGTGTTCCTAGTCATTGATCAAGTACCGGCGCGCGGGGGCCGTGCACAGTGCCACCACGGTACAGCATGATGCTGGGACTCTTGGCAGACATTGATGGCAGCGTGACAAGCGCAATGTTCGGCGCGCCAGGCTCGACGTACAGGGTGCACAACGCGCTGCCGTCTTCGCGCACAAGGTCCAATCGGCCCGACGCCGGTGTCGGGACTCGCAGCAACGCGATCTGCTTTGGCATGGTTGACCAACAACGTAGGTCTGCTGCAGTCGATGCCGCTTGGTAGACGATTCCAGCAATCTGCACCAAAATACCCGCGGTGCTGTTGCTCGAACTGTTGTACGCGGCCTGACTGGCCGCCCACGTAGCGGCGGCCTTGGCGGCGGAGCTGATGATCTCCTGCGTCACAATAAGCGGCAAGCGCGAATCGAAATCTGCCTCGACCATGGCGTCGATGTTTGCAATGGTCTCCGAACGCGCCCCGCCCGCGCCAGCAACGGCAATGACTGGCGTGAATGAAGGGCGTTTGCGCAGGATGGGAAACGCGGCTGAAACGTAATTCACATTGCCGACCGGAATAGGAATGTCTAAGCGAAACTCCTTGTAATCAGGCGCGAGTCCGGTGAGGAAGAACACCCACGTGAACGCGGCGCTGCCGTGCGTAGTGCCGGAATCAATCAGTGCGATGTCTTCGCTGGCAACACTCAGGCCTGGAAGCATTTCCTGCACGGATCGCAAATCAGCGCGGGCGTTTTGGCGGTCGCCCATTTCGCTACTTGTGGAAATCAGAAATACGGATCGCAGGTAACTGACAAATGGATTCGCGAAAGATGCGAAGCCGAGGGTGGAAGCATCTCGCCCTTGCTCTTTGCGAACACTTGCCGTTGCCGATGTAGCAAGCTGCGTGTTCCAGCCTTTCTTGGACCATTCATTATTCGCTGCTGTCTGTGCGTTGTTGACTTCTTTCTCAAAACGCGCCACGGCATCTTGCTGAAAGTCGGCGGCGCGATTGAACTCAATACGAGCGCGTGCCAGGTCACCCTGCACTAAGAAGTTGGCTCCCTGCAATGCGCACAACATGATGCGCTCTGGTGGAGTTGCCCTATAGATGCGAATGGTTTGATTCACCGCAGTGGTGGCGAGCGCCTCGCTGATGGTGGCTTCGGCCTTGGAATCAAGGTACGGGCTCACTTCGACAAAGGCGCGGTCGTACCAACCACTGGAAACATCGATAGCTCCGGCCGCTTGTTGCGTGCGCCCTGCTTCAAGCCACCACAGGAGACGGTCTTGTTGGTCATTGTTGTTCTGCTTGACTGCTGCTTCGGCGAGCTTTGCGGCGGCTGGGTAGTCACCGGAGGAGTACGCGGCGTCGATGGCGGCGACCGACTTACGGAGTTCGCGTTGACAGCCAGCGAGAAGCACAACCGCCATTGATAGCGCCATAAATCGAACAACTCCCGCCATCATGCGAACCGCTGCCGCCGCGGTGGTAGCGGCGCGCAACACGATGGGAGTGAGTTCACAGAACCCCGTTCGCATGCACTGTCCGATCACTGCAGGAGTTGCCACCAGATCGACTGGCCGCCGAGATTCAGATTCTGCACATTGGTGGTGTCGAGCCGAATGTTGCTCTGCCGGAGGAAGTCTGCAACAGCACGAACCTTGATGAGTTCGGCGTCGCGCATGACGGCACCGTTCTTCAGGTCATTGAAGAACACTGCATCACGCTGCCAATTGGCGCGACCTTCCGGCGTGAACTGCAGCGGCACAGAAATTTCCAGGCCAGCGCGGGCATTGACCATCATTTCCATGGGTTCAAGACCGGGACGTTCAAAGCGTGCGCGGTGTAGACCAGGGCGCAGCGGGAAAGCGCCAGGCGCCGCGCCCATTGCCACGCCGTCAACCTTCACCATGACATTCATTGGTTGCAAGTTGTAGTTGTTGGCGCCGACCACGTATTCACCGGCCTCGTTGGTGCGCACATCAGGGATGCTGAGATCCGCAAGCACGGCGCTGAACTTCACCATGACGTCCGCTGTTGGAGTTGCCGCAAGGCGCGTACGCGTGTCCGCTACCGTGGCGCGCACTGCGGCACCGATGCGGCTTGCGGCATCACGAAGCAACACGTCAATGGCATCAACTTCAACCTTGAGCTCAGGGGTGTCGCGCTTGGCGTAGTCGGATTGGACCGTGCCCGCCGCCAGGCTTGCGCCGGTGACGCCGTCAATGAGGCCATAGGTAGTGACCAGCGTCCATTGATCGACATCCGTGTGGGTGCCGGTGGATGGGTCATCCAGATGACGCTTAAAGCGTTGCAGCGCGGTGATCGATGCAGTGAGAATGACATCGGCCTTCATCTGCGCTGCAAGTTGCACGGCTGACGTTTGGTTGGAGAGGATGCGATCAACGGCCTCGGAACCAAGCAGGTCGGTGCCCGCATTTGGACCCGCGGGCGCGATGCGATTGACGGCGTTCACCAAGTCTTCGCGGCGAATGATCTGCACGCCGGGACCGGTGGAATCGGCCGATACAAGGTCTTCAAAGACAGAGACTTTTTCCGGCGCAACTGAGACGGGGCGCTGCTTGACGAAGATCGCCATGCGGATGGGAGCTGATGCAGCGGGAGCGATCGCAGCGGGATCCGTTGTGGCCGGGGTGGTTGCGGAGGGAGGGTTTGTGGTGGGAGGATTTGTGGCTGGGGCGTTGGTGGCCGGGATGCTTGCGGGTGCACTTGGTGGCGCAGACGTACTTCCAGCACCGGGCGTACTCGCCGATGACCCAGTGGCCTTTGCATTCGGATCAATGCCATTGGGCAAACCCTGCGTGCGCAATCGCAACATGGCGCCGCGATCAATTCCGCGGTCTTCAATCGCTTGCGCGGTGGAGAAGCGCGCACCTGCATCGGTGACGCGCGCCCAACCGACGTGCACTTCCTCAGCGCCAAGTTGCTCGCCGGTATCCGGGTCAATCATGGCGCTTCCGGGCACAAATACTTCGTAAATTTGCCCAACAGAAACGCCGCCTTCTGCGCTGCGATTGAAAGTGATTTGACCAAGCGTGTAGCCGATGACCCGCGCAGGAGAAAGTGAATCAGCGATGGCGTTGGCTACGTCGGTTGCCAATTTCTTCGCTACGGCACCGAGCACCACATTGGTCTTGACACCCTTTTGCTCAACGCCCGGCATGATCTCATTGACTGCACTTTCAGAGAGCGTGACTTGCGTCGAACGAAACAGTGAACCGGTCGTGCTGTCAAATATCTTCAGCACGGCTTGCAGGTTGATCGTCCGACGCTCAGCCTTCGAGGTTCCGAATTGATTGAGGAGCTCTGTCTTTTCAACTACTTCTTGGTAGTTGCTGATGGTCAACGTTGCAACATAGCGCGCGCCGGCAAGTTGAAATGCGCGCGCGGCCTGTGGATCAAGGACATTGACATTGCCACTCTGGGTAAGGTCTTGTTCCTTGATGATGCTGGGAAGATCGGCGCGCGCAACGATTTCAAATCGCCGTGTGGCTTCAACGGCGCTCAGCAGTTGCACATCAGCGCCCTGCTCGATCTGCATGAGTGCGTTGTCGGTGCCGTCAACTTTGGCCTGCGCGGTGACCGCAGGTGTGGCTGCGATAGCGCGAATTGCCAATCGAGGTTTTTCTGCTACCGCAACGGTCGGCGGCGATTGCGCGGCGGACGGGGCGACTAATGCGGTCGCCGCCATCAATGCGCTTGTGCCAACCATGCCAGCCACAAGAAGTGCGAAGCGGACCGGACGCCAGACAGAACGGGTCATGTTGTTCATGGGGAGTGCCCTTTGGCACTAAAAATCGTACCGCCGAGCGGCGATCTGCGGCTCTGAGACGGGTGCCGCGAACGATCCCTACGAAACTTGGGGCAATTGTCGAGGACTTGGCGGCGGTCTGTGGCACACTTGCAATGCGCCGCGGCATCGGCCGCCGGCTTTCCGTAGGCATCAGCGCAGGAACGAACATCATGACCAAGATCCAGGTGTCCCGGGTTGTCCGTAGCAATCTCGCAATTGCAGCATCCTCGTTGTTAATGTGTGCCACAGCCAACGCGCAGAACGATGCGTGTTCCGCGCCGACGCCCATCGCTGGATACGGAATGTTTCAATTCAGTACTGTTGGCGCAACCACTGACGGCAATCCGGATGCCGCGTGCTTGTTCTTCAGCGTGTCGCAGGTATTTAACGATGTCTGGTTCTGCTGGACGGCACCGGCCACGGGATTGATTGAGGTGGCGCTGTGCGGCGGAACAACACTGGACACCAAGATGGCTGCGTATCCCGGCTGCGGATGTCCAACGCTTGACTCAACTATCGCCTGCAATGATGACAGTTGCACGCTGCAGAGCAAACTGCAGTTTGGGGCAACTGCGGGGGCCACCTACACCATTCGGGTTGGCTCTTACGCCGCGACCGGTTTCGGTTCTGGTTCATTCACGGTGGGCGCCGTAGTTCCACTGGTGGATGTCACTAACCCGGTAAATGGGAATCGATATATCGGCCTCAACATTGCATCGTGGGCGGCAGCGGAGGCAACCGCGCAGATGTTTGGCGGGCATTTGGCATCCATTGCGGACCAGGCGGAGAATGACTTCATCCAACAGAACTTTGGCAGTTATGGAGGCACTTCACAACGCTTGTGGATTGGCTTCAACGACATTGCCAGTGAAGGCACCTTTGCGTGGCCGGACGGAACGCCCGCGAATTACAGCAACTGGAACGCTGGCGAGCCCAACAATGCAGG
>CAMDCW010000050.1 GCA_945890745.1 Phycisphaera mikurensis NBRC 102666
AGCGCGCTGTCGCCGATCGCCACAAAGATGCGCGGCTCGCCTTGGCGGTCCGGGCGCTCTGCAACGCCCCACGGCAAATTCTCAATCGGAAAGTCTCCATCAGCGCGCGTAGCTCCGTGCACCCAGCAACGTGTTTCAGTGGTCATGTCAGCCCTTCGCCGCATGAGGCGGCAGCAAGTGGAGCGAGCGGAGATCGTTCATCGGTTCATCAAAGGAGCAGCTGCCGAAACTGGTGCAGAATGACTCGCGCGCTTCGCGCAATTGGCCAAGCGTCAAGGCGCGTGCCTTCCAAGAAACGCCGGTGGGCGTGAATTCAAAGTGCTTGCCGTGCGTGTCTGCCAACAGCATTTCCAATTCCTCTTGTTCAACAACGCCGTGGTGCAGCAGCGCCGCGCCCATAAAGACATTGACGAATCCAAACTGATCACATCCAACACTTTCAGCGCGGTGCCGGAACGGGTGATGCAATCCAGCGGTCGCCTTAAACGGCACGTCGGCATGGTGGCAGGTGGCAAGGAATCGAGCCAATTCAAGCGGCGAAGGATGCGCTTCTGGCGTCACTCCACCGGTGCGGACCTTGGCACCAGACTCCATCTCACTGAGCGCAGCCACCATGCCACGAATGTCATGCTGCCACGGCAACTCAAACCATGGGAACAACGTCTCCGGCATGAGTTCAAGCGCGCCTTCAATGGCGTGTGCGTCCTTGGGCTTGATTTCAATGGTCTCAATGACGGCGCGCCCGGCGCCTGGCTCTCCGTGACGCGCGTTGAATCGTTCGATGGCGTCCAGTTCATCTTCAAATGATTCATCGCCGGTGGCTTCGCACAGTACGGAGAGGCGCCATGGCTCTTCGGAATCATCCGTCTCGCCGGTGGGCAGATGCTCCGTCGCGCAGCGTTCAAATTCACCGATTCGCTTCAGCGGAACAATCAGGCGTCCAAGCGCCCATTGATCGGCGCTGGCGCGGTACTTGGCGTAGGCCGCCAGCGTCTTTGGCATGTCAAGAGACGCGGGTGGGAAGAGTCCGGCGAAGTCGATGATGCCTTGCATCAGGCCGCGTGTGGTTTCCATGGGACGACCATTATGCCCGGCGCGGCGCGTCTTTGTTCTGACTACCGGGCGCCGTGGCGCGGATGGGCGCTGTGGCTCCCCGTGCCCTGCCCGGAAAGCCCGTCACTACGGGATCCGTCCGCGTCTTCGGTCCAATCGAGGCTTGATCCGAAGGATTCGCGCAGGCTCATGGCGGCCACCATGGCAACCGGCACCAGGATGGCCCCAACCAGTGCCGCACCTCGCCATGCCGCGCTGGGGTCACCGGGCTGAGACGCCAAGCCGCCGCCACCAAAGAACACTTCAAACTGGTGCCACAGGAGCGCGCTGCCCGCCGCTGACCAGCGAACAAAGTTCGGCGCGCTGGTAGTGGCAGTGGCACGCAGGTTGGTACCAAACTGCTCCGCAGCGGTAGTCACAAAGACGGCCCAGTAGCCGGACGCAAATCCCACCGCGCCGCACGCCAGGTAGAAGAGCCGCGGGTCCATCGGTCCAATCACAAAGTACGCCGCGATGGCCAGCGCCGAAAGAATGTGGAAGGTCAGCAGTGCCTTCTTACGGCTCTTGAGTAGTTGGCTCAGGAGGCCGCTCGCCAAGTCTCCAAGTGCCAGGCCAACGTAGCACCACATGATGGCGAGGCCGGGCTTGGGCTTGGCATCGCCCACCATGCCAAGGGATACGCCAATCACATCGCTGTACTTCACCAGTACGCCAACGCAATACCAAATGGGCACAGCGCTGAGTACCAGTGCCAAGTATCGACGCGCGCGTGCGGCTGGCCACACCAACATCCACAATGCACCGCGCCCCGGGGCATGCGACTGCTTGACGCGGTCAAACATTCCGCTCTCTACAACGCCAACGCGCAGGAAGAGCAGCGCTAATCCAAGCATGCCGCCAATCAGGAACGCGTTGCGCCAATCGGCCACTAGTTCCGTGACGAAATACGCGCAGACCGCGCCCATGATTCCCACGGTTGCCACGATGGTGGTTGCAAAGCCGCGCTGTTCTTTACTGACCAATTCACTGACAAGCGTGATGCCTGCGCCAAGCTCACCGGCCAGGCCAAAGCCTGCAATAAAGCGCAGCGTTGCATACTGGTTGTACGCGGTTCCCAAACCAATCAAGTGCAGCCATTGGAACATGGAGTCCGCAGGAACGTTGGCTACAAACGCATTCAGGATGTTGGCTACTGAATAGACCAGAATGGATCCAAACAGCATTTGCAATCGGCCAAGTCGGTCGGCCAGCACGCCCCAGACGATGCCACCGACCACCAGGCCGGTCATTTGCAGAATGTTGTCAAGCATCACACCCGCGTCGCGCAGGATGGTGTCCGCCACCATGTCTTTGGCGCGCTCCATCGATGCAGCATCCGCAAAGCGCGCGGTTTCCAACATCTTCTGCTGCGCCGCTGCAATCTCTGGCGCCAGCAGGTCTTTCAAACTCCGCACGCGCACGAGTGCAAAGAGCAGCAAATCAAAGATGTCTACGAAATAGCCAAGCGCAGCCACGGTGGTGGCAAGCAGGACATTTCGATCCTTGAAGATCACGCGCAGGGAGTCCGCAGGAGATTAGTGCTCAGGCCGGGCGGTGACGCCGCACAGCTTCAGGAAGCGACGGATCTCAGAGATCTCATGATCATCTTCAAGAGTGTGGCTGCCCTGCTTCGGAATGGGGAAGGTCATCTCGTGGCCGTGCAGGATCACCTTGAGGTGTTCCTTCTTGGTCTCGTCGCATGTCCCGCCGAGCTTCTCAAACATGTGCACGATGTCGCGCCAATGAATGTTGTGCGATGTGGGATGCGCGAAGATTTGGCGGACGGTCTGTTCAGCGTGGTGACTCATGAGTAACTCCTAAGTAGGAAGAGGAGTCTAGCGGCTCGATGCGCGGGAAACACAGCGCGCGCCCCGGATTGGGGACGCGCGCTGGAAATTGAATCATGGAGTGAGCGTCCGCTGTAGGCGGAATGCTTGTCAGCGACGACGACGGGTGGCGACCAGTCCTGCAGCACCGAGCAGCGCGATGGCGCCCGGAGCTGGCACGCCCGCGTAGCCGAGATAGAGCGTATCGATGCCGACGAAGTTCGCTGCTGCAGCGGTGCCTGCTGGCTCGATGGTCAGGCCGGTGATCGTCAGGGTTGGATCGGTCAGCCAGAAGCCAGCGAAGGCGGTTTCGGTGTTGAAGTTCCTGACGATCGAAGTTCCGTTCGAGAGCTTCAACCAGATCTTGCCAGGGACAAATGCTTCATTGGCGTCGAAGAACTGGAAGCCACCACCGATGCCACGTAGGCCACTGCCGTCATCGCCGACTGGGCCGGTGAAGTTAAGAATGATCGAGGAGCCTGCAGGAGTGGAGTAGATGCCGGTGCCGGTACTCACCATCTCGCCGCTGCTTGAGGTAGCGGTCCAGGACGACCAATCAGTGCCGCCTGAGGCAACGCCTCCGGGGGTCTGAACTTCCGTCATGTTGTCGGTGCGGAAGAGAACTTCCCAGTTTGCTGGAAAGAGCGCCAGATCGGTGGGAGCTTCACGCCACTCGTTGCGGTTGGTGAAGGTCACAACGTCTACAACGCCAGCAGAGGCGATGGACGAAGCAGCGAGAACGATAAAGCTGGCCGGAATGAGATAGCGCATGAAAAGAAAACTCCAAAGAACTGGCCCGGAGGGGGCCGAAGAGCGAACGTCGCGGAACAGACCTGCGACTTGTTTCCCTTATCGCGACGAACATCACCGCTGGTGATGCGTTGTTGCGAGTTCCTCGTCTCCGCAATGGAAGGCGAGATGTAGCGCCGGAGTGGATCATGGCAATTCAAGAAAATTGTTTACGTGGTTACATTGGGCTGGGACGGGTGTCGCGCGACCGTGCACTGACCTGGCGTGATGGGCCCGGGTTGTACAGGGATGCGTTGGGTTGAATTGATAGACTGACGACGGTTCTGCGGGCATAGCTCAGTTGGTAGAGCGTCAGCTTCCCAAGCTGAATGTCGAGGGTTCGAATCCCTTTGCCCGCTTTGTTTGAAATGCCTGGAGGCCATGTATTTATGGCTCTAACCGACGCCTATTGCGTGGCGCTAAGGCGATCAGGGGCGGCCGCGGCGCTCTCCGCTCGAGACTATGTACTCGCTAGTCTGCCGTGATCTGTTACCTGGCTAGCACCGCAATCATTTGTTCCGGAGGTATTCAACGTGGCACGAGTCTCACTTTCGAAAGCTGACCTTGAGAGTTCCGTTGGGATGGAGCTGATGTCTATGTGCCAATCCGTCACGGCTGACGGAAGCCTCGACAATCGAGAGATCGCGGAACTAGCCAAGTGGGTCGAGCGCAACCAGCACTCCACCATCCCCGCGGTTGGGTTTTTGCGACCGATCGTTCAGGAGATCATTCGCGATCGAAAAGTTACCCCGGCCGAGCGGGCCGAGCTCTACAAAGTCATCGAGAAGATCCTTCCGCCAGAACTACGAATCATCGCCCAGATGCGAAAGAAGGAAGCCGTCTTGCGGGCCAAAGAAGCCGTCTCGCAGGTCAAGGCTGCTGAACGCGCGGAGCGCGAGGCAAACACGCCACAAGAGAGTTTTGACTTTATGGTGGCGGGGACGCTCTACGAAGGACGGCCTGAAGTGATCCGAGCGTGTGTCCATCCCGGCATGGATGTCCTGATCTTCCGCGAGCCATCGAATCCGTTCAGTCGCAATGCCTGCCAGATTCATGCCGGACGCGGCGCGATGATCGGCTTCGTCCCTGAAGTGGACGCGGAGGAACTAGCGGTACTGCTTGATTCCGGTTGTAAGTACCAAGCCCGCGTGAAAAAGGTGATCGATGGTTCAAAGGGCCCACTGCCAGTTGTCACGATCGACGTGTTTCCGAGTTCATGCACACTCGCCGACGTACAAACTGCGGAGATTGTTCGATCTCAGACTTCCACGAGACCCAAGCCAGCGTCCTCGTTCTTGGAAACGCGCACCCCGCCACGGGCGGGAATCTTGTCGCGGCTGTGGCGAACTCTGAGCGGCGCGAGGTAGCGGAGGTCAGGCGCCACGGCTCGAGATCCACAGCCGCAGGAGGTCATCGTGTTCCGCGGTCTTTGGACCGCGGTAGGCCATGCATGAAACCTCAAATCATTTGAGGTTATTTACGGCAGAACTTGCGAAGCCAATCGAATCCCTTGGCCTGCCTCGCGTGCGGTTCATTCCAACACCTCCGTGGCAGGATGTTTTGCGGCGTGCTCGCGAAGTGTGCTTTGGCGGACTTTGGGTGCGATTCATTCCATCGGCCCTGGGTCCGTGTTAGTCACGCCTCAAATCCATATCACCGCATTTCCTGGAAATAGCTTGCACCCCACCAGTAATTATGTACAATAGTCCAAACTATTTGTACCTTTGTTCATGACCTACCGAAGCCCCAAAACTGCCCTTCGCGCCCTGTACCTGACCGCCAATGGCCAGGGAGGGTATTTCACAGCCAAGCAGGCAGCTGCTGCTGGCTACACCAAACAACATGTTGCCTACCACGTGAATGTGGGCAACTTCACCCGCATCGGCCACGGGCTGTATCGCCTGCCGACGATTCCCGTCTCGGAGCATGACGAATTCATCCGCCTCTCGCTGTGGAGCCGTGGCCGCAATGACATTCCACAGGCGGTGGTCTCGCACGAGTCCGCCCTCGCACTCCACGAGCTAAGCGATCTGCTTCCAGGGAAGGTCAATCTCACGGTTCCACGAACGTTCCGCAAACGTGCGCCGCGCGGCTGCGCCCTCCACCCCGGCACACTCGCGCCTGCAGATACTGCTGAGTCGACAGGCTTCCGCATCACTACGCCGCTTCGCACGCTGACCGACGCCGCTGACAGCAAATCAGTTCCCACCGAACAACTGCAACAAGCCATCGCCGACGCGATTGAACGCGGACTTGTTCGTCGTTCCGCACTCGCAGCGGCCGCAAAGAAAAACATCCGAATTTCCGACGCGCTCAATCGGATCTGATAAACGTAGCCATCATGTCCAAGCGATTCGCAACGGCAGATGCATTCAGGCAAGCGATCGAGATTCGCCTGCGCGCAGAGGCAGATCGACGGGAGCTTTCCGTCAACGATCTACGCGTGCGCTTTGTCATGGAACGACTGCTGGCTCGGCTGTTTACTACAGATCATCCACCGTGGCTACTCAAGGGCGGGTTCGCAATGGATCTGCGCTACCGACCAAAAGCCCGCACTACGCGCGACATTGATCTATCTGTCGGTGTGGTTAGTCAAGGCGCGCTCGCCGCGCGCCTGATCGCCATCCGCGATGAACTCCAAGCGGCTGTCGACGTTGACCCCGGCGACTACCTGGTGTTTCGCATTGGTGAGATCCGGGGAGAACTACCAGGCGCCCCGCGCGGCGGCGGACGCTTCCCCATCGAGACACTCTTGGCCGGTAAGGTGTACGCGCGCTTTCACCTGGATCTTGGATTTGGCGACCCCGCGATGGGCACGCCCGAGTTGCTCACTGGTGATGACTTTCTTGCATTCGCAGGCGTGGCTGCCGCACGGGCTCTCGCCGTACCCAAGCCCCAGCAGTTTGCAGAGAAGATCCACGCCTACACCCATCCGTGGACTGATCGCATCAACACGCGCGTGAAAGACCTCGTGGACATCGTGCTCTTCATCGAACGCGGGAATCTCGCCGCAGTTGATGTGGCCGCCGCACTGCGCGCCACCTTTGCTACGCGCAGTTCCCACCCGCTGCCCACCACTCTGCCGCCCCCGCCCGACGCTTGGTCGACGGATTTTCCCGCCATGTCAGTCCAGGCTGCGCTCAGCACCGATGATCTAATGACGGCATTTGGCATTGCGACCAACTACTGGAATGCGAACAAACTAGGCGCATGACGGCCGATTGGGGGCGTCCGTGATTCGAGTGGAAGTCCAGCAGGACTTTGAAAGTCAATCGAACTCATTTACCCGCATTTGTTGGAATTGCCTCACCCCGCCGCGCTAAATTATCACACCATGTACCTCCTCCTCGCCCTCATCATCTGCATCGGCGGCGGCGCGGCCAGCGGCTTAGCGACCCCGCCCGGCGAGTGGTACGCCGCACTTGCAAAGCCCACATGGACGCCGCCCGGATGGTTGTTCGGGCCAGCATGGACCCTGCTTTACACACTCATGGCGGTGGCCGCATGGACCGTGTGGCGACGCCGCCAAGAGACTTCCGTGCGCGTGCCGCTGACACTCTTTGCCGTGCAACTGGCGCTGAACTTTGCGTGGACGCCACTCTTCTTTGGAATGCACCAACCAGGCTTCGCACTGGCCGAAATACTGGTGATGCTGGTGGCGATCATTGCTACCACCGTCTCGTTTGCACGCGTCAGCGCGTCAGCGGCATGGATGATGGTGCCCTACTGCGCATGGGTGTGCTTTGCAACGGCGCTCAACTGGGCGATCTGGAAACTGAACTGAATCCACTTGCGCTCAGCCCACAACGCGCGCTGGCTGCTTCGCCAATGCCATCACGTCCGCCCGTAATGGGAGCGATGGCATGGCACCACTCCGTTGCGCCGCAAGCGCGCCCGCCGCATTGCCCCACGCAAGCGCATCCTGCATCGAACCGCCTTCAGCAAGCGCAACAATTGACGCGCCGATGAATGCATCGCCACATCCAACGGTGTCGATGACCTTGACTGCATAACCCGCATGCGCCGCGCGCCCAGCGCTTGAACGCGCGATTGCACCCGCCGCGCCCAACGTCATCACCACCGCGCCGTGCGGGACCCGCGCAGCCAGCGCGGCCAACGCACGCTCCGGGTCATGCTCACCGGTGAGCGATTCCGCTTCCGTTTCATTGACGCAGAGACCATCCAACTGGGTGAAGTCAATCGCGCGCACATGTTCGTCCGCCGGTGCGGCGTTGAGCCACACCTTTAACCCACGCTCGCATGCCAGCCGGATGCACAACGCAAGCTCCGAACATTCATTCTGCAACAGCAAGTAACTGCCGCGCTCGCACGTGGCAAGAAACTGCTCAATGTCGCTGCGCTCTAGGCGAGCGTTTGCCTCACGCGCCACCATGATGGCATTCTCACCCGTCTCCGTGATTGTGACGATGGCCATCCCCGACATCGCGTCGTCCGTTCGGATCCCCGAAGTCTCAACGCCAGCCGCTTGCAGTGCGTCAACAATGAATCGCCCGTCCGCCCCGGTACGACCGCACATGCGCACCGCCGCGCCGCACCGAGCGGCAGCCACCGCCTGATTGGCGCCCTTCCCACCCGGAAAGATCTGCACGGATTGCGCCGCCACCGTTTCGCCCGCACGGGGAAACTTGCTTACCCGCACGAAGCGGTCAACCATGAGGGAACCGATGACATGGACGGGTGCGGGCATGCGGGGAGCGTAGTTGCGGGCGCCTATCGGTCCTGATCACCGGAATTTAAATAATTTCGAACGGAACAACCGGAATTACTTGCACAGACCAATCCTGAATTGGAATTTCAATGACCTCACCGGATCGAGACAACGGCAAGGATGCCGAACGTCACTTCGCGGTGGCTTGCCAAGGAGGACCGACATGTCCGACACTGACCCCACTCACTCAGATCTCACGAATGCTGTCACTCGCAGGCCCTGGCTGCTGGCACTGGTGACCAGCGCGGCACTGTTCGCGTTCGCCATTACGGGCGTGCTATTCATGCATAGATCCGCCGACAACGCGCTGGAATTGACCATGCGCGATGCGCTGCGCAGTATCACAGCGGTTGCGGCGCGCAGCATCGATCCAGCCCTGCACGCGCAGGTGCATACTGCATTGGACGCCGCATCACCTGCGTACCAACAGACCGCCGAGCCAATTGAAGGTATGGTCCGCTCGCTTCCGACCCTCCGCTCGATGTACACGTTCCGAGCCAAGACGGACGGCAGCATTGACATTGTTGTCAATCCCACAAATACCACCGCCAATGCCCTCCTGGGCATGCGCTTCGGTCGCCCGGACCCTGCACTCTTGGAGGCGATTCGCACCGGATCAATCACCACCTCCGACACCATTTACAGCGACGCAAGGGGCTCGATACTCAGCGCTTATTCCCCAGTCCGCAATGCCGCAGGTGGGATCGAGTGCTTCATTGGCGTTGATATGGACGCCAATGACCTCACTCGCCAAGAGTCTCGAATTCACATTGCCGTTGGTCTGAGTATCGCGTTCGCACTTGTGGGGAGCGCCGCACTTGGATGGGCCTTGTACGGATGGCATGGGCGCAGCGAACAGGCCGAACGCGTCCGCAATTTCGAACGCGCCCAGCTGTTGCAGAGTGAGGCACTGGCGCAAAGTACTAATCAAGCAAAAGACGACTTCATTGCGAATGTCAGCCATGAGATTCGCACCCCGTTGGCAGCCATCATTGGGTACGCCGAACTACTGCGCGAGCAACGCATTGACACCGGAAATCCGCTTGCGGACGATGCCCCAAACGCCATCGCTCGTAACGGAGCGCATCTATTGGGCGTGGTGAATGACATTCTTGATGTCTCGCAGGTGGAGGCTGGCGCACTGGCGATCCATGCCACGCACATGGACCTCGGTGCCACGGCGCGCGAGGCCGCGGACTTGCTCGCTATTCGTGCTGACGCCAAGGGAATCAAACTCACCGTGGAATGCGAGCCGGGCAGCACCCTGCCAGTGGTCGCCGATCCGTTGCGCGTGCGGCAGATTCTCCTGAACTTGATCGGTAACGCCATCAAGTTCACCGACACCGGCAGCGTTCGCGTGGCCATCACTCGCGAGGGACCATGGGCGGTTGCAGAGGTCCAGGACAGTGGCCCCGGCATGACTCCCGAACAAATCTCTCGCTTGTTCCAGCGATTTTCGCGGGTTGATCGTGATTACACCTCGCTCGGTACCGGCATCGGGCTTGAACTGTCGCAGCGTCTGGCACGACTCATGCACGGTGGAATCGCCGTTGAAAGTACGCCGGGTTCTGGAACGACGTTTCGCCTCTCCATGATGAGTGCCGCCTCCGACCCACTGAGCGAGTACCTGCAGTCGCATCCGAGCGCAGACGGTCAGGGCAGCTTGGGCAGCACGGGCAGCATCGATGACATCGCCCCGCTTCCGCTCGCAGGGATCGATGTACTGATTGCAGAAGACGGAGTGGACAACGCCCGTCTGTGGCGCCACCATCTTGAGCACGCTGGCGCCGAGGTGTGGCAGGCTTCCAACGGTCGTGAAGCCGTTGGATTGGTACGCGCCGCTGACATGGGCGTCCTGGAGCGCCCGTTTGACATCGTGCTCATGGACATGGAAATGCCCATCATGGACGGCGTAGAGGCCACCCAACAATTGCGAGCGGAAGGCTTCCGGCTACCGATTGTTGGACTCACCGCTCATTCCGACGTGGCAACGCGCACCAAGCTGCTCGACGCCGGCTGCAATGACTGCGCTACCAAACCGATCAGCCGGGCGGGTCTCACCAGGCTGATTCTGGCGCATGTGCGCGGCGGTCGGCAGCCCGCGGTGGCAAAGGAATCGGTTTCCACTACGTGACTGATCCCCTGCCCGAAATATGGGCGGAAGCACCCTTAAACCGAGAAGAATTTCAAGCGAAATCAGCAATTATGGCGTAACAATAGATACCGAAAGGTCGTCTTGCTGCCATGAGGATTGCGCTTGGACATCTGCCTTGCCAGCTTGTGGCACTTGTTGCAGCCAGCACCGCACTGGACGCAGTAGCCGCTCCACCGACCCCCGCACAGATCGAGTTCTTTGAGACCAGCGTTCGACCGCTGTTGGTGACGCACTGCGATCGGTGCCACTCCAGCTCGGCCACCAAGGTCAAAGGCGGACTGCGGCTCGATTCGCTGGAGGGAATTCTGAAAGGCGGCGACACCGGACCAGCATTGGTGCCCGGCGACCCCGATCACAGCCTGCTCATCACCGCCATTCGTTACGGCAATCGGGATTTGGAGATGCCTCCAAAGGCCAAACTTCCACCGGAAGCGATCAAGGTCCTTGAGCAATGGGTGAAGATGGGCGCGCCCCACCCCGATGCGCTGGTACCGGTTGGTCAGCCGATCGTGGTGTACAAGGCTGGCATTGATGTTGCCAAGGGGCGCCAGTTCTGGTCGTACGTTGCGCCGCATAAGAGTGCGCCGCCGCTCGTCAATGATGGCGCGTGGGTGTATTCACCCATTGACCAATTTGTCCTAGCAAAGGTGGAAGAAGCCGGGCTCCATCCCGCGCCCGACGCGGACCGACGCTCGCTGATTCGCCGCCTGACGTTTGACCTGATCGGCCTGCCACCAACACCTGAAGAAATCGATGCGTTTGAACGTGACCGTGCGCCCGATGCCTATGAGCGGTTGGTGGATCGCCTGCTGGCGTCACCACGCTTTGGCGAGCGATGGGGTCGACACTGGCTTGACGTTGCGCGCTTTGGTGAGTCAAGCGGTAAGGAATCCAATGTTCTCTATCCGCACGCGTGGCGCTACCGCGACTATGTGATCGGCGCGTTCAATAAGGACAAGCCGTACGACCTATTCCTGCGCGAGCAGATTGCTGGCGACCTCATGCCCGCGGCGGATGACAATCAGCGCGCCGAGCAACTGATCGCCACCGGATACTTGGCCGTTGGAACAAAGGGTCATGACACCCGCGGCAAAGCACAATTCACCTTTGACATGGTCGACGAGCAAATTGATGCGATCGGCCAAGGCTTACTGGCGACCACCATTGCCTGCGCAAGGTGCCATGACCATAAGTTTGATCCGATCCCGCAACGCGATTACTACGCCGTTGCTGGAATCTTCATGTCAACCGACACGGAATACGGCACCTACCGTGGGCAGGGAAACAACCACCCTTCCACGCTGATTGAGTTGCCTGCGAAAGCCGACATCCCCAACGGCGCCACCATGCCTGGACCCGTTCGACGCGCTGTGGAGGCGCAATTGACGCGCGCCGGTGCGGAGGCTGAACAAGCGACGGCACTCATGGCCAAAGCGCGTGAGGCGCGCAAGCCTGGAAGCACCGTGAAACTCACCGCCGCTGAGCAACAGCAACTGCAGCGAGCACGCACCGCCGATGGACGCCAGGAAGCCGCCGCTGATTTACTCGCCCGCTTTGATGAAAGTGGCAAAGCCACTGATGCCAATCGATTGGCGATGGGCGCGCGAGAGGCGGAGAAGCCACAGAACGCGCGGTTGCTTTCCCGCGGCGAACTAGAGAAGCCGGGCGACACCGTTCCGCGTGGGTACTTGCAGGTGCTCATGCAGGATGGAGACACCAAGATCAGTAACGGGAGCGGCCGTGATGTATTGGCGCAATCGATCGGCAGCGCACGTAATCCGCTCACCGCGCGCGTGTGGGTCAACCGCGTGTGGCTCCATGTCTTTGGAAAGCCGATCGTGCCGACGCCTGACAACTTTGGTGCCAGTGGCGTTCGACCCACACATCCGGAATTGCTGGATTGGCTGGCTGTTGATTTCATGGAGCACGGGTGGTCCACCAAGTCGATCGTGAAATCGCTGGTGATGACGCACACGTACCGCATGAGTTCCAAGGCAGATGCGAAGGCGATTGCTGTCGATCCCGATGACAAACTGCTGTGGCGCATGCCCAAGCGACGTTTGGAAGCAGAGTCAATCCGCGATGCCATGTTGATGGCTGCGGGAACCCTGCAGCTCACGCCGCCAGTTGGGTCGCCGGTGAACTATCTGGAGGGCGCCGATCGCAATCCGGCCATTGCAGCGCAGGCTGCCATTGATCAACCAGTGCGATCCGTGTATTTGCCGGTCATGCGCGACCATGTGGATGAAATGCTTGATGTCTTTGACTTCGCAGAGCCCGCCTATGTTTCTGGCGATCGTGACGAAACCAGCGTTCCAACGCAGGCGCTCTTCATGATGAACAGCGAGCGCGTCACCAAAGCTGCCAACATGATGGCGCGGCGTTTGCTGTCTGAGCAGTCCACGGAGTCCGATCGCATCCAACGCGCGTTTGAAGTGTGCGTTGGACGCAAGCCAACTCAAACGGAAATCACTGCGGTGCGCGGGTTCTTCAAGGACTTTGTAGCAGCGCAAAGCGGCAAGTCAGCACGGCAGGCTAAGGGTGAAGCCAAGCGACTTGAAGAATCTTCGTGGTCTGCGTTCTGTCAGGCGTTGTTTCAGTCGGCTGAATTCCGGATGGTGGAGTAGGAGCACTCACATGGATATGTGCAACAATCGCATTCTCACCTCAACGCGCCGCGAAGCACTGCGCGCCATCTCCTGTGGCTTTGGATTGCTGGCGTTTGCTGGCATGTCCGCCCAGGCGGCCGCTGCCCCACGGCTCTTCGGCACTGGTGATGAAGATGACAGCAATCCGCTGGCGCCCAAGGCTCCGCACCATCCCGTGAAGGCGAAGCGGGTGATCTTCTTGTGCATGTCGGGCGGGCCGTCCCATGTGGACACCTTTGATTACAAGCCGCAACTCATCACTGACAACGGCAAGAGCCTTGGCGGCGTGCGTGCCGGTGCGCAACTGCTGGCCAGCCCGTTCAAATTCAATCAACATGGCAAGAGCGGTTTGTGGATCAGTGAGCTCATGCCAGAGACTGCCAAGCACGCCGACAGTATGTGCTTGCTACGCGGCATGAATACGGCGGTGCCCGCACATGCGCAGGCCTCGGTGTTGATGCATACCGGCAGCTTTCAGTTCGTTCGGCCATCATTCGGCGCGTGGACGCTGTACGGATTGGGCACTGTCAATCAGAACCTGCCGGGCTTCATCACGCTCAATCCGCCCTCCGGAAACGGGGGCGCACAGAACTATGGCTCAGGCTTCTTGCCCGCCGTGTATCAAGGAACCCGCGTTGGCATGGAACGCACCGCGCGCCGCAACGGTGGCGATGGTGGCATGCCCAACCTGCGCAACAGTTCGCTCACTACGGCGGCGCAGCGCGAGCAACTTGACTTGGTGCAGCGCCTGAACAAAGAGCGACTCAAGCGCGACAAATCCGATGACCAGATTGAAGGTGTCATTGAGAGCTACGAACTGGCATTCCGCATGCAAGCGGAAATGCCAGACCTCATGGACATCTCTGATGAGAAGCCCAAGACGCTGGAGATGTATGGCATTGGCGCTGGTAACGGGAACGATGACTTTGCGCGGCAGTGCTTGCTGGCCCGCCGCTTTGCTGAGAAGGGGGTTCGCTTCATTGAGGTGAATCACGGCGGCTGGGACACCCACCGCAACCTGAAGGCAGACCTACAGAAGCAGGCCGGGCAGATTGATCGCCCCATTGCGGCACTCCTTGCCGATCTCAAGCAACGAAAGATGTTGGACGACACGTTGGTGGTGTGGGGCGGCGAGTTTGGCCGCACTCCCTATGCGCAGAACGCCGACGGACGCGACCACAACAGTAAGGGCTTCACCATGTGGGCCGCGGGCGGAGGCGTGAAGGGCGGCACCAGTTACGGCGCAACCGATGAGCACGGGATCGAAGCAGTCGATGGCAAGATGGATATCCATGACTGGCACGCCACCCTGCTTGCCCTCATGGGCATGGACCATGAACGGCTCACCTACCGCTGGGCCGGGCGTGATTTCCGCCTGACGGACGTCAAGGGGAACGTGCATTCGGGGATCATCGCGTAGCAGCCAGAATGCGCTTTTCAGAGGGCTTGGCGAGCCGCCAGGAGGCGTGCGCGAAGCGGCGATTTGTGGGATCCTTGAATCACCATGGATACCGCCGCACTCCCTGAGCCAACTTCCGTACTTGACATCATTGCCATGGTCGGGTTTCCGTACATGGCGCTCGTCAGCATTCGCCTGTTTCGCCAATCAGGTGGTGATCTTGCTGGCTTGGGCATGTCGATGGCATTGGCCGCCGTGTTGGGTTTCTTAACGTGGTTAGAAGTTGACCTTGCCATTCCGCTTACCGTGAATACTGCTGACGGTACGGGACACGCAACGGTGGAAATTCCGGTCATCCGGACGCTTGCAGAATTTGCGGCGGCGTCGGTGTTTGCTGGACTCTTTGTACGCGGACTGGATGCATGGCGAGTGGCGCGCGACAACGAAGCGTTGCTTCGTTTCCAACGCACCGCCCTGTGGGTCATCATCATGCTGATTTCCGGCGTGGCGATTTACGAAGTGCACTTTGCCACCACCTTGCCCATGCGCACGGCGATTCTTTCCATCGGTGGCGCGTCGGTATTCATTATTGGATTGGCCATGCAGTCCACGCTTGGCAACATGTTTGCGGGCTACGGGTTGCAGTCGTCGCGCGTCTTCCGTAAGGGCGACACCGTGCAACTGGGGCACGGTGGTGCCGTTGGAACCGTGTTTGACAGCACCCTTGCTACCACCCGCATCATCACCCGTGATGGCGAAATGTTGGTGCTCCCGAACAGCGCTGTGTTGACCAAGGACTTCATGAACCTTGATCAGCCGAATTCCCATCTGCGGCAATCGATCAAGATTGGTATCTCCTATGAAGTACC
>CAMDCW010000051.1 GCA_945890745.1 Phycisphaera mikurensis NBRC 102666
CAAGCCGGCGCGCCAAGTCCCACGCATCAGCGCGCGAACCATCGCTGGAGAACTTGCTGGGCATCAATACTCCAGTGACACGGTCCGCGCCCAGGGCCGCACATGCAAGCGCAGCAACCAGGGCACTGTCAATTCCGCCTGAAAGTCCAAGCACCGCGTGACTATGACCAGTCTTGCGAAAATAGCCTGCAATTCCCGCAACAACGGTGTGCCAGCGCTCCGCGTGCTCTGCTCCTTGCGCGTTCAGTACGGGACTGCGCTCAGCAGCAATTGCTGGAGCTTTGAAATCGTGCACCAGTGCATCCCTGCCCCAGCGCGAAGCAGCAATGGCGGCTCCATCAGGAAACACAATGCGCGCGTCACCATCAAAGACCAGATCGTCGTCCGCCCCGAATGCGTTCAGTGAACACAGCGGAACGCCGACGCGTTGTGCTGCAGAGCGCAAGATCTCCACATGGCGCGCATGCTTTCCTGCCGCGCATGGACTTGCCGACGGACAGACAATCACTGTCGCACCCGCGGCAACGGACTCAGCGACTGGGTCAATCGAATACGAGTGACCTCCGGCAACCGCGTCTTCCGCGCGCCACAGGTCTTCGCAGATGACAATGCCGACGCGCTCCGTGCCACACGCAATCACTACGGGCGATCGACCCGCAGCAAAGTGACGCGGTTCGTCAAAGACGTCGTAATCAGGAAGCAGCCGCTTGGCGTAAGTGGCTTCCACACGACCGCCCCGCAGCACGGCCACCACATTGATCAGCGCTGAACCAGGACCAGCCACATGCATGACGGCACCAACGCATACGGCAACATCGCCAGCGCCAGCACTCTGCAGATTGGCCGCCAACGCCACCACGGCGCGTTCGCAGGTTTCAACGAATCCTTCACGTTGCAGAAGGTCCCGCGGCGGATAGCCGACCATGGCGAGTTCAGGAAAAACCACGCATTGCGCGCCGGCGCTGGACAGTTCCACCGCGCGATCAAGCATTCGCCGGGAATTTCCGGGAACATCGCCAACGAGGGAATCGAAGCGTGCGAGCGCAATCCGCATGGGACGGACAGTCTAGGTGGCAACGCCGCGGTGCGGAGGCAATGTCAACCCGCGTGGCGAGCATTCAAACGTGGCGCAGTGACTGCTTCAAGCAGAACACGCACCGAATACGGCTTGTGGATAATCGCTTCAAATCCGCGGCGAGTGAGTGAAATACCGCCGTCCGGAAATGTAGCGCCGCTTGCAAAGAAGCGGGTGCGGGCAAAGTTGGCGCGCGACCGAAGCGCCGTGATGAACGCCACCGGGTCACCGGCCGAGCAGTCAAACACCACCACATCCGGCACTGAGGATCCACACGCAATCGCCGCGGAAAGCGCATCGGAAGCAGTCTCCACAGTGAAGCCACCCAGATCCGTCAAGACTTCGCGAACGGTCTCCGTAGCGGTTCGGTCAAGGTCAACCAAGAGAACACGGGTTGAGGTTGCCATCTGCGGCGCTTCGGCCGTGAACGGAATCCCGTGAGCAGTAACAAAGTTCTCGAGCGCGGAAACATGAACACGACGATCACGCGAACCAGGAATTCGGTAGCCCTCAAGCCGGCCGCCGTCGATCCACTTGCTCACGGTGCGCGCTGCCACATTGCAGATGCGCGCAACTTCGCCAGTGGTGAGTGCTTCCTTTTCCGTGCCGAATGCGTTCTGTGCCATGTGATTCTCAATGCTCCTTAAAGCGCGACATAGTTGGCACCGCATCCAGACGTGGAAGCCGTGCCACCGCATGGATCGGCGCCCCTGACCGCCGACTGCAGCTCACCTCAACGGATTTTTGAAGAAAATCACTCCAACGGGTCACTGCGGGAGGTAATACGGACCCCGCGCGCGTGCAGGGCTTGAAATAGCTCCTGCGCATGACTGCGGTCCCGCACCTCAACAATGCATTGCACCGTGACGGTGGAAACATCGGCTTCGCCGAACGTGCGCTCATGAACGATGTCCTGGACACTTGCGCCGCACTTGGCGAGGGTTCCAGCAAGATCGGCCAACCCGCCGGGACGATCGCTAATCACCGCTGAGAATTTCACAAGCCGACCATCAACAGCAAGACCCTGCTCAATGACGCGGCTAAACACCAACGGATCAATATTGCCTCCACACAGAACCAGCGCGACGCGCTTGCCCTTCAGTGAATCCAACTTACCGGCCAGGAATGCTGCCAGCGGCGCTGCACCAGCGCCTTCAACCACGCCCTTCTCCAATTCGGCCAGGCGCAAGATTGCGAGCGCGATGGCGTTCTCATCGACCGCCACACACTCATCGACGCGCGTTCGTGCAATCTCAAAGCTACGAGCCCCAACTTCCGGCACTGCCAGACCGTCAGCGAGCGTGGCTACTGACGAAACGCGCACCGGCTTGCCCGCCGCCATAGCCGCAGCGAAACTTGCGCATCGGGATGGCTCAACACCAACAATCCGCACGCGCGGCGCCAGTTCCTTGGTTGCCAAGGCAATGCCGGCAATCAAACCCGCACCACCGATCGGCACCACGATGGCATCAAGGTCGGCAACTTGCTCCAGAATTTCCAGACCAACGGTGCCCTGCCCGGCAACAATCGCCGCGTCGTTAAAGCCGTTGATGTAGGTGAGACGTTCATCGGCAACCAACAGATCAGCGCGGCTTCGAGCCTCGGCAATATTGTCACCGTGATTCAGAACGCGCGCGCCCAGTTCACGACACCGCCGCTGCTTCACCAACGGGGCATGCGTTGGCATGACCACGGTCACGGGAATGCCCAGACGCTTACCGTGCAAAGCCAACGCAAGCGCGTGATTGCCCGCACTGGCTGCAATCACGCCACGAGCGCGCTCTTCGGCACTGAGCAGGAGCAAGGCGTTGCACGCCCCACGCTCCTTGAAGCTCCCCGCGCGTTGCTGGTATTCCAATTTGCAAAATATCTGTGCGCCGGTGATGGCTGAAAGCGCCGGGCTTTCAACACAGGGCGTCACCAACACACCGCCCGCGATACGTTGCCGAGCTGCAACGATGTCCGCAAAGCAAACATCAGTGACAGCATGCGCGGTCGCGTGAATGGTTGCCATGGTCTGAGGTACCTCGGGCCGGTTAGGCCTTCGGACCAGCCTTCCGGACGCCGTCACTCAGCGTGTATTTGGCGTCGTTGCCACGGAAACGCGTGGCGAGGTCCTTCGCCATAGCGTCGTACGCAGCCTTGTCGGCCCAGGTGTTGCGGGGGTCAAGCACTTCGGTTGGAACACCAGGAACTGCGGTTGGCATGTGCAGTCCAAAGATCGGATGCTCAACAAACTTGGCGTTCGCCAGTGATCCGTCCAGGACGGCCGAAAGAATGGCTCGGGTGTAACTCAACTTGAAGCGATTGCCAACGCCGTACGGACCACCGGTCCAACCAGTGTTCACCAGCCACACGGTGCTGCCATGCTGCTTGATCTTCTCAGCAAGCATGGCGGCATACGCCATTGGCTCGCGCGGCATGAATGGTCCACCGAAGCACGCGCTGAAATTCGGAGTGGGCTCCTTGACGCCCGCCTCAGTACCAGCAAGCTTCGAGGTATAGCCATTCACAAAGTAGTACTGCGCCTGTTCTGCGGTGAGCTTGGACACTGGCGGAAGAACGCCGAATGCGTCCGCAGAGAGGAAGATCACATTCTTCGGATGCGTGCCCACTGATGGCATCACCGCGTCCGGCACAAAGTCCAGCGGATAGGTGACGCGAGTGTTCTCGGTACGCGCTGCGCTTTCGTAATTCGGCACGCGAGTGACCGGATCAACCACCACGTTCTCAATCACGCTGCCAAAGCGAATGGCGTTCCAGATCTGCGGCTCGCCTTCTTGGCTGAGATTGATGCACTTGGCGTAGCAGCCGCCCTCGAAGTTGAAGACGCCGCGGTCGGACCAGCCATGCTCATCGTCGCCAATCAGTCGGCGCTTCGGGTCAGCAGAGAGAGTGGTCTTACCAGTGCCAGAAAGTCCGAAGAAGACTGCAACATTCGAAGCATCGTCCTTGGCCACGTTGGCAGAGCAGTGCATCGGGAACACGCCAACCTCAGGGAGGTCGTAGTTCATTGCATAGAAGATCGACTTCTTGATTTCACCCGCATAGCGAGTGCCAACAATGAGTACTAACTTGCGCTCCAAGCTCTGCACAATGCACAGCTTGTTCTTCACGCCGTACTTGGCTGGGTCTTCCAGTTCAAGACGCGAGGCATCAATGATGGTCCAGTCATTCTGCCAGGTCGGCAGCTCATTTGGCTCGGCGTTGATGAAGAGCGTCTTGGCGAACAGACTGTGCCATGCTTCTTCAGTGAAGACGGAAACCTTCAGGCGGTACTTGGTGTCCGCCCCGGCATAGCCGTCGAAGCGGAACACGTCCTTCTTGGCACGCATGTACTCCATGACCTTCGCATGGATGAGGTCAAAGTGCGCAGAACTCACTGGCTGGTTGACCTTGCCCCAAGCGATGTTGCCGTGAATCTTGGCGGTGTCTTCGAGGTACTTGTCGTCGGGGCTGCGTCCCGTGCGCGCGCCGGTATCGCAGTTCAGGGCGCCGTTGGCGGCAAGCATTCCTTCGCCGCGCGCGATCGCCAATTCAACAAGGCGAGCCGCAGCGAGGTTGGCATGAATGGAGGCGGTGCCGAAGTCGTGCTTCTGGCGGGCAGCGGAGGGCGCAGCGATGGTCATGGTTGAGTACTTTCCAAATGAGGAGCGTAAAGGGCGAAGGATACCGACTTGGTCGGCCGGTTCGTTGCTCAGAATCCGAGGGGATTGACCCCCCTTCCTCGTCCGGATACCATGGTTTCCCTTCACTATGGCGGCCGTAGCTCAGTTGGTAGAGCATCGGGTTGTGATCCTGAAAGTCGCGGGTTCAAATCCCGTCGGTCGCCCGTTCAACAAACCACCCCCGTTCTTATGCGGGGGTGGTTTGTTTTTGGGCAACTGGAGGCATGCGGGGCACATGGAGGCGCCGATGGCGCGGGAACCGCTATGGTGCGCGCCATGCGTATCGCCGCCCTGCAGTTTGACATCGCGTGGATGGACCCCGCACGCAATTGGGCCACCATAGACCGGCTCGCTGCGTCCGCAAACCTTTCTGCGAGTGACTTTGTGCTGCTTCCTGAGTTGGCGGATACCGGTTTCACCATGGATCCGCCCCCTGCCGGGCGTCCCGATCCGATTGAAGCCACTGCACAGCTCGCGCGACGGCACCAAGTCTGGATGCAATCGGGGCACGCCGAGCGGGACGCCACCACTGGCGCGCTCCATAACGCCGCCAGCATCATCCGTCCGGATGGTTCCGTGGCAGGAACATATCGGAAGATGCATCTCTTCTCGCCGGCTCGCGAGGATCAACACTACGCGCCGGGCGACACCATCTCGGTGATTGATGTGCCACTCTCGGACGGAACATGGCGGGTTGCGCCGTTCATTTGTTATGACCTCCGCTTTCCCGAACTCTTTCGCCTTGCAGCACTTGCGGGCGCAGACGTGTTCACCGTGGGCGCAAATTGGCCGGGCTCGCGCGCGGTACATCGCCGCGCACTTGCGGTAGCGCGTGCCATCGAGAACCAAGCATTTGTGATCGCCTGCAACCGTATCGGACACGACCCACAAGCCGCGTACCACGGTGACTCGTTCGTGGTGGCGCCGAGCGGAGAGATCATCGCTGAGGCGGGCGATGGCGAGTTAGCGCTCATCGCAGAACTCGATCGCAACGAGTTGTTGCGTTGGCGCGATAAGTTTCCGGCCTTGCGTGACCTTCGGCGCTCACTTCTTGGCAACGTCCGCATTGCGTGAATTCGCCCGGGATTCTGCATAAACCGATTGACGCGGCACTTCGCAGCTCTACACTCCGCGCACGCAAGGAATGCATGAGTGCATCGCAGCTATGCAAGCAGCGGCACTCGCAACGGAATCGCAGGAGGCGAACACCGATGAAAGTAAACAGTTCAATGAATTCCACTGACGCAACGGGCACGCTGTGGGAGTCGCACTCGTTGTGGGGTTCGAACAATGCCGGTGGTGCATGCACCATGGCTGAGCGCTCTGCAGCGCGCCGCTTAGATGAATCGATTGAAGCGGGCATTCGCTCGGCGTATTTCGCAGAATCAGGCGAATTAGCGGTGCGCTACGGAATGAGCGTTTCGGACGTCATTGAGCATTTGGAGAATGCGGGCCTCGGACGCATGCCGCGACCAGAGCGCGCGATCGACAACATTAAGTGTGCGGTGCACGCTGCGGCGCTGTCGCGTGGTGTTGCGCAATCATGGGCCGACTTGCAGACCGTTCTGGCGCCCGGCTTCGATCGCGCCTGTGCTTCGCGCCTTGACCCGATGCGCGGAATTGCCTTCGCGCGCCGATTCTGGATCGACCTCCGCGTCTCGACGCTGGGACCGACCAACGACGCCCGGACGCGTAGCGGACGCTCCGGAACCACCGTCCGCCGCCCGCGCGGCGTTCGCGCTCCCGACCTCCGAACCTTCGCCGCCACCCGCCCACTGCGGTATTGGCTGGCTGAAAGGCTCCTAGGGAGCCTCGAAGTGGAGCTCGGACGAGCAGCAAGTGCCTCCGAGCGCCTTGACACGGTGGAAGAAGTGCGTACCCTTCGCATTCCTGCCCAAATGGCCGCGGGCGCCGAAACGCGTCCTGGGTTCCGAGGGTGACATCCAAATTACTGCTCGAAGCGACCCGTCACTGGGTTGTAACGCGCGCGGCAACTTAGCTCAGTTGGTAGAGCAGCGCATTGAAAATGCGCGGGTCCGCGGTTCAAGTCCGCGAGTTGCCATTCAAAACGCCGCCCGATCCGAACTGGATCGGGCGGCGTTTCGCTGATCGGCCGCAACGAAGCTACCCTTTCCAACTTGGGCTTACCCATTGATGTTCGACGCCTGCGCGAGGAAATCCTCTCGTGGATGACCCCTCCCTCCGCTGACCGCGGCGGTCGAGTGGCAGGACGACAAATTCGCCGCCTCGTGGAAGCACTCGACGAACCGAGCGGACGCGAAGACCGATTCCTCAGCACCGTGGCAGAAGCGGTCTTAGCACGTCGGCTCTTGGAAGCTGGATGCGCTATCGATATCGAACGACTCACTGCGGGCGGTCGTCATGCAGACTTCTTTGTGCGAGCCTCCAACAACGTGGAGTGCTGGGTCCACGTCAAACGCGTGGGTGCGCCACATGCCATGGAGCCGAGTACCCCGCTTCCCGCAGTCTTGAGCCAACTTTCTGCAACGAAGCGCCCGGTGTCCATCGCGGTACGTTGGTCGCCCACCGCCGGCGACGCGCAGTTACTCACCCTGCGCAACGCGCTGGAACCGTTCGTACGTGAAGCAAGCGTGGGCGATGAAGTGGTGGTTCGCGCCGAAGACGGCGCGTGGTTGGGAGCAGCGCGCATTGTGGCGCCCACCGCAGAAGGCACCGTCACTGTTCGAACGGGTGTCGATGCGGGTTGGGAGGCTGCCATACCGCGCGTGCAGCGA
This sequence comes from Phycisphaera mikurensis NBRC 102666, assembly GCA_945890745.1. Lineage (GTDB taxonomy): Bacteria > Planctomycetota > Phycisphaerae > Phycisphaerales > SM1A02 > UBA966. Next base: position 7,500 of record CAMDCW010000051.1, read on the forward strand.
CTTCTTCGCAAGGCGTATTCGCAATTCATGCCTGGCGCCGTCAATGTCATCTGCATCGCGAGCGATTCGCCCGCCGCATACGACGCCGTTGAAACTGCGCTACTGGGAACCATCATTGAGCGCTGGGATCGCTTCCCACCGCGCGGTCATCGGGTCGCGCACGGCCGTGCCGAGGACGGCTTCTGGGCACGCGGCCAGTATGAAATGAGTTCGTTGGTGGCGTGGTTCCCGGTGGATGGCAGCGCGCCCGCGCATATCTGGGAGCGTGCGCCGCACGGCACTCCGCATGTTCGTGATGGCGCCGTGGCTGCACTCATGAGCCGCGTGCTTGATACCGCTCGAGAATTGTGATCCGCTGGGCGTTGCCTACGCGTGAAACGCGCGCTTCACTCGTCTTCGACTTCTTGACCAACCGCATAGGAATCGTGCGGACGAATTCGCGGGGCAACATCGATCTTTATATCGGGCCACAACGATCGCAATCCCTCATGCGCTGGCAATCCATCCACCAACATGCGCACCCCACTTGAGAGGAGTTGCTCAAGTTGCCGGCGGCCAATCTGCACTTTGAGTTGCACATAGGCCTCCGTCCAATCGCGGCTCAGTACTGGAACACGCTTCTCCACAAAGTCCACCGCACGTCCATCGGTCAGCGGAACCGAAAGCGTGCAGTCACGAATGTCGCCCTTCATCAGGCCAAGCACCCGCTCGGAGAGTTCGGGGAGCCCTGCACCGGTGAGCGCAGAAATTGGCAACGCTCCAGGAACGCGCTCCATCCACTCAGTGATTCGTGGGTCGATGCCAATTCTGGACGGCGGCAATCGATCGGCCTTGTTGAGAAGCAGTATGCGCGGCTGTTGATCTGCGCCAATCTCATCAAGCACCGATTGCACGGTCTCATACTGCATGAGCGCGCTGGGGTCCGCAACATCAAGAACGATCAATATCACATGACTGGCAATGGCATCTTCGAGCGTCGCACGAAAGCTCGCCACCAAATGGTGGGGAAGACGCTGCACGAAACCAACGGTGTCGGAGAGCATGGCTGCGTTTCCGCCTGCCAGGTTCCAACTTTCAACGCGAGTTCCCAGTGTTGCAAAAAGTTTGTCAGCGGCATACGCCCCGCCCCGCGTCAATGCATTGAAGAGGCTCGATTTACCGGCATTGGTGTAGCCAACCAAGGCAGCGGTGTAGTGCTCATCGCGGCGTTGCTTCACTTCGCGTGATCGGCGACCTTCAATCTCTCCAAGCTCGCGCCGCAGCTTGTCCAACTTCGCCTTAACGATGCGACGGTCGATCTCCAACTGCTGCTCGCCGGGTCCACGGGTACCAACACCGACGGGCGCGCCACCAGTGACCTGCCCCAAGTGCGACCACATGGCGCGGAGTCGTGGCGCGGTGTACTCAAGCTGCGCAATCTCGACCTGCAGTTGCGCTTGCTTGGTGGTGGCGCGGTTCGCAAAGATGTCCAAGATCACTTCGCTGCGGTCGATCACTTTAAGTTCGAGCGCCTTCTCCAGTTCAGCAATTTGACTGGGAGCGAGTTCGTTGTCAAAGATCACAACCTTGGCACCAAGCTCCTTGCACATGGCGGACAGTTCTTCCACCTTGCCCTTGCCGATGTAGGTCTTGCCTCGTGGCGCAACCCGGCGCTGTTCGAGGGTGCCCACCACACGCACCCCGGCCGTTTCCGCCAATGCCTGTAGTTCGACAAGCGAGTCGTCGAAGGTGGTTTCATTATCTCGAAGGCGGACGCCGACAAGGATCGCGGGCTCGGCCCGGATGTCGACTTCTGCGTGGCGTCCTGTTTCCATGTGGGGAGGATTGTAGGGCGGGATGGCGCGCCCCTATCATCGCCGCGTGGCCCGATTCACGATGTTCCTCGCTTCTGCTGCATTCGCCGCGCTTCTGGCGCCCGCGCTGCAGGCTGGAATGCCACAATCAACCGATGATGGCGCGCGCACCGTGCCACCTGCCACCGAGGGCGCCTACCGCTGGCTCGATCCAATCATCGACCTGCGCGCGCTCTTGGTGGGTAGTTACGTCGATCCAATTGACGCGCCCGCGATGCAGCGCGCCGCCATGGAGGCGATGACCAAGGCGCTTGGCGATCCGTACACCCTTTACATTCCACCCGCCGACGAGGGCGCATTCCGCAGACAACTGTCGGGAAGCTATGTGGGTATCGGCGTTGAGTTGGACCTTGACGACGGCCGGCCGATCGTGATTACTGCCATCGATGGATCACCGGCGATGGAAGCAGGCATCCTGGCAGGCGACACCATTCTCTCTGTTGATGGAAAGTCCACTGAAGGAATCAGCGCTGCCACGCTGGAGTCGCTCCTCCCGGGTGCGCCCGGCACGGTGGCGGCGTTAGTGATCCGCCGTGCCGATGGCAATGAACGAACGCTCAATGTGCCGCGCCGCGTGGTGGAAACGCCCAGCGTGAAGGGCATCCTCCGCGACGCGGACGGCTGGCGCTTTACCATCGATCCTGACCGACGTGTGGCATACATACGTATCGCACAATTCAATGATCGAACGCTGGCAGAAGTTGATGCCGCACTTGCACGCATTCGTGCCGACGGCGTTTCCGGCATGATTCTTGATTTGCGTGACAATGGCGGAGGCTCGCTCACTGCTGCTGTCGGAGTGGTGGATCGATTCATCTCCGAAGGGGCGATTGTCAGTATTCGCGGTCGTGGCGATACTGGTCGAACGTGGGATGCAACGTCGTCCCCGGAAGACCTGCACATTCCGATGGTGGTGCTCGTCAACCAAGGAAGTGCAAGCGCCAGCGAGGTAGTCGCGGGTGCATTGCGCGACAACGGCTGCGCCAAGATCATCGGCACCCGTTCCTACGGTAAGGGCAGCGTGCAGGATGTGCTGCAACTTCCAGACGGCGCCGGAACGGTCAAGATCACTACCGCTCGCTATTACTTGCCGAGCGGCACCTCGCCGCATCGCGCGGTTGGCGCATCGCGGTGGGGCGTTGAACCAGACACGGGCTTTCGCGTGCCGATGACCGAGGAACAATCAATTGCCCGCGCAGCAGCGCGCCAGTTGCGCGAAGCAGGCGGCGCCGCTACTTCGCCACCAGTGAGCTGGAATTCGTCGGCCTCCATCACTCGCGTGGCCCATGATCCACAACTTGCCGGGGCGGTCGACGCCATACAGGGCTACCTTGACATGGTGGAGTGGCCGGTCGTCGGCGACCTCTCCGGTGACGTCGGCGCTGGCAACGATGAGTTGCGCTCAAGCATCGAATACCGCCGGCGATTACTTGATGAACTTCATAAGACTGACCAGGCGATTAGCACCCTCCGTGGCGCGGGCGCTGGTGTGGATGATCCGCTGCTTGGCAACGACGCATCGCTTATCGATGGCGCCGTTGAACTCCGTGACCGCGACGGCCATGTCATCGGTCGCTGGATCGTCAAGGACCCATCGGCACTGCGCACGGGTATTGGCGCAAGCGCCATTCCTGCCCCGGAATACACGCCTGCGCGCGAACCGGAGGGGAAGTGAGTCCATCCACGCAGAACTATCCGCCGCATCAGCCCACTGATGGCACGCTCATTCTGGGCATCGAGACAAGTTGCGACGAAACCGCTGCGAGCATTGTGGAGTGGCGCGATGGCGCGCCCCGCGTCCTTTCAAACGTGGTGAGTACGCAACATGAAATTCACGCGCGCTACGCCGGCGTGGTGCCGGAGCTTGCGAGTCGTGCGCATCTGGAACGGATCGTCCCAGTGGTTCGCGAGGCGCTGCGAAGCGCGGATCTGCAAGGCCGACACGTCAGCGCGGTGGCTATTGGCAATCGACCCGGATTGATTGGATCGCTCCTGGTTGGCAACGCGGCTGCGAAGGCATATGCCTGGTCGTTGGGCATTCCGGTGATCGGTATTGACCACATTGCCGCACACTTGGTGGCTGGCCTGCTTGATGCTCCCCCAGTTCGTTGGCCCGCGCTTGGTTTGGTGGCCTCTGGCGGACACACGCATCTCTTTCGCATGAACGGACCGCGGTCGATGACACTCCTCGGCCGCACCATCGACGACGCGATTGGCGAGGCATTCGACAAGGCAGCAACACTGCTATCGCTCGGCTACCCGGGCGGACCCCTCTTGGATGAGCGCAGTTCGTCGGGTGATCCAACGGCCATGCGATTTCCCACCCCACGACTGACGGCGCGCAGCGCCCGCGAGGGCGGCCAATCCACCGAACGCACACTTGACTTTAGTTTCAGCGGCATGAAGACCGCCCTGCTCTACGCGGTGCGCGGTATCCCGCCCGTTGCCAATCGACCCGCGCCCCGACCGCCACTGCCACTCACCGAGCAGCGCGTGTCCGACCTCGCAGCCAGCTTTCAGTCAGCGGCGGTCAATCAAGTCATGGACGTGCTCCATCGCGCACTTGAACGGCTCGAAACACACAACGATCGCCCCGTAACGCTCCTGGTGGGCGGTGGGGTCACTGCCAACCGCCACCTCCGCGCCGAATTGACAAAGTTCGGCACGACGCACGACATCGATGTGCGCTTGCCGGCTCAGAAATACTGTGTTGACAACGCCGCCATGATCGCCGCCCTTGCCCACTGGCGATACGCGGCCCGCGAACACGACAACTTATGCCTCGCCCCGCGCTCGCACTCCATGCTCGGCCGCTGCTAAATATCAGCACAGCGCCGGACGCCACCGTCGTGGGGCGTCCGGCGCTGGAAATTCACTACCTCCGACAGCAGTGAAATCAATCGTCAGCAGCAGGTGCAGGGGGAGCCTTGGTCGGCGCCGATGGATTCGCCAACCGCTTGGTCAAGACCTCGCGGCGAATCTCTTCCATCAGGTTCGGGTTCTGACGCAGGAACAACTTCGATGCCTCACGACCCTGTCCAAGTCGCACATCTCCGAAGCTGAACCACGCACCAGCCTTGTCCACCACGCCGTCGAGCACTGAGAGGTCGAGAATGTCTCCCGACACTGAGATGCCCTCCTCAAACATGATGTCAAACTCGGCCTCACGGAACGGCGGCGCAACCTTGTTCTTCACTACCTTCGCGCGCACACGATTACCAACATTGCGGTCGCCATCCTTGATCGCGCCAATACGGCGAATATCAATGCGCACCGATGAGTAGAACTTCAGTGCACGTCCGCCGGTCGTCGTTTCGGGCGATCCGAACATGACGCCGATCTTCTCGCGCAGCTGATTGATAAAGATCACGATGCACTCACTCTTAGCGATGGCGCCGGTCAGCTTGCGCAGCGCCTGGCTCATGAGCCGCGCCTGCAAACCAACGTGACTATCACCCATTTCGCCTTCAATTTCTGCGCGTGGGATCAATGCCGCCACCGAGTCAACCACGATGACATCCACCGCGGTGGAGCGCACGAGCATTTCACAGATCTCCAGCGCCTGCTCGCCCGTATCGGGCTGCGACACCAGAATTTCGTCAAGGTTCACGCCCAGACGCTTGGCCCACGATGGATCGAGCGCATGCTCAGCATCGATGAACGCAGCCACGCCACCGTTCTTCTGACTGTTGGCAATGACCGTCAGAGCAAGGGTCGTCTTACCTGAACTTTCTGGTCCGAAGATCTCCACCACTCGGCCGCGCGGGAGTCCGCGTCCACCGAGGGCAATATCAAGACTGAGCGCACCGCTCGAAATCGACGGGATCACCGGCACGGTCTCGTTGTCGAGACGCATGATCGATCCCTTACCGAAGTTCTTCTCAATCTGTCCAACGGCCGCCTCAAGCGCCTTGGACTTTGCGGTCCGCGCGGTGAGTTCTGCGGGCGTCAACTTTGCTGCTGGCTTTGGTGATGCTGCGGGCTTTGCATCCTTGACTTCCTTGATATCGCTCTTGACGTCTGTCTTGACATCAACGCGGGAATCGGACGCCTTGCTGGGGGTGGTTGGCATGGAGCCCATCTTCCCAAAGTTCTCGCGCCCTGCGGGGGTCGCCACCGCCGCGCCGGAGGTGGTGCTGGAGGTGCGGGCGGCCGAAGCCGGGGTTCCGTTCGTGGTGGTGTTCGCCGTCGTGGTCGTCTGTGCCATCTGTTTCTTTCGCTCCGTCGGTTGGGGCAACCCGTCTGGGTCACCGTGCTGCGTTCCTTGCACACTCTGCATTCCGCGTACTTTGCGGGTCATGCGCGTTTCACTGTTTGAGTAAGCCGATGGTTGTTCGGTGTTTGGTAGGTTCTCCGCAACCATCGGACTTGTCAAGGTCTGTTCGGTAAATTTTCGGGTATTCCGCCTCGCGGGAACCCACCACCAGGCCCGAACCGGACTGGCGATGAGGGAACAGTACGACCTCAAAGTGAAGTATCTGCGACATCAAGCCCTTTTTCTTTGGCGAAATTCTGGGCAGGGGACGCCCGGGGCCTCGACCCGGCAGATTGGGCAGACTGGGCGCTGACGATCCCGCCGGCCTACCAACGCCACCCGGGGACTGCCCTTACCGCCTTCTTTGCCTTACTTGGCCTGGGTTTCCGGCTGCATCACGTTCGGGCTTGGCGGTGGGTAGTCCGACAAACGAATGGTGCGGAACCACTCAATGGTGCGAGGAATTCCCTCCGCAATATTGATCTTGGAATTCCACCCAAGCTCGCGCTTGGCAAGCGTGATGTCTGGCTGCCGCTGCAACGGATCATCCATCGGCAATGGACGATGCTCAATCTGCGCCGTGCATCCCGCGTCGCGCGCAACGGCGTGCGCCAATTCCAACATGGTGAACTCATGCGGATTGCCCATGTTCACCGGGCCCGTGAATTCCTCGCGCGAATCCATCATCAGTCGAAAACCTGCAATCAAGTCGTCCACGTAGCAGAACGAGCGCGTCTGCGATCCATCACCAAAGATCGTCAGCGCCTCTCCACCAACCGCTTGCCGAATGAAATTGCTGACTACACGCCCGTCGTACGGATGCATGCGCGGCCCGTAGGTATTGAAGATTCGTACTACTTTGATAGATGTTCCGTGCATGCGTCGGTAATCAAAGCACAGCGTTTCTGCGGCACGCTTGCCCTCGTCGTAACACGCACGCGGACCAATCGGATTGACGTTGCCGCGGTATGACTCTGGCTGCGGATGAACCTCTGGATCGCCGTACACCTCGCTGGTAGACGCATGCAAAAGGCGCGCGCCCGTGCGATGTGCCAACTGCAGCGAATGCAGCGCGCCAAGCACCGAAGTCATCATGGTCTTCACCGGCTCGTAGCGGTAATGCCCGGGAGCCGCTGGACATGCCATGTTCCAGATGTAATCGACATCAAAGTCAAACGGATGAACCACATCGTGATGAACGAACGTGAATCCCCGCTTCCCATCAAGATGCGAAATATTCTGCCGATTGCCCGTGAACAAGTTGTCAAGGCAGATCACGCTGTGACCAGACGCAATCAACGAGTCGCACAGATGCGAACCAAGGAATCCGGCACCACCTGTAACCAATGAACGGGGCATTCCGCAAGTGTATGCGCTTCTCAGCAACGCACGCGAACTGCCATGCTTGACCGCCGGGCTCCGCACTGCGAACATCCACACTCATGCAACGAACCCGCCTCGTCCTTGGAGCAATGACTGGCACGAGCATCGATGGCATCGATCTCGCCGTTGCCCGCATCGACGGCGCCGGTCTGACCATGCGCGCCACACTGCTCGCGGAGCGATCTGCTCCCCTTGGCCCCCTTGCCGATCGCCTCCGCGCCGCCGCCAACCAACATCCGATGCCCGCCAGCGAATTCGCTGCCATCGCACGCGAACTCGGCATGCTGCACGCACGGCAATCCGTCGAACTTCTTCGGAGTGCCGGTATCCCTCGCGTCGATCTTGCCGCATTGCATGGCCAAACCATCTTTCATCGACCGCCGGAAAGTTGGCAGCTGCTGAACGCGCATCCGGTTGCACTGGCGCTGCAATGCGATGTGGTATTTGACCTGCGCGGCGCGGATCTTGCGCTCGGTGGGCAAGGCGCCCCACTCACCCCGCTTGCCGATTGGATT